>JAIYDR010000221.1 GCA_027487395.1 Rhodobacter sp. | reverse complement strand
GATAGCTGATCGGCATCCCTTCCTTGGCGCACCAATCGGCGAAATCGCTGATCTTGCGGCCATATGCGGCGGTTTCGGCCTCGGTCAGTTTCGGCTTGGTGGACAGGGGCGCGGATTTGATGCCCTGCACGGACAGTGCGGTTTCGCCGTAGACGATGCAGGGGGCTTTCGCCGCCTTGAAGAAGGCCATCTGCTGGGCGATGCGGTCCTTTTCCACCTCGATGTCACCGTCCAGCAGCAGGCCCGAGAACCAGCCGCCGCAGACAGAAATGCCGAATTTCGCAAGGATCGGGCCAAGTTCGGCCATGTCCATCGGGAAGCGGCGTCCGGTTTCCATGCCGGTGAAGCCCGCGACCGAGGCTTGGCGGAGGCATTCCTCAAGGCTCACGTCATCCGAGAGCTCAGCAAGATCGTCATTCCACCACGCGATCGGGGCGATACCAAGTTTGGCTTTCATAGTCTGTCTCACACTCCAACGCGCTGTTTTGCGCGGATTTCTTCCTGATGGGCGCGGGCCTTGTTGACGCTTTCCCGGTCCGACACTTCCGGCACGCCCACATCCCAATCGGCATCCCCCGGCACCCATGCATGCGCGTCGGTGACAATGGAAATGACCGTGGTGCGGTCGTTCCCCTTGGCCCATTCCATCGCCGCTTCCAGATCGGCGAGGCTTTCGCAATGGCGCGTCGCGGCCCCCATCGAAGCCGCATGCGCGGCAAAGTCCACATGCAGCGGGGCTTCGGCGTTCTGGATGCGGCAGTCTTTCAACAGGTTGTTGAAGCCCGGCACACCCTTGAACTGTTGCAGGCGGCTGATCACGGCATAGCCGCCGTTGTCGCAGACCACGACGATCATCTTATGACCGGAAAGCACCGTCGAGTAGATGTCCGAATTCATCATCATATAGGTGCCGTCCCCCAGCATGACGATGGGGGTGCCACCCACGCCGCCGGGGCCGGATTGCGCCATCGCGCATCCCCAGCCTGCCGCGATTTCATAGCCCATGCAGGAAAAGCCGAACTCAAGGTCAAAAGTGTTCGGGGCTTTGACGCGCCAGCCCTTCGCCACCTCGCCCGGGATGCCGCCTGCTGCGGCGATGAGGGTGTCTTTCTCGCCCGCCGCGGCGTTCACCACGTTGACGACCTGGGCATAGGTCGGAACCGGGGCGTTGGTCGGGGTCTGGTGGTCGTCCAGCAACGCGTCCCATTCGGCAAACAGCGCCTTGGCGTGGGGCAGATGGTCCTCGGGCGCTTTCCACGCGCCAAGGCTGCTGTCCAACTCTTCGATGCCCTCCAGCGCGTCACCGATCACGGCAAGCGCGCGGTGCTTGATCGCGTCAAAGCGCGCGGCATTGATTGAAATGAAACGCGCGTCCTTGGCAAAGGCTGTCCACGAGCCGGTGGTGAAATCCTGCAGACGTGTGCCGATGGACAGGATCACATCCGCCTCGGCGGCCAGCGCGTTGGCTGACGTTGAGCCGATAATGCCGATGGGTCCGGCATGAACGGGGTGGTGATGCGTCAGCGCCCCCTTGCCGGCAATGGTCTCGACCACCGGGATGCGGCGTTCGGCGGCGAAATGTGCAAGGGCGATCTCTGCCCCCGAATAGCGCACGCCACCGCCCGAGATGATCAGCGGTTTCTTCGCGGTCTTCAGCAGGGCAGCCGCTTCCGCGATGGTGTTGCGGTCAGGGCGGGGGCGCGGGATCGCCCAAACACGGGGTTCAAAAAACACGGCCGGATAGTCGAAGGCCAGTTCCTGCGTGTCCTGCGGCAGGCCGATGAAGGCCGGGCCGCAATCGGCGGGGTCCAGCATCGCGGCCACGGCCTGCGGCAGGGAAGAGATGATCTGCGCCGGATGGGTGATGCGGTCCCAATAGCGGGTCACGGATTTGAAGGCGTCATTCACCGTCACGGTCGGGTTATTGAAGTGTTCGACCTGTTGCAGCACCGGATCGGGCAGGCGGTTGTTGAAGGTGTCGCCCGCGATCAGCAGCACCGGCAGGCGGTTCGCATGGGCCGTGCCCGCCGCCGTCACCATGTTCAGCGCGCCCGGCCCGATGGACGAGGTGGCGATCATGATCTGGCGACGACGCTTCGCCTTGGCAAAGCCCACGGCGGCAAGGGCCATCGACTGCTCATTCTGGCCGCGCCACGTGGGCAGCACGTCTTGGACCGCTTCCAATGCTTCGGACAGGCAGGTGACGTTTCCGTGGCCGAAGATGCCAAAGACCCCGGCGAACAAGGGCACGCGCTGTCCGTCGATCTCGGTGAACTGGACCGTCAACCAGCGCACCACGGCCTGCGCCATCGTCAGGCGAATCGTCGAGTGTTCCATAGGGTCTCCTCCCTCATTCTTGGCCGCGACCATAATATCGCGCATTGCATGTTGACAATAGGTGTTTAACGCAATGAATATTGCAACACCTGAATCGGGAGGAATGTCATGATCCGGATAGCTGTGCTCGGCTGCGGGCGCATTGGCGTGATGCACGCCGCAAACATCGCTGCCCATCCGCGGGCAACGCTTGCGGGGGTCTTCGACATCTATGCCCCAGCGGCAACAGCGGTTTCCGCGAAGACCGGCGCGCCGGTCTTTGCTTCGGCCGAGGCGGTCTTCGCGTCCAAAGATGTGGATGCTGTGCTGATCGCCACGGCGACTGATACCCATGCAGACCTTTTGGAACTGGCCGTTGCGGCGGGCAAACCCGTGCTGTGCGAAAAGCCCATCGACCTGAGCCTTGATCGTGTGAACCGCTGCGCAACGATCATTGCAGGGGCAAAGGTGGCGATCCAGCTGGGTTTCGTGCGCCGGTTCGATCCCGGTCACGCCGCCGTGCGCCGCGCTATCGAGGCGGGGGATATCGGCGAATTGCATCAGGTTGTCATCACCTCGCGCGATCCGGGGCTGGCGCCGGAAGCCTATCTCAAGGTCTCGGGCGGCATCCTGCGCGACATGACGATCCATGATCTGGACATGGCGCGCTTCATTCTGGGCGAAGAGGTGACCGAGGTGTTCGCCACAGGGTCGCGGCTGGTTGACCCTGCGCTGATGGAAAAGCTGGGCGATCATGACACCGTGACGGTGGTGCTGACCACCGCAAGCGGAAAGCAGGCCATCATCACCAATTCCCGCCGGGCAACCTACGGTTACGACCAACGGGTGGAGGCACTGGGGACCAAGGGCATGGCGCTGTCGGAAAACCGCCGGGCGCATGGGATGACGCTGCACACCGCCGATTTCACTGACCGCGCCGAACCGCTGCTCAACTTCTTCATCGAACGCTACCGCGAGGCCTTCGATGCCGAAATCTCAGAATTCGTCGATGCGGTCGAGACGGGCCGTGCGCCATCGGTCGGGTTCGAGGACGGGCGTCTGGCTCTGGTGCTGGCTGAAGCGGCCCTGAAATCCATTGCTGAACGTCGTGTCGTGGCCGTGAAGGAGCTGAATTGATGTATTCCCGCTTCGGTCTTTTCATCGCTGGACAATGGCAGGCCAGCGTCACGGGGGCGACCGCATCCGTGCTCAGCCCTGTCACCGAACAGTCGCTCGGCGATTGCCCTGTCGCATCGGTCGAAGATACCGAAGCGGCGATTGCCGCGGCGGGGGCGGGCTTGAAAGCATGGGCTGCCACGCCCGCCTTTTACCGCGCCGATGCGCTGCACCGCATCGCGGACGAGATGATCCGCCGCACCGACGAGGCGGCGCGGATGATCAGCCTTGAAACCGGCAAGCCGATTGCCCAATCGGGCCGCGAATGGGGCCTGAGCATCGACCAGTTCCGCTGGTATGCCGAAGAGGCCCGCCGCATCTATGGCCGCATCATCGAAAGCCGCGTGCCGAATGGCCGGTTCGAGGTGCATCACGAGCCCGTTGGTGTTGTCGCGGCCTTTACCGCCTGGAACTTTCCCGCAGCCCTGATCGCAAGGAAGGTGGCCCCCGCCCTTGCCGCAGGCTGCTCGGTCATCGTGCGCCCTTCCTCCCAAACTCCGGGTGTGGCGATGGTCATGGTTGACTGCTGCCGTGCGGGGGGCTTGCCCGCCGGCGCAGTCAATTTGGTTGTTGGCCCGACCGGGGCCACCTATGCGCCGATCATGGCGGCAAAGTCCGTCCGCAAGGTGTCTTTGACCGGGTCCACCCGTGTGGGCCAGCAGATGATCCGCGACGCGGCGGCGACGCTGAAGAAGGTGTCGATGGAACTGGGCGGGAACGCACCCGTCATCGTCTATGACGACGCCGATCTGGAAGGGGCGCTGAACCTTGCCGTGCCGACCAAGTTCGCCAATGCGGGGCAGGTCTGCGTGACGGGCGACCGTTTCTATGTGCATGAACGTCTGCATGACGCCTTTGTCGATGGTTTCGTGAAACGGGCGCAGGCGATCAAGCTGGGCGACGGCTTGGATGCCAGCGTCGGCATGGGGCCGCTGATCAACGCGGGCCGCCTGGCCGAGATGGAAAAGTTCGTGGCCGGGGCCGTGGCGGCGGGGGCGAAACTCGCTACCGGTGGGGCGCGGGCGACGGGCTTCAACGCGGGGCATTTCTATCAGCCGACCGTCTTGACCGATTGCACCGACGACATGGGCGTGATGGCGGACGAAAACTTCGGCCCCATCGCCGCGATCACGCACTTTTCGTCGGAAGATGAGGTCCTGGCGCGGGCCAATGCCTGCGACATGGGCCTTTCGGCCTATGCCTTCACCACCAATCCCGCCCGCGCACGGCGCACGGTGCAGGCGCTCAAGGCGGGGATGGTGGGGATCAACTCCTTTGCGATGGCGGCATCTGAGGCCCCCTTTGGCGGCACCAACCATTCCGGCATGGGCCGCGAAGGCGGGATCGAAGGCATCCGCGATTACCTTGACGTCAAATCCAGCCAGATGGTGTGGGCATGATCCCGAACAAGCTGAAAGCGCTCTGGGCCGAAGGAAAGCCCACGATCAACGGCTGGTGCAGCATCGGCAACCCCTTCACCGCCGAGATCATGGCGGCGCAGGGGTTCGATTCTGTCACCATCGACATGCAGCACGGGGCCTTGGATTACTCCAACCTCCTGCCGATGTTTCAGGCGATGCGGGCATCCGGGGCGACGCTGATGGCGCGGGTGCCGTGGAACGAACCCGGCATCATCATGAAGGCGCTGGATGCCGGGGCCTATGGCATCATCTGCCCGATGGTGAACACCGCCGAGGATGCGGCGCGGTTCGTCAGCTACCTGCGCTACCCGCCCCACGGGCAGCGCAGCTTCGGCCCAACCCGCGTATCCTTTGCGGCGGGCGCGAATTATGCGGGTGAGGCGAATGACAACATGCTCGCCTTCGCCATGATCGAAACGGCGGATGGCATGGCGAACCTTGACGCCATCGCCGCGACGCCGGGGCTGGATGGCATCTATGTCGGGCCTGCCGACCTGACACTGTCGCTGACAGGGGGCCGCCTTGCCCCCGGTTTCGACCGCGAAGAGCCCGAGATGATCGCGGCGCTGCACACCATCCTTGCGGCCTGCAAGAAGAACGGCATCCGCGCCGCCCTGCATTGCGGCACGCCAGACTATGCCGCCCGTGCCATCGGCTGGGGTTTCAACATGGCGACCGTTGGCGGCGACAGCCGTTTCCTTGCTGCCGCTGCGGGGGCCGCCGTGGCGGGGTTCCGCAAGCTGACCGACGGGGCAGTGGTTGGATCGGAAAAGGGGGCTTACTGATGCCGCATATCCTGATTGCCGGAAAGCTGCATCCGGCGGGGTTGGCGCTTCTGGATGCCACGGCGGGGGTGACTTATACCCATGTCGAGGAAATCTCGGAAGCTTCTTACCAGCCCTATCTGGAACGGGCCGACGGCATGGTGATCCGCACCCAGCCGATGACGGCGGCAAGTGTTGCCAAGGCCGCGCGCGTGCAGATCGTGTCGCGCCACGGGGTGGGCTATGACGCCGTGGATGTGGCCGCGCTGAATGCACGCGGCATCCCCTTGTGCATCGTGGGCGATGTGAACTCGGTCTCGGTCGCCGAACATGCGATGATGCAGATCCTCGCCTGCGCCAAGCAGTTGGTCCGGTCGGACCGCGCCGTGCGGAACGGGCCTTGGGGCTGGCGCAACAAACTGGAACAGGGCGAGGTTTCGGGCAAGACGCTCCTGATCATCGGATACGGCCGGATCGGGCGGCATCTGGCAACGATGGCATCGGCCTTCGGCATGAAGATCGCGGCCCATGACCCCTATCTGGCCGCCAAGGGCTGGCCCGATGGTCAGGTTGCTTGCGCCGACGATCTGTCGGCCGCTCTGGCCGTGGCTGATTTCGTTTCGGTCCATATCCCGAAGGCCGACAAGCCGATCATCGGGGCAGCCGAACTGGCCGGGATGAAGCGCGGGGCGATCATCGTGAATACCGCACGCGGTGGGATCGTGGACGAGGCAGCACTTGCCGACGCCCTGCGTTCCGGCCAGATCGGGGCGGCGGCGCTGGACGTGTTCGATGCAGAACCGCCAAGCCCCGACCATCCGCTTC
>JAIYDR010000401.1 GCA_027487395.1 Rhodobacter sp. | reverse complement strand
AGCTTGTCGAGCCGGGCATCCAGCGCGGCGATGATCAGACCGCGCAAGACGGTGCGGCCCGGCATGCCAAGAGTTTCGTTGGTTTCAAAAACACCATCGCCATCGACATCGCGGAACAATTCAGCGTGGTCCAGCATCTTGCCTTCGGCATCCAGCACGACCATGGCAAAATCCGCGCCTTTCTTGCCTTGAATTGCAAAGCCGCCAAAGATGCGCTCCGTCACGCGGACATCGGTATAGCCTGCTCTTTCCAACCCAGCGGCAACGGCGGCGATAGGGGCAGGCAATGTCGCAGCGCCAGCGGCCGCAAGGCCTAACCCCGCCAACAAACCAAAGACTGCTGCATGAAAGCGACCAAACATCCTTAAATCTCCAACAAGAACAACTGCCCCGGTGCAGAGGGTCCGCCGGGGTCTATTCCTGTCAGCAAGGCCCCGCCGCGACGGCTTGCGCAATCTGACAAAGGGATGTCACCCCATCCCAACTGCTGGATCGCGCTACGACAGGGCGATAGCCCCTTGTCGAAAGCGAGTTCACCCGCCGATTGAAAGCCTTTTCCCACCGGGTCAATCGCGCCATGGCTTGGCACAGCGGTGCACCATAGTGTTGCAGCGACAGGACAGCCATGACGACGCCTGATGATCCGCTCGCTCGGTTCCGCGTGGGAACGACTTCGCCCTTGGGCGGGGGACAAAAGCGCTTTGCCCTACGCGATCATGACCGCTGGGTGTCGGTCACGATGGAGTTCCGCTGCAACCTCGCCTGCACGCATTGCATGATCGAAGGCACGATGTCCCGCCTGACCCCGACCGAGGGCGCGGATTTTGACGCCGTGCTGGACCGCCAGCGCGAAAGCCGCCCGTGGGAGGGATTGGTGCTCACCGGGGCCGAAGTCACCCTTCGCCGCGACCTGCCCGAGATTGTGGCGCAGGCTAAAGCGGCAGGATTCGCGCATATCCGCATTCAAACCCATGGGATGCAGTTGCATCGTCGTGAGTATCTTGACCGACTTGTCGCGGCGGGGGCAGATGAGTTCTTCATCTCGGTCACCGCCGATTGCGCCGAACGCCATGATGCCATCACCAAGGTCGCAGGGTCTTGGGACAAGATGCGCGCGGGGCTGGATTTGATCGAGGCCCATCACCCCGGCGTCGCTGTCACCACCAACACCGTCATCACCGCCGAAAGCGTGGACACATTGCCCGGTGTTGTGGCGGCACTGGCGGGATACGCTTGCGTGGTGCAGCATGAGTTCTGGAACTTCTTTCCGATGGACCCGGTGGATCACAAATCGCTTTGTGTGCCGCTGGCCGATCTGATGCCCCCCCTGCGCCAAGCCATCGCCGATGCCCGCGCTTTGGGACGCTTGGTTGAGGTGAAGAATGTCCCCGAATGCCTATTGGGCGATGACCGCCCCGCCCTCGTCAATACCCAGCCCATGCTGGTGATTGATCCCGATTTCTGGACCGGCTTTGACCGCAACGGCTTTCATTCCTGCCCGCATCGCGCGGTCTGTGCGTCCACCGAATGTCTGGGTCTGACCACGGCCTATGTCCGCCGCTTTGGCGATGAACGCCACAGGCTTACCCCCTTTGCCACGGCCCCCGGCCCCGCCTGACCGATGCTTGGCCGTTCCTTTTCCTGATGGAGCTTTCCGCATGTCGCTTTCCCTTCGGTGCCTTCTGGTTTCTGCCGCACTGCCCGCTTTGCTGGCCTGTCCGGCCGTGGCGCAAGAGTATGAATGCGTCATGGATGCCGCGCGGATCATCTCGCTTTCCGCGCGCACGCCGGGGGTGCTGGAAGAGGTGTTGGTGACCAAAGGCCAGCGCGTTGCCAAAGGAGAGGTGATCGCGCGCACCGATGGATCCATGGAACGCGCGGCGCTGAAAATCTTGGAAACCCGTGCCGCAAGCACTGCCACCATCGACCAGCAAACCGCCCGTCTGACCTTTGGTCAGGCGCAACTGGACCGCGCCGAGCAACTGGCCAAGCAGAACGCCCAAAGCGTGGTGAAGGTGGAAGAGTTGCGCTACGAGGTCGCCCTTGCCACGTCGCAATTGCAACAGGCCGAGGCGGATCGCACTTCGGCCTTGGCCGAGGCTGAGCGCGCCAAGATCGCCATCGAGAACACCAACATCCGCGCGCCTGTGGCTGGGGTGGTCACCGAGGTCAGCCTTTCCGCCGGGGAATATGTCACCGCTGACCGCCATGTGGTGATTCTGGCCCAGACCGACCCGATCCATGTCGATGCCTTCTTGCCCGCCGAGGATTTTCCCTTGGTCCGGACCGGTCTTGCGGTGACGATCCACCCTGAACTTCCCGCAGGGTCCAGCATTGCCGGACAAGTGCTGTCGGTTGATCCCCTGTTTGATGCGGCGTCACGCACCTTTGGCATCCGGGTGGCGCTGCCGAATGCCGACAACGCCATCATCGGCGGGCAACGCTGTACGCTGGCATTGGGTGGTTGACGAGGGGCACGGCCCCCCGCTTTGCCTTACGGGCAGACCAGACGCCCTTCCGTGCCAACCCATTGGAACTGACAGCCCTTAAGCTGCGGTGCCGTACTGGCCGGGGCAACCCGACGTGACGGCGCGGGTTGTGGTGCAGGTGCGGCAGCGGCAACTTTGACTTTCGCTTTGGCTGGCGCTTTGGCTGGGGTCTTTGCCGGGGCCGCCGCCGCGACAGTCATATCCGCGCTCGGGCGGGCTTTGGGCTTCAGCGTCGGATTAACGGCCAATGCCAAGGCATCCCCGCTGGGACTGGTCATATCCTCGGCGATCGGGCGGGCGGCAAGTGCCGCAGCCAGCGCATCGTTCAGGCGGGTCACCTCTGCATCAGACTTTGCCAGACGGTCGGTCAGGTCTTGCACCGTCGCGGCGGCGTCTCCCTGCGCCTTTGTCACCTGTTCGGCCAAGGCATCGCGGTCGGTTTGCAGCGCCGCCAGACGCTCTGCGTCCGCACGCCCCTGTGCCTGCACATCCACCAAAGCGGCCTGCGCGGTGGCGGCTTCTGACACCGCCACTGCGCGCGCGGCGTCCAATCCCGCCAGCTTGCCCTTTGCGTCCGTCAGGGCGGCCAGCATCGTCGCGGCCTCTGCCGCCGCCGCT
>JAIYDR010000240.1 GCA_027487395.1 Rhodobacter sp. | reverse complement strand
GGCGTGAGGCCGAGGGCATGCATCTCGAAGATGCCGATCTCGTCGGTGGGGCCGAAGCGGTTCTTCACCGCGCGCAGGATGCGGAACTGGTGGCCCCGCTCGCCTTCGAAATAGAGCACGGTATCGACCATATGTTCCACCACACGCGGACCGGCGATCTGGCCGTCTTTGGTGACGTGGCCAACAAGGATCACCGCCACGCCGCGCTTCTTGGCGAAGGTCACCAACTCATGCGCCGCCGCGCGGACCTGTGAGACAGAGCCGGGGGCGGCCTCCACCGTGTCCAGCCACATGGTCTGGATCGAGTCGATCACCGCCAATTGCGGGCGTTCGGCGTCCAGAGTGGTCAGGATATCGCGCAACGCGGTTTCCGCGCCAAGCTGGACCGGCGCATCGGCAAGGCCAAGGCGTTGCGCGCGCATCCGCACCTGAGCGGCCGCCTCTTCGCCTGAGATATACATACATTTCAGACCATTGCGCGCAAAACTTGCCGTCGCTTGCAGCAGCAGCGTCGATTTGCCGATCCCCGGATCACCACCGACAAGGATGGCCGAAGCGGGCACAAGCCCACCGCCAAGGACGCGGTCCAACTCCTCCATCCCCGATGCGGCGCGGGGGGGCGGGGCTTCCTCGGTGGACAGGTCGGTCAAGGCGATGGTGCGGCCCTTGGCACCCAAGGATTTGGGGCCAGCGGATAGCGGGGCCTCTTCGATGATGGTGTTCCATGCCCCGCAGCCGTCGCATTTGCCGATCCATTTGCGATGGGCGGTGCCACAGGCGGTACAGGTGAAGGTGGGGGAGGATTTGCTCATGCCCGCAACTTGACGGGTGGGCGGCGCGGGGGCAAGGGGGGTGATGAGCGGTCAGAAATCGTCCAGTGGACGATTTCCGCGAAGAACGCCCGGCCCTTGGCCGGGCCGGTAGGCCGCCAGCGATACAGAGTGTGAGTGCACCTCAAAGCCGCATCCCAACGAAACGTGCAATGGCGCAACGACAGGGATTGCTCCGATGCCCAAAGCATCGGGGCGCGCCGCTTTGGTTAACGGTGGTCTAAGTTTATGAATGGCATGAGACCATGATGTCCGCATGGGGACTGAATGAATAGGCAGATGACGCCTACATTATCTTCGTCTTTAGATATTTACTTCAACGGCTTGGGCAGCGACACCACGTTGCCATCCCCACGCGCGGGCTCGGCGAGATCGAACCCAAGCGCTGGCAGGAGTTCGCGCAAGTCGGCTTCAAGCCGCTTGATCTGGACTTGGGCCTGACGCTCTTCCGCCTCAACATCCGTGAGCCACGTCCGCAACTCCGCCACCAACTGCCGCGCGAGCTTCAGGCGTTCGGCCAAGGCGTCCACTTCTTCCTGACGTTGGCGCAGGAAACGGCGGGCACGGTCCACTTTGTTGTCGGAATAGACGCGCGCCAGATCGCGGGATTGGTGGCTCATGACCGAGGCCAATTCCAGCAACTCTGGCTCCAGGTCACCAAGGTCGGGGTGACGGCGCAGCACCTCCATCCGCTGGCGGATCGATTCGAACTCCGCTGACAAGGCAAAGACCCCGGCACGGTCAGCCGCATGGGCGATGCGATAGGCGCGGGCGACATCGTCCAGACTGATGCGAAACGACCGATGCCCCATTTCAAGCGCTGCAATCCGGCGCAGACTTGGTAGAATCAGGCACAGCGCCACAAGCATCAAAAGAAGCAAACCCTGCAACGCCTTGCCGGTATACTCCGGGGCCAACCCCCCGATCTGCAGCGGAATTTCGACCCATGGCATGAGACCGAATACGGCGCCAAGCGTCATGGCCCCAACGAACGCGGTCAGGCACAGGACCATGATCGGTGCAACCACAAGGGGCAGGTCACGCCAGGAAAGCGGGGCAGAGAACACGGGCAATAACCCCTACAAGTAATCGACAACCACATAAGACCTGTCCCGCCGCCACAGGGACGATGGGATGAATACCACCGACAATCAACTCCCGACTGCAACGATTCGGCAACAGGTTTATTTCGGGTTGGATCATATACTCATGGAAAACAGGGACGAGACGGCGGCCCCGTGACCTGAACGCCTTGGTCAAAAGGATCGGATCAGCACCAAGGCCCCGCACAGCGGCAACAGCACCAGCAAACTGCCGACGATCCAATGAGACCAGATGGGTGCTGGCCATTCGGTTAAGACCAAGCGTCCCCAAGCCTGTACCAGCCAGAGCCAGCCAAGGATCGAGACATAATGGCGAAACGAAATCACTTGCGGCTCGGTCAGCGGGAGGGGGACGAAGATCCACAGGCACAAAAGCCCGCCCCACAGCGCCAGCGGCAAGGTCTGGGGCACGCGCGCGCGCCATCCGGCCAGACCAGCGACCGCGATGGCCGCAGGCACCGCAGAGGCGATGGCTTGCAACAGGGGCGACTGGCTAAGCACATCCAGCGCGCGCAGCAAGTTGGCCTCCATCCCCGCCCCCTTACCGCACGGCGGCGATGGGGCCGGTGGCGCGGCCCTGGATGAATTGCTGAACGTAAGGGTCTGGTGTCGCGTCCATTTCTGAAACGGGGCCGGTCCAGCGGATCACCCCGTCATGCAGCATCGCCACCTTGTCGGCGATGGCGCGGACCGAACTCATGTCATGGGTGATGGTCATCGCGGTCGCCCCCATTTCCACAACAATCTCGCGGATCAGGTCATTGATGACGCCGGACATGATCGGATCAAGGCCGGTGGTGGGTTCGTCGAAAAAGATGATCTCAGGGCTGGCCGCGATGGCACGGGCCAGACCCACGCGCTTTTGCATGCCGCCTGACAGTTCGGCGGGGAACATATCGGCGGTTTCAGGCTTTAATCCGACGCGGCGCAGCTTTTCGATGGCAATCTCGCGCGCCTCGGCCTTGGGACGGGCGAGATGGCCGCGCAGCAGGCGGAAGGCGACGTTTTCCCAGACCTTGAGCGAGTCAAACAGCGCCCCGCCTTGGAACAGCATCCCGAAGCGCGCCAGAAAGGCATCGCGGTCGCCTTTGGTGACGTCTTGGCCGTCCAGCGTGATGGTCCCGGCATCGGGGGTGACAAGGCCCAGCACGGATTTCAAGAGCACCGATTTCCCGGTGCCTGACCCACCGATGATGACCATGCTTTCGCCCTTGGCAATCGTCAGGTCCACACCGCGCAAGACGCGGTTGGGGCCGAAGGATTTCTGGACGCCGGAGAGGGTGATCATGCGCTGAAAAACACCTCTGTCAGCAGGTAGTTGGCGGCGAGGATCAGCACCGATGACCCCACCACGGCGGCCTTGGTCGCGGCCCCGACGCCCTGCGCCCCACGGCCCGAGTTCATGCCGTGATAGCAGCCCATAACGGCAACGATGAAGCCAAAGGCTGCGCCCTTCCACAGGCCCGAGGTGACATCCCAGACCTCAAGGAAATCCGCCGTGTTTTGCAGGTAGGTGGCGGAGTTGAAGCCCAAGCGCTGCACGCCCACCATCCAGCCCCCGGCAATGCCGATGGCATCGCCCACGGCGACCAAGACCGGGACCGACAGCGTCGCCGCCAGCACGCGCGGCACGGCGAGGTATTTCAGGGGGTTGGTGGACAGCGTCACCAAGGCATCAATCTGCTCGGTCACCTTCATCGTGCCGATCTCTGCGGCGATGGAGGAGGACACGCGCGCCGCCACCATCAAGCCGCCCAAGACTGGACCCAACTCGCGCACCATGCCGATGGCGACGATGGAGGGGACGACCGCCTCGGCATTGAACCGGGCCCCACCCGAGTAAATTTGCAGCGCCAAAGCGCCGCCGGTGAAAACGGCGGTCAGGCCGACCACGGGCAGGGAATACCAGCCGATCTGCATCAGGGCTTGGCCGAATTCGCGCGGGTAGAACGGCGGGCGGAAGATGTGGCTGACAATGGCGGCGGCAAAGAGCGCGACCCGCCCGGTCGCGGCCAACATGGCCTGCGTTGCGCGCCCAAGGCTTGCAAGCGGGGACGTCAGGATCACGCGGTGGTCCCTCCGGCCCAATCCACGGCGCTGCGTTCGACAAAGCGGCGGGTATAGCGGTTGCCCAGACTGGTCAAAATCTCATAGCCGATGGTGTTGCCGATGGTGGCCAACTGGTCCACGCCTTGTTGCGGGCCAAGGATATCAAGGCTGCGCGGCACCTGTGGCAGATGGCCAATGTCGACGGTGATCAGGTCCATCGACACCCGACCCACCAGCGGGCAGGGCGTATCGCCGTCCCAGAGCGTGGCCTTGCCCGACAGGCTGCGCAGCAGGCCATCGGCATAACCGCCCGAGACGGTGGCAATGATCGTCGGACGATCCGCAACCCAGGTGTTGGAATAGCCCACAGGCTCGCCCATCGCGACTTCGCGGGTCTGGATCACCGGTAGGGACAACGTCACCACGGAATGCGCCTGCGCGAAGGGATGCCCGCCATAAAGACCGATGCCGGGGCGGGTCAGGTCAAACTGATAGCGCGGGCCAAGGAAAATGCCGCCCGTTGCGGCCAGACTGCGCGGCACGCCGGTGCCATCGGTCATGGCGTGAAAGGCCTGCAATTGCGCGGCGTTCATCGGGTGGTCCGGCGCGTCGGCGCAAGCCAGATGCGACATCAAAAGCTCTGGTCCGGCCTCGAGCACGAAGGGGGCGACGGCCTCCCATTCGCCTTCCTCCATGCCCAGCCGGTTCATGCCCGTATCAAGCTGCACGCCAAAGGGCTGGCCGGGCAGCGCTTCAACATGCCGCGTTACCTGATCGACCGAATTCAGCATCGGGGTCAGATCCAGATCGTGGATCATCTCGGTATCGCCCGCCATATGGCCTGAGAGGATGCAAATCTGCGGTCCGGGTCCAAGGGCTTGACGCACGGCAGCGCCTTCTTCGGCGACAGCGACAAAGAAGCGCCGCGCCCCGGCTTGGGCGAGCGCGCGCACGACGCGGGTGGTGCCAAGGCCATAGGCATCGGCCTTGACCACGGCGGCGGTCTGCACGCCCGAGGGGGTCAGCCGGTCCAAGGCCCGCCAATTGGCGGCGATGGCGTCAAGGTCGATGGAGAGGGTTGCTGTGGCCATGATGCGCCGTTTCTGACAGGGAGAGGGGTGGGGTCAAGCAGTTTTCGCAGCGAGACACAGGGTGGTGAGCGGTCTGTGGTCTGGGGGAACGGGATCGGGCGTCCGAAATCTGGCGGACAGGCGCGTTGCGCGCCTGACGCGGCAAGCACGGACCCGCGCAAAGCGCGGGACCCGTGCGGGTCAGGGGGCGCTCGCGCCCCCTCTGGCCGCAAGCGGCCATTCACCCCTGAGGATATTTGGGGCAACGGGGAAGCGCATCAGTAATCGGGGCCGCCTTCGGCCTGCCAAGGTTGCACGAGGTTGCCAAAGCGGGTGAAACGACCCTCGAAGCTGAGTTCGACGGTGCCGATAGGGCCGTGGCGTTGCTTGCCGATCACCACCTCGGCCTTGCCATGCACGCGGTTCATCTTGTCCAG
>JAIYDR010000318.1 GCA_027487395.1 Rhodobacter sp. | reverse complement strand
CAGGATATGGCGATGCACGAGTTGGCGGCAGGCGGCCCCCTTCGGCAGAGGGCGGGCGGAGATGGATGTCTTGCTGGAGTGTGTCGCGATGTCGGGGAACAGCTGGAAAAGCTCATCCCGGCATTCCTTCGGGATGGCGGCCATCGCTTCGGCGCCGGTGAACAGGGTTTCTGACTCCATTCCTTCGGCGAAGATCACCTCGTGGTGGTCGCACATCAGGTGCCAGTATTCGACGCCTGCACCATCGTTGACGACCTCTACCCCATCCAGCGCCAACAGGTGCTTGGCAGCCATCAGGACCTCTGGGTTGCCAAACATCCGCTCTGCCACTTTTGACCGCACGAGGATGCGGTGCTGGGGCGACACGGTCAGGTCGCGGCGCGGCAGACCATTGCCGAGCGCCCGCGCCCGGATACGGATGGGGCGCAGGTTCGGTGCCTCGGTCAGGTCGTCTGCGCTCAAGCGGCGTGCCGCCAGCCAGCGCAGCGGCTGATAGCCCCGGTCGGCGGTCAGGATCATGTCACCCAACCGCAACGCCTGGACCGGAACATCGCCGCGCGCGGTGGTAATCAGGCTGCCACGGGCAAAGCAGATCACCCGCTCAATTTCGCTGAAATTGACGGTGACCAGATCGCCATTCGCATTCAGATAGGTCAGCGTTCCACTGCCGCTGGTCTTGTTTCCGCCGGTCCAAGTCGCGGTGTAACTGGTCAGCCCCTGCAAGCTGAGGACATCGCCAAGACCTGTTGCTGAATTCGTGCCGCCGGTAACTGTGATCGCCGCAGTGCCCGCGGCGAGGCGGTCAAACCGGAAGACATCATCCCCGGTTCCGCCGGAAAGCGTGTCGCCTGCCGTGCCCTCCAGCGTGTCATTGCCATCGCCGCCCAGCACCGTATCGTTCCCTGACCCACCGATCAGCAGGTCGTTCCCGGCATCGCCGCTGAGCGTGTCGCTACCGGCACCGCCCGCCAGCGTGTCATTGCCCGCCCCGCCAGACAGAAGGTCATTCCCTGACCCGGCATCGACCGAGTCATTCCCGGTCCCGCCGTTGACCGTGTCATTGCCTGCGCCTAGGGCGAAGCGTTCGATCTCGGTGAAGCTGACAGTGTCGCTGCCCGAAACCAGCGTTCCCGCCTCTGGCCCTGAAAACGTCAGTGTCGCGTTGACCGTTTGGGCCGAAGCGTCGAGCAGGTCGCCTGCGGTTTCTGCGCCCTCACCGCCCGTGATCGTGTCCGACCCATCGCCGGTAGATTGAATGAACCGGTCATCGCCATCACCACCGCTGACGTTGTCGTTGCCAATGCCGCCGCGCAGCAGGTCGTTGCCATCGCCGCCAAGGATCGAGTCATTGCCCGTGCCGCCATCGACGGTGTCGTTGCCTGTGCCGCCATCCAGCCTGTCGTTGCCGGTTCCACCGTCCAGCGCGTCATCTCCCGCGCCGCCACTGATGGTGTCATTGCCCAACCCGCCAGCCAGCACGTCGTTGCCGCCCGTTGTCGCAGGCGTGGCGATGGTGGCGCTGAGGTTGACATCGTCGATATAGACGAGGCCAGTGTTTGAGCCGGTCCGTCCTGTAAACACGAATTGCCAGCCGCTTTGATTGGCCGTAGCCCACTGACCCCCGGGGATGGTTCCCGTGACATCGACCCCTGGTGAAAGAGGGGCCTGCACCGTTACCACCCCGGCACTCGAGACGGTGACCGTCAGTGTGCCGCTCCCGCGGCTTTCAAGGTTATTGCTGACGACAGAGGCGAAGGCGACGCCGTTCCAGCGCAACTCGATCAGGTTTGCCAATGGGTCCATTCGGACCGCCAAGCCGCGCCCGACGCCGTTTTCCCGTTCTCCAGTGACAGTTGTCGGATCACCGAGCGAGAAGGAGAACCCATCCACCCAATCGAAATTGCTCGGCGATGCCATGTCGAGGGTCAGCGACATGGTCAGGCTTTGCACCCGCTCGCCCGACAAAAGCTGCGGAGTCACGTCCAACTGTGCCTGTTGCGAGGCAGACATCTCTTGGACGAACACATATTCCCGGTCGGTATTGGCGTCACCGGCGAGGTTGACCGCGCCCGGCCCGCCGAAACGCGTCTGCGATGCGCCCAAAAGCGGGTCTGCGCCGTCGAAATTGTTGACCCAGCTAAAGACGCGAGTGCCTGTTCCAGTGCCGCCCTCTTCGACGATGGTATCGTCGCCGTCACCGCCATTGACGGTGTCATTGCCTTCGCCACCGGCCAGCAGGTCATTGTCTGCGCCGCCCGACAGGCTATCAGTTCCCGCGCCGCCACGCAATGTGTCTGCACCGATCCCGCCTAAGAGCGTGTCAGCACCTCCGGTCCCGGCGATGGAATCCGTGCCCGCGCCGCCATCAACGGAAGTGCCCGAAGTGATGCTGTCTGAGCCGAGGAAAACATCATTCCCGGACGACAGCGTGAATTGTTCGATCTGGCTGAAGACCGCAAGCTGTGCGCCCGCCACCGTGGTGACGGTCCCGGCTTCGGGAGTGGTCAGCAAGACGCGGATGGCGCTTCCTGCCGGAAGTAGAGTTGCGTCGATAAGGTCGAAGTCAGTCCCGGTTTCGCTTCCCGCAATCGTGTCAGTGCCGCTAGTTTGGTCCAGGATGAAACGGTCGGCCCCTTCGCCTCCGTCCATCAAGTCATTGCCCGCCCCGCCGACAAGCGTGTCGTTGCCGTTGCCACCGGTCAGCGTGTCGTTGCCTGCAAGGCCAGAGATGCTGTCGGCATCGATACCGCCCGGCAGTGAATTATTTCCGATACCGCCCGTGATTACCGCCATGCCGCCACCTCCGGCCCGACGGTCAAGTCAGCGAGAGGTTGAACACTCACGCTGAAGGGCCCGCCGGGACGGCCACGCCCACCGCTTGACAGATGCTGCACCATCACTTGCCTCAACACTTATGTCCTGTCTTGTCCGGTCGCGGACCACGCATGTCGATGCGGGCCGGTGATCGTTGCAGGTCTTTCAACGAACGCCGCCCAATCGTGGCGGGAATGTGGCCAAGATGTGTTGGCCAGGTACGAAATGTGCCACAAACCGGACACTGTCTCTGAAAGCGGAACAACGTGATCGCTTTCATTCCGGTTTGGGAACAATGCACGATGAACCGCCTGTGTGGCCGCCCGGTTGAAGGGGTCAGGCAATGCGACCGTCGCTACCGAACTCCCTTACCGCATGAATAAGATCAGGAGGTTCGGCTGTTGTGCCGATTGCCTGCGCGCGGTGATGGATGGCAGGTCCCGAGGTCAAATCTGATCCCGCCGGGCAGGGACCGATCGTCCACCCTTAGTCCTGCATCTTGATCCAGGCGAGGAATTCCGACCGCCGCGACCGCGCCACTGGAAAACGTTTGCCATCGGAGGTGACGACGTAGAGTGTGCCACCTTCGTTGATGTAGTTGCGCGCGAGATGGCGAGAGACCCAGATGGTGCGGTGGATCTGGATTCCCATGTTGACTGGCAGCTCGGACAAGGTGACTTGCAGGGACCGCTTGGCCGTATATGTCTGCTTTTCGCCCGTCACCTCAATCCCCTTGTCAAGCGCGCGGATCATCTCGACATTTGCGACGGGCAGCGGGGTGCCGCGCAGGAAGACTTCGTAAACCCGACCTCCTTCGCGCGCGGCCTCTGGTGTCTCATAGACTTCTGGAAACAAAGCGCGGTCACCATACGATAGGTATCCGTAGGCAGCGATCTCGAACAGAACGAAGTAAAACACAGCAGTGCTGACCAGGGACGCCGCGTCAGTGACCTCGATCCCGAGCAATTTGAAACCAAAAACGGCCAGGACGTTCAGCACGCCCATGGTCGCTGCCATGATGAAGGTCTCGGAGATCGTCTTGATCTGCAGCCTGATGGATGCACGCAAGATTGCCAGATGGATGACGGTGTAAAACAGGATGAAGCCCGCAAAGCCAAAGGTCCAAAAGACCAACTGTGTGAGCAAGGGGGCCGCATGCAACGGATCGTAAGGGTGGAACAACGCTGCGATGAAGGCGAAGGCGATGGTATAGATGTAAAAAGCGCGTGTTTTCGCCATGCGCCAGACGCGGGCCTCGCTCATGGGAATAGAGGGGCCGAGGATGTGCTTGAAACGCATCATTGCGATTGCGCTTGGACTTTGGCCAAGATGTCTTCCACTTGCTTGCGCCGCTCGCGTGACACCGGGACCGCAACGCCCGCGCGCGTTGTCATGATGAACGTGCGGCCCTCACGATGGATGGGACCAAGCTGGTCATGGGCAACCCAATGGCAACGATGCACCGCCAGCCCATAAGTCCCAATCAGCGCCTGTGTATCGCCCATCTTGGCGGTCACTGTTTCCACATGGTCGTCGAGGTGCAGATGCAGTTGCCGCCCGTCGGTTTCGATCCGGCGCAGGCGCGTTGGATCAATGTCCTTGCCACCGATGGTCAGGGTGAACACTTCGGGTTTTGGAGCCGCTTCGGCTGTTCCGACTCGCTTGGCAAGCGCTGGAATGTAAAACCAGAGCAGGATGAAAACGACTGTGTCCCAGAACAAGACAGCAACCAGGACCTTGGCCAAGAGGATGGAGCGTTCAATCGGGATACCCAGCAAAAGCAACTGCGCCGTTTCAGTCAGGATGGCGACCATGACTGCGGTCGGTGTCGATGCCCGACAAACATGCAGCTTCGTCTGCCCGCGACGGGCGGCATAAAACGACACCCAAGACACCGACGCAGACATCATTTCGATAAAGAACACGCAAGACAGGATGCCCAATACCATCCGCGCCCATAGCGGAACCCCGGAGGTGAGCGACGTTTCGGGCAGCGCCAGCAAGATCGAGATGGCGAGCACGACCCCAAGCACCGGACCGGTCCGCAAAGCATTGACCATTTCATGCGCATTCACCTTCAGAAGTGACCCACTCATGTAAAAGAGCGGCAATTCGGTGGTGTCCGACTTGGCAGAAAGCACGTTCATCACACACCGTTAAGGATGTAATGAGTTTGATGGTTCTGGGGTCCGTTGCGAAAGTGGCGGACCTCGGCGCGTGCTGAAACCCGTACTGATGATTGCAGGAAATGTCGATGTTGGTGAACCCGGTTCGCGCAGCAGAAGCGGTCAGTCTTGTTGATGACGATGAGGCTGGTGCTGACAGTACACCATCCGGTCGCCTGCTTCAGGCCGTGGAATTGCTTGGCCGCAACGGTGCGATGACCTACAAAGACCTCTCGGCGGCGCTGGCGATGTCCAAGGCTGCGACGTGGCGACTTGTCGCGACATTGCGTGAAGCGCGCTGGGTGTGCATCCGGCAAGGTGGAACGCGCATCCAGCTTGATCCTCGCCTTGATGTGCTGTTCTCGACGGCGGCCTTTGCAGACTCCGAGTTCAGCGAACTGGGTGACGAGATGGGCGAGGTGGCGGCGATTACGTCGGTGCATATCGATCTTTTCTGTCCCAATCGAAAAGGCGTGCTGGTCCTGCATGACACCACCCGCCGTTTGACCGTTTCGGCACCCGGCATCGAGGTGCCTGACGACAAGCTTCTTCTGGCCATGCATGCCGCAATGACACCGCCCCAGTTGGAACGGTATTCGGCTCAGGTGAAGGCTTCGGCTGACCCTGAACTTTCGGCTCATGTCGCAGTGATCTCGTCGCGTAGGCGTATCCAGCAATTTCCGGGCCAGGTCTGGGGCGCGGATGGGCGCAGTCTGATTGTCTCCGTAAGGGGCCACATGGGCACGGCGGCCGCAATCCGGATTGCGCAAAAGACGGCCTCGGCCAAGCGTGCCCGACTGATTGAGGCTTTCAACGCGATGTTGCAACGTGTCAACGGGAAGCTGGATATGTTCGGCAACGGCAGCCCCATGCAACAAGGTCCGCATAGGCAGATGTAATCCCTCTGCGATCCATACAATTACCCCAATGATAGACAGCCAGACTTGCGGCGCAAGTCTGGCTGTTCCTTTTGTCACCATAGGGAATCACTGCATCTAAAAAACACATGTTGTTCCATTAATCGAACCATATTCAAAAAATGACACAACCAATGGATGCATCAAAAACCATCTTGGCCTTTTAATTCAACGCTCTGGCGCCAGATCATCGCCATGGGATCGCCATAATTGCCAGAATGTCGCGAAAATCACATCGGTTCGGTTTCGAAAACAGTTGTTTCCACATTGGAAACTTTCCGCAGGCCGTCGTTTCAGATAGAGAATACCAAAGTACTGAAAAAATTAAATAAAATTTGTTGTTTCGGACAGTCGTCGATGGGCTCCGCGCGCCACTCCCCGAACCTCTTTTCGGCCCATCAAACGTTGTTCCATTTTTCGAAATACATGAGTTTTACATACTCAGGTATATGGGCCATCTGTCGGAACTGCCATCCAATGTCTGATGGCATGCCATTTTAACGGCTCTTTGCCTGTGGTGCCCCCCCAGAGGGTGGTTCCTTGGCAATGGGTCAATGGCAACCGCCGGCCCGCGCAGTTGGGGGACTGCAAAGGCCAACCGATACAGCGCCATTTGGCGTAACCTGAAGTGATAGGAATGGCCCTAAGCTGCCCCGGCAATTCTGACTTGAAACGATCCTACATCGATGCCCGTTTGGACGGGCAGGCGATGGTGCCGGATCGTCATTTTGACAGACGTTCGACTCGCATGCCTCGTGGGATCAGAAATCCCGTGTTGATCGGGCACGCTTGCGGCTTTGGCTTTCCCAAAATCAGGCGACAAGCGCGCACCGGCTCGGTCCGGCTTTGCGGCCTTCGCTCAAACCCATTCTTGGCGTTGCGCCCGGTGCTGACCGCACCAGAGCGCACGATTGTTCATTCACAAGTGGCGGCGGTGCCGCACCACACCGGTAAGGAGATCTAACATGGCCATTTGGAACCTGCTGTTCATGGGGATTTTCCAGGACCTCGATCCACTTGAGAACGGTGCGAGCGGCTCGGAAAACACGGGCCCACTCAATGGCCAGACCCTGAACGCCCTCAGGGCCACGACGATCAACGCCGACCTCAACGGTCTGGGCAATCTTTACGACAACAACGAAACCCCGGGCGGCGGAACGACGCGTCAAGCGATCACCTATGACCGCGGCAACGGCCCGGTATCGACCTTCCTCGACAGCACGACCTATCACAACGTGACCGTGACCCGTGCTGATGGCAGCACCTACAACACGATCATTACCGTCGCGCAGATGGAGAACGGCGATCTTTTCGTTGCCAACCTCGTCACCAACGGTGCGCTGAACAACACGGCCGTCCGCAGCATCACCTTCACCAGCACGCTGAACAACACGATTGAATTGCTTGCGCCGCAGTCGAGCCTGGTGAACACCACGGCGGCAGGTGTCGTCGCAGATGGAACGGTGAATGGCACAGCTGGCAATGACAACATGTTCATCGGCTTTGCCGATGCCCAGAATGACATCATCGACGGTGCGGACGGCAACAACGACCGCATTGACGCGGGCGCAGGCAATGACACGATCAACTACGGCGCGGGCAATGACACCGTCTTTGGTGGCGACGGTGACGACCTGATCGATGATGCCCCCGGCGCGGGTCTGCCGAATGGCAACAACCAACTCTTCGGCGGCGCGGGCAACGACACCATCCGCGACAGCGCGGGCAATGATACGATCGATGGCGGCACGGGTAACGACCTGATCGAAATGGACAGCGGCGGCGCCGACTCCATCACCGGCGGCGCGGGCAACGACACCGTCTCCGGCGGAAATGGCAACGACAACATCACTGCGGGTGCGGGCGATAGCATCTCGGGCGGCAGCGACGCCGACACAATTGTGGTGGATCGCGCCCAGTTGGACGCGAACGGCGCAACCACGGCCAGTATCACTGTGGATGGCGGCGCGGGTGGCACGGATTCCGATACGCTTGACCTGCGCAATGCGGGCAACTGGCGGATCATCAACCAGACAACCGACAGCAACGGCAACGGCACCAACGGCACGGTGCAGTTCCTTGATGGCACCGGCAATGCCACTGGCCAGGTCTTGAGCTTCACCGAAATCGAAAACATCCTCGGCACGCCGTTCAACCCGGCACCCGGCAACCGCCCGCCGGTTGCGCAGGACGATACGGGCCGTTCGACGACGCTCGGCACGCCGCTGACGATCAACGTTCTGGCCAATGACAGCGATCCTGACGGCAATCCGCTGACGATCACCAGTG
>JAIYDR010000044.1 GCA_027487395.1 Rhodobacter sp. | reverse complement strand
GCAAGACGAACTGCTTTTGGCCTCGGAATCCGCGCTTTGGCGGTTTGACATTGCCGTGGGGACCCAGTCGAGGCTTGTCGCGCTGGATGCGGATGATCCCGGCACGCGGTCCAACGATGGCCGCGCGGACCGTCAGGGCGGGTTCTGGATCGGCACCATGGGCAAGCGTGGCCCAAACGATCCGGGGCGCGGGGCAATTTGGCGCTATCATAAGGGCGAACTCCGCAAGCTGTTTCCCGGTCTGACCATCCCGAATTCGATCTGCTTTTCGCCAGGTGGCGGATACGCGCATTTCTCGGACACTGTGACGCAAAAGGTCTGGCGCGTGGCGCTGGACGCGGACGGATGGCCCAAAGAGGCACCTCAACTCTACCTCGATCTTACCGTGCAAGGCCTTTACCCCGATGGCGCGGTGGTGGCGGCGGATGGCACGTTTTGGAACGCGCAATGGGGTGCAGGGCGGGTGGCCGCCTATGCGCCCGATGGCACCTTCTTGCGTGCGGTTTCGTTTGAAGGGTCGGCGCAGACCTCTTGCCCGGCCTTTGGCGGGGCAGAGATGACCACGCTGTTTTGCACCTCGGCGCTGGAAGGCATGGATGACGCCGCCCGCGCTGCCAATCCAAACGCTGGAAAAACCTTTGCCGCCCTTGGCATCGCCCAAGGCCTGCCCGAACCTATGGTGATCTTGTGAAACGCACACTGGGCGTCTGCTACTATCCCGAACATTGGCCGGAAACCCAATGGGCCGAAGATGCCGCCCGCATGGCTGATCTTGGCCTGACATGGGTCCGGATCGGCGAATTTGCCTGGAGCCGGATGGAGCCCGAGCCCGGTCGTTTCGACTGGGACTGGCTGGACCGCGCGATCGACACGCTGGGCCGCGCGGGGCTGAAGGTGGTGCTGGGCACGCCCACCGCCACCCCGCCGCGCTGGATGCTGGACAAGCACCCCGACATACTGGCGGTGGATAAGCAGGGGCGGACCCGTGGCTTTGGCTCGCGTCGTCACTACTGCTTTTCGCATCGCGGCTACCGGACGGAATGTGCGGCCATCGTGACGCGGATGGCGGAACGCTATGGCAAGAACGCTTACGTCGCCGCATGGCAGACCGACAATGAATACGCTTGCCACAATACGGTGCTGTCCTATTCCGATGCCGCTCTGCACGCCTTCCGCGACTGGCTGGCGCAGAAGTACCAGTCCCCGCAGGCGCTGAACCGGGCTTGGGGCAATGTGTTCTGGTCGATGGAATATGCCAGCTTCAATGACATCGGCCTGCCCAACCTGACCGTGACCGAGGCGAACCCCGCCCATGTCATGGACTTCCGCCGCTTTGCGAGCGATGAGGTCGCGGGCTTTAACCGCCTGCAGACCGATATCTTGCGCAAGTATTCGGCGGCACCCATCGCGCATAACTACATGGGCCGCGTCACGGATTTCGACCATTTCGCCACCGGCGCCGATCTGGATATCGCCAGTTGGGATGCCTATCCTATTGGTTTCCTGTCGGACCGGTCCGAGGCCTCGCCCGAGCATAAGCGCCGATTCCTGCGCCAAGGGGACCCGGATTTTCAGGCCTTTCACCATGACCTTTACCGCGCCGTGGGCCGGGGCCGCTGGTGGATCATGGAACAGCAACCCGGTCCGGTGAATTGGGCGCCCTACAACCCCGATCCGCTGCCCGGCATGGCCCGGCTTTGGGCGTGGGAGGCCTTCGCGCATGGGGCAGAGGCGGTCTGTTACTTCCGCTGGCGTCAGGCCCCCTTTGCGCAGGAAACCATGCACGCAGGGCTTTTGCGCCCCGACAGCGTCGCCGCCCCCGCGTTTCATGAGGCGGGGCAGGTGGCAGGCGAACTTGCCGCTATGCCGGATGTGGATGCAGGTCTTGCCGATGTGGCGCTGGTCTTCGACTATGCCAGCGCCTGGGCCTGGGAGACGCAGCCGCAAGGTCGGGATTTCGATTACTTCCGGTTGGTGTTTTCGCAATACCGCGCCTTGCGCCGCTTGGGCCTGAACGTCGATATCCTGCCGCCCGATGTGGCGGACCTTTCGGGCTACAAGCTGGTACTCGCCCCCGGTGTGGCGACGCTGTCTGACGCGCTGCTGCGCGCCTTGGCCAGTTACACGGGCGCGGCGCTGCTTGGCCCCAGAACGAATGCAAAAACGGCGGAGTTTTCGACCCCCGTCCCGCTGCCGCCCAACCTGCCGGGGATGGAGGCCGTGGTGATGCGCGTCGAAAGCCTGCCGCCGGATGCCCCCGTGCCGCTGCTCCAAGGCGGGGCTTTCACCGGCTGGCGCGAAAAGCTGGAAGGCGGGGCCGAGGTTGTGGAGACGACCGAGGACGGCTTCCCCGCGGTCCTGCGGGCGGGTGGTTTGCATTATCTGGCCGGTTGGGCGGATGATGCGGCGTTGGACCGCATCCTGTCTGGGCTCTGTGCTGCGCAGGGGATTGCGGTGCAGTCCATGCCCGTCGGCCTGCGCACCCGCGCGACGGCGACGCATCGCTACTGGTTCAACTACAATCCCGAAGAGGTCGAGGTGGAGGGCGTGACCATCCCCGCCGCCGGGGTGTATTGGCGCGCGATCTGACGCGCGCCGCGAATTTTCTGCGAAGATTCAGCGCTTTGTCAAAAGGCAACGCCTGATTTTTCGCAGAAAACTCGTTGGCGTGGCTTAGAGCGAAACCTGCACCTCGCCCGTCACGTCCAGCAGCACAAAGCCCAAGGGGCCGAGCGTTACAACACCGTCCGTAACGGGCGCTGCCTGCGCTGGGCCATGGGCCGTTCCCACCCCGTCCACTGCCAAGGTCACCGCCGCGTCGGAGAGGTTGAACAGGCACAAAAGCGCATCCCCGCGCACAAAGGCCAAGACAGGCTCCTTCACATCAAGGAACCGCGTGCCCCGCCCGCTGAGCACCGAGGCTTTTCGGAATGCCAGCATCTCGCGGTAAAACTCCATCACGGACCCCGCCACCCCGTCCTGTGCCGCCACATTGCGGGCGCGTTGCGGGGCCTTGACCGGCAGCCATGGCTTGACCGTTGAAAAGCCGCCAAACTCGGTGCTATCCCAGACCATCGGCGTGCGGCAGCCATCGCGGCCTTTGTATTCCGGCCAGAACTTGAACCCCGGCGGGTCGGTCAATTCTTCATAGAGGATGTCCGTTTCAGTCTGGCCCAATTCCTCGCCTTGATAGAGGCAGATGGAGCCTTCAAACGACAAGAGCATCGCGCAGGCCAGTTTCGCCACATCGTCAACGGCGCCGTAGGTTTCCCAGCGCGAGGGATGGCGGATCACGTCATGGTTGGAAAAGGCCCACATCGGCCAGCCATCGGGGGCACCGGCGAAGAAGCCCTCGATCTTGGAGCGGAAATGCGCGGCGGTGAATTCGGGGCCGAGAAGGTCAAAGGAATAGGCCATGTGCAGCCGCGCGCCGCTGGTATAATCGGCCATGATCTGCACCGCGCGCCATGGGGCATCGCCGACTTCACCCACCATGGTGCGGTCGTCGTATTCGTCCAGCAGCGCGCGCATCCGTTCCAGCCAGCCCAGATTTTCGGGACGGGTCTTGGAATGGATGTGATCTTGCATCTCATAGGGATTGACGGCGGGAAGGTTTTCTTTCCGTCCCGGCACGGGGCCATTGTCGCGCAATTTGTCGTCGTGGAAGTAGTAATTGACCGTGTCCAGACGGAAGCCGTCCACCCCGCGATCCAGCCAGAAGCGCAGCACGGATAGTGCCCAATCCTGCACCGCGGCGTTATGGAAGTTGAAATCCGGCTGACTGGTCAGGAAATTGTGCAGGTAATACTGCCGCCGCCGCGTGTCCCATTCCCATGCCGGGCCACCAAAGACCGACACCCAATTGTTCGGCGGCGTGCCATCAGCTTTCGCATCGGCCCAGACATACCAATCAGCGCGGGGATTGTCGCGACTGGCGCGGCTTTCGGCAAAGAAGGGGTGGCGGTCCGATGAATGGCTGATCACCTGATCAATGATCACCTTTAGCCCAAGGTCATGCGCCGTGGCGACCAGCGTATCGAAATCCGCCAAGGTGCCGAACAGGGGGTCAATGTCGCAATAATCCGACACGTCATAGCCCATATCGGCCTGCGGGCTTTTGAAGATGGGCGAGAGCCAAACCGCATCCACCCCCAAGCGCGCAAGGTGGGGCAGGCGGGACGTGATCCCCGGCAAATCGCCAATGCCGTCACCCGAGGCGTCCTGAAACGACCGCGGATAGACCTGATAGGTCACCGATCCCCGCCACCATTCGCCGCTCATGTCCCGCCCCCCGTCGTTCTTTGCGCGGGTCAAGCTAACGGCCCCCAACGCGGGCGCAAGCTGAAAGGCCGATGAACCGGAGGCGGCCCTGTATCCGTCACAAATCCGCATTTGACCGGCACGCTTTTCGAGAGCAGAAGGAGTCCCTTGCTAAAGGGAAGCGCGCCATGCCCAGCACCGACAAAACCCCGCTCATCACGCCGATCCTGATTGCGGGCTCTGTGGTGCTGATGCTGTCCTTTGCGATCCGCGCCAGTTTCGGGATGTTCCAGATCCCGATTGCGGCCGAGTTCGGCTGGCCACGGGCGGAATTCTCGCTCGCGATTGCCATCCAGAACCTGGCTTGGGGGATCGGGCAGCCGCTGTTTGGGGCATTTGCCGAACGGCTGGGTGACCGGCGTGCCATCCTCTTGGGCGCGGTGTTTTATGCAGTAGGACTGATCGGATCGTCTTTTGCGGTCACGCCGGAGGGGCATCAACTCTTGGCGGTGATTGTCGGTTTTGGCATTGCGGGCACGGGCTTTGGTGTGATTTTGGCCATCGTGGGCCGCGCGACCAGTGCCGAGAACCGCTCCATGGCCTTGGGGATCGCCACGGCGGCGGGTTCGGCGGGGCAGGTGATCGGCGCACCCTTTGCCGAGGTGTTGCTGCAATCCTATCCGTGGCAGACGGTATTCGTGATTTTTGCCGTAATCATCTTGCTCGCCATGCTCGCGCTGCCCTTCCTGACC
Organism: Rhodobacter sp.; assembly: GCA_027487395.1. GTDB lineage: Bacteria > Pseudomonadota > Alphaproteobacteria > Rhodobacterales > Rhodobacteraceae > Paragemmobacter. The sequence goes on along the minus strand of JAIYDR010000044.1, from coordinate 99 downwards.
AGCCCGCCTGCTGCCACGAAACAAGAGTTGCAGGAAAGCCTTGGCGCCGTCTTTTTGCGCGCGCTGAAAGACCCAAGCTATACAATGATCTTTTTGGGT
>JAIYDR010000004.1 GCA_027487395.1 Rhodobacter sp. | reverse complement strand
AAGGTCGATGACTTCATCCTTTATGGCATGACGGCGGCGGTTCAGGCGGTGCGCGATGCGGGCTGGGAACCGGTGGATGAAGAAAGCCGTTTGCGCACCGGTGTGATGATCGGATCGGGGATCGGGGGGCTGACCTCGATCGCGGAAACCGCAGTGTTGATCAAGGAAAAGGGGCCAAAGCGGGTGTCGCCGTTCTTTATCCCCGGCGCGCTGATCAATCTGATTTCGGGTCAGGTGAGCATCCGTTTTGGCTTTAAGGGGCCGAACCATGCGGTGGTGACGGCCTGTTCGACGGGGGCCCATGCCATTGGCGATGCGGCGCGGTTGATCCAGTGGGGCGATGCGGATGTGATGATCGCGGGCGGGGCGGAAAGCCCGATTTCCGAGATCGGGATTGCGGGATTCAACGCCTGCAAGGCGCTGTCTTCCAAACGTGGCGATGATCCGGCCAAAGCGAGCCGTCCTTATGACTCGGACCGAGATGGCTTTGTCATGGGCGAAGGCGCGGGCGTGGTGGTGCTGGAGGAGTACGAGCACGCCAAGGCGCGCGGGGCCAAGATTTACGCCGAGGTGTTGGGCTATGGCCTGTCGGGCGATGCCTATCACATCACTGCGCCGTCGGAAGATGGCGATGGCGGCTATCGCAGCATGGCGGCAGCGCTGAAGCGCGCAGGTCTGACTCCTGCGGCTGTGGATTACATCAACGCGCATGGCACCAGCACGATGGCCGACACGATTGAGTTGGGTGCGGTGGAGCGGTTGATGGGCGACGCGGCGGCGCAGGCCACGATGTCGTCAACCAAGTCGTCAATTGGCCATCTTTTGGGCGCTGCAGGCGCGGTGGAGGCGATTTTCTGCGTGCTGGCCATTCGGGACCAGATCGCGCCGCCGACGATCAATCTGGACAACCCGGCCGTGACGCCGAAGCTGGACCTTGCGCCGCACAAGGCGGTGAAGCGCAGGATTGATGTGGCGCTGTCGAATTCCTTCGGTTTTGGCGGCACCAATGCCAGCCTCGTGCTGGGTAAGGTGACGGGCTGATGTGGCGCTCGATCGCCTCGAACGCGCTGACGCTGTTCATCGTCGTTCTGGTGGTGGCCGCAGGGCTGCTGGCCTGGGGGCGAGAGCAGTTTTCCGGGACGGGACCGCTGGCGAGTTCGATCTGTTTTCGGGTGGAGCGGGGCGCGTCCTTGAGCGCGGTCAGCCGGTCTTTGGCCGAACAGGGGGCTGTCAGTGATGCGCGGATTTTCCGCATCGGGGCGGATTATTCGGGCAAGGCGGACGGGCTGAAGTTTGGGTCCTATCTGGTGCCGGCCAATGCCTCGATGGGGCAGGTGCTGGATATCCTGACGGCGGGTGGGCAATCGACCTGCGGGCGTGAGGTGAATTTCCGCATTTCGGTGGCTGAGGCCGAGGTGATCTTGCGTGAGTTGGACCCGGCGACGAACCGCTATGTTGAGGTGGTGAAGTTCGATCCGGCCAAGGTTGCGGCCCCTGCGGAATACGTCGCGGCAGCAGAAGCGGATGATATCCGCTGGCGGATCACGCTGGCCGAGGGTGTGACCAGCTGGCAGGTGGTCGATGCGCTGCGGCGGGCGGATTTTCTGGAGGGTCTGGTCGACAAGGTGCCCGCAGAGGGCACGCTTGCGCCGGATAGTTATGAGGTGGAGCGTGGGTCCTTGCGCGCCGATCTGATCGCCGAGATGGAAAAGCGGCAGGCCGCGACCTTGGCGGAACTCTGGGCCGTGCGGGCGGAAGGGTTGCCCTATGACAGCCCGGAACAGGCGCTGATCATGGCCTCGATTGTCGAAAAGGAAACCGGGATTCCAGAAGAGCGCAAGCAGGTGGCCAGTGTCTTCGTCAACCGCTTGGAACAGGGGATGCGATTGCAGACGGACCCGACGGTGATCTACGGTATCACCAAGGGTGAAGGTGTGTTGGGGCGCGGGTTGCGGCAGAGTGAGCTTCGCCGTAGAACCGATTGGAATACCTATGTGATCGACGGCCTGCCACCCACGCCGATTGCCAATCCGGGGCGGCTGTCTATTGAGGCTGCGCTGAACCCGGATCAGACGGACTTGTTGTTCTTTGTGGCCGATGGGTCCGGGGGCCATGCCTTTGCCCGCACCTTGGAAGAGCACAACCGCAATGTCGCCGCTTGGCGGGCCATCGAACGCCAGCAAGGACAGGCGAATGAGGGCGGGGTGCAGGGCGCGGATTAACAAAAGGTTAATCGACAGTGCGCTAACCGTCTGATATAGAACGGTTTTCCGCTTGACTTTGGCGAACGGTCCAAGTATTCCTTTTGACATGATGGACGAATTGGGCAAGCGGCCCGGGGCAACCCGGTGCCGCTTTTCCTTTTCCCTCAGCGGGGGCTGCAAAGCGGTGGGGCGTGCTGGATGACAGAAAGAGTCCTGCCGGATGCGACAACAGTCGAAGCCCTGCTGTCGCAGGCGGAAGACCAGTTTGCCCAAGTGGCGCTGGAACTGGGAGAGGCGGCCCGGCGCGCCGTTGAGGGCGAGCCGGGGGCCGCAAAGCTGGCCGCGCAAGCTGCGCGTGAGTTGCGGGACGCATTCCGCATTTTGATGAGCGAAAGGGAGAGAGTTGACAAACTCCGCACTCAGATTGCCGGGATCGCCGGAACGCACGACCTCGACTTCGACGCGGCGCGCGATGAGATCGGCCGCCGTCTGGCTCGCCTCCGCGACGCCGGACGTGGTGGATGAGTTCCTGCAGGGCTTAAGCGAGGGCAGCTTTCTGGCCTTGCCTTGGGTGTTCGAATTCTGGGCCTTGCCGCATCAACTGCCGCCAGAGGGGGTGTGGAAATCCTGGGTGGTGATGGGCGGGCGCGGGGCTGGGAAGACTCGGGCTGGGGCCGAATGGGTGCGCGCCGAGGTGGAGGGGCCGCGTCCGGGTGATCCGGGACGGGCGCGGCGCGTGGCGCTGGTGGGTGAGACGATTGATCAGGTGCGGGATGTGATGATCTTTGGCGACAGCGGCATTCTGGCCTGCACGCCGCCGGATCGCCGCCCGGACTGGGAGGCGACGAAGAAGCGTCTGGTCTGGCCCAATGGCGCGACGGCGACGGCCTATTCGGCGCATGATCCCGAAAGCCTGCGTGGGCCGCAATTCGATGCGGCTTGGGTGGATGAGCTGGCGAAGTGGAAGAAGGCCGAGGTGGCCTGGGACATGCTGCAATTCGCGCTGCGGTTGGGGGACAATCCGCGGCAGGTGGTGACGACGACGCCGCGCAATGTGGCGACGTTGAAGGCAATTTTGAAGAATCCGTCAACCGTGATCACCCACGCGCCGACGGTGGCAAACCGGGCGTATCTCGCGGCGTCTTTCCTTGAGGAGGTGACGGCGCGCTATGCCGGGACCGCACAGGGGCGGCAGGAGTTGGACGGGCTTTTGCTAGAAGAGGTGGAGGGGGCGCTGTGGCCCTTGGCGCGGATTGAGGCGGCGCAGAGCGATGAGATCAACCCGCCGGATCGGATCGTGGTGGCTGTTGATCCGCCGGTGACGGGGCATGCCGGATCTGATGAGTGCGGGATCGTGGTGGCCGGGGTCTATATGCAGGGACCGCCGCAGACATGGCGGGCGGTGGTGCTCGAGGATGCCAGCATGAGCCGCGCCTCGCCCGAGGTTTGGGCGCGGGCGGCGGTGGCGGCTTATGAGCGGCATCAGGCGGATCGGGTGGTGGCCGAGGTCAATCAGGGTGGCGATCTGGTGCAGACCTTGTTGCGGCAGATTGATCCCTCGCTGCCGTTTCGCGCTGTGCGGGCGACGCGGGGCAAGGTCACGCGGGCGGAACCAGTGGCCGCGCTTTATGAGCAGGGACGGGTGATCCATCGGCGCGGTCTGGACCGGTTGGAGGATCAGATGGTGCGGATGACGGCGGCGGGCTACGCGGGCAAGGGCAGTCCAGACCGAGTGGATGCGCTGGTCTGGGCGCTGACGGAGTTGATTCTTTCGCCGGCTGATACATGGCAGCGGCCCCAGATCCGCAGCCTCTGACCTTACGAAGCACATGGAATGGCAGGACAGCCCGGCGCGCAGGACGCACGGGGGCGGGAAAGGCTTGCCCGCAGGAACGAAGGGAGTGGCGAATGGTGTGGCAGTTTCTGCGGCGCGAGGCCCCGGTGGTGGTGCCGGAAAAGAAGGCTTCGGCGGCCGGGCGGGTGGTGGCTTGGGGCGGGGCGGGTCGCGCGATCTGGAGCCCGCGCGATGCAGGCAGTCTGACGCGGCAAGGGTTTACCGGGAATCCGGTGGGATTCCGTGCCGTAAAGCTGGTGGCAGAAGCGGCGGCGGCTTTGCCGGTGGTGCTTCAGGATGCGGTGCGGCGCTATGAGGTGCATCCGATGCTGGACCTGCTGCGCCGACCCAATCCGGCGCAGGGGCGGGCAGAGTTGTTTGAGGCGATTT
>JAIYDR010000150.1 GCA_027487395.1 Rhodobacter sp. | reverse complement strand
GTATAGGGGTGGCGCATCTCGTCAAAGACATCCTCGACATTGCCGGTTTCCACCGCCTCGCCGGAATACATCACGCAGAGCCGGTCACAGACGTCGAGGACCAGCCCAAGGTTGTGGCTGATGAAAAGCATCGCGGTGCCGTCTTTCTCGCCCAAGGCCTTGACCAGATCGACGATCCCCGCCTCGACCGTCACATCCAGCGCGGTGGTGGGTTCATCGAGGATCAGAAGCGCGGGCTTGGACATCAGCGCCATCGCAATCACGATGCGCTGCTGCTGGCCGCCCGACAGCTGGTGCGGATAGCTTTGCAAGATACGGTCCGGGTCGGGCAGGCGCACATCGGCGACGATCTGGCGGGCCAAGGCCCAAGCGTCCGACTTGGCCATGCCCTGATGAATCATCGGCACTTCAGCCAGTTGCGCGCCGATCTTCATTGCCGGGTTCAGGGAGGCCATCGGTTCTTGATAGATCATCGCGATTTCAGACCCGCGCAGCTTGCGGAGGTCCTCTTCGCCCATGGTGGTCAGGTCGCGGCCCTTGAACTTGATCGACCCGCCGACGATTTGGCCAGTCTTGCCCAGATCGCGCATCACGGCCAAGGCCACGGTGGATTTGCCGCAACCGGACTCGCCGACCAGTCCCATCGCCTCACCTGCCATCACGCTGCAGGAAAAATCCATCACGGCGGGAATTTCGCGCAGGCGGGTGAAGAAGGAGATCGAGAGGTTCTCAATCTCGAGGATGGGTTTGGACGGGTCCCAGGTGGTGTCGGTCATGGCTGGCCTCGCGCAGGTTTTGGCTGCGGGACCGGGGGTTTCACACCCCCGGACCCCCGTGGGATATTTGAGCAACGGGGAAGGAGGGGCGCGTCATGGCGTCAATCCTTCAGACTTTCTTCGCGCAGGCCATCGGCGAGCAGGTTCAGGCCGAGGACGAGGCTCATGAGCGCAAGGGCCGGGACGATGGCAGGGTGAGGGGCGATGGCCAAGAGGCGGCGACCGTAGTTGATGGTCGATCCCCAATCGGGGCTATCGGGGGCCACGCCGAGGCCGAAAAAGCCGAGTGTGCCGAGCAAGATCGTGGTGTAGCCAATGCGCAGGCAGAAGTCGACGATCAAGGGGCCGCGCGCATTGGGCAGGATCTCCCACAGCATGATGTACCAGATGCCCTCACCGCGTGTCTGGCCTGCGGCAACGTAGTCGCGCGTCTTGATGTCCATCACCATGCCGCGCACGATGCGGAACACGCCGGGCGAGTTCACAAAGACGACCGAGACGAAGACATTCAGGATGTTCGGGCTCATCGACCAGACGCCGAGCGGGTCGGCGTTGAAGGCCAGGCCGGAATAGGCCCAAAGGCCAAAGACCAGCACGATTCCGACGTAGAGATTGCGCTGCGCCTTGTTGGTGAAATAGCGCGAATTGAACAGCAGCGTCAGGAAGAGGATCGGGAACAGAAACAGGATCGCGGCAAAGGTCGTGGGGATCGCGCTTTCCTGCACGGATGGCGTGACCAAGAGGTAGAACAGCAAGATCACCGGGAAGGCCAGCACGAGGTTGGACCCGAACGACAGACCCACATCCAGCTTTCCGCCCAGATAGCCCGCAGGCAGGCCCAGCGTGATGCCCACCATAAAGGCCACCACGGTGGCGAAGGGGGCGATGATCAGCACCTCTCGCGCGCCCATGATGGCGCGGCTGAACACGTCCCGCGCCAGATGGTCCCCGCCGAGGAGGTACCATTGATAGACCCCCTCTTTGACGTTCTTGACCGGCATGCCGGGCAGGATGTTCTTCATCCCCGACACTTGGCTGTAAGGGTCATGGGTGATGATCATGTCGGCGAAGAAAGCGATGAAGACCCAAAACATCACAAGGGCAAAGCCAATCATGCCCACCGTGCTGTCAAAGATGCGCCCATAAAGGCCCAAGCGCCGCTTGAAGGCGATGGAGAGGGTGAAGATCACAATCAGCGCGCCCCAGACCGGCAAAAGCTGCCACAGGATGCGGGTGAAGATCTGGCCCCAGGTCAAAACGTCCATCATATCCCCCTCAGGCCAGCCGGATGCGCGGATTGAGGAAGACGTAACCGATGTCCGAGATCAGTTGCGTCACAAGCACCACCAGAACGGCCACGACGGTGCAGCCCAGAAGGGTGTTGATGTCGTTGTTGCCTGCGGCTTGGACCAGTGTCCAACCGAAGCCCTTGTAGTTGAACAGCGTTTCCGAAATCACCACCCCGTTCAACAGCCAGGGGAATTGCAGCATGATCACGGTGAAGGGCGCGATCAAGGCGTTCCTGAGCGCGTGTTTCATCACCACCTGCCGGAAGCTGACGCCTTTGAGCCGGGCGGTGCGGATGTACTGCTGAGTCATCACCTCGGTCATGCTGGCGCGGGTCATGCGGGCGATATAGCCGATGCCGTAAAGCGCGATGGTCATGACCGGCAGGAAGAAGTTCATGAAGGTGATCTTTTCCATCGCACTGGTGGCAGTGCCGGGAAACAGCGTCTTGCCCGAAATCCAGCCCCATTCGGCCAGCACGGGCGAGACCCCGGCGGTGGCGGAGGCAAAGAGCGCGATCAGAACAACGCCTGACACATATTCCGGTGTCGCGGTGGTGACGATGGCCACCCCCGACAATGCGCGGTCGGTGCGGCTGCCTTCGCGCATGCCTGCCAGAACGCCAAGGATCAGCGAACTTGGCACCATCACCGCCATGACCCAAAACATCAGCCAGCCGGTTGCCGCCAGACTGCGGGCCATCACCTCGGACACTGGTTGCTTGAAGACGGTGGAAAAGCCCCAATAGCCTTGCAGGATGCCGCAGTATTCGGACACTGCCGCATCCGGCGTGTCAGAGGTCTTGACCGCCTCAAGGCAGCGGCCACGGGTCACGCCTGCCTCATCGGTATGGGTCCAGCCGGGGGCGAGGCCCAGCCATTCGCCATAGCGCCAGACCATGGACCCGCCAAAGCCGTTTTCATCCAGCCAGCGCGCGACTTCTTCGTCGGACATGCGCACAGAGCCTTCGGCCTTGGCCAATTTTCCAAGGCTCGACGGCAGGTTCGTCAAAGCAAAGACGATGTAGCTGAGGGTCAGCGCCGTCAGGAGGATGATCCCGATACGACGCAAAACGAATACCACCATCGGAAACTCTTTCCCGGTCGGACCCGGAGGCGAAGGGGAAGGGACCTGACCCTGACGATATCAGGCCAGACGCGGAGGGCGCGCAGGGTGTTCCCGCGCGCCCGAAGATTACCGTCGCAGCCCGTGATCAGGCAGCGGCGATCCACCACTTGTAGTGGTGATGTTCAAAGGTCGCGTGCATCTCCGCGCCCTTCACCTTGGCGTCGAAGTGCCGGTAGATCGAGCGCCAGTAGGGCTGAACCATCACGCCCTGCTCTTGCATGATCTCTTCCACACGCTTCATCTGCTCGGACCGGGCCTTGGAATCGGCGATCGACAGCGCCTTGGCCAGAACCTCATCGAACTCGGCGTTCGAGAAGGCGGATTCGTTCCATGCTTCGCCCGAACGGTAGGCGAGGGCGAGGATCTGGACGCCCAAAGGACGCATGTTCCATTCGGTGGCCGAGAAGGGGTAGGTCAGCCAGTTTTCCCAGAAGGTCGCGCCCGGCAGAACGGTGTGCTTGATGTTGACCCCGGCATCTTTGATTTGCGCGGCGACGGCGGCGCAGGTGGAAGCCTGCCACGAATCGTCCAGCGAGATCAGTTCAAACTCGAAGTCACCCTTGCCCGCGTCCTTGACGGCTTGTGCGCCAGCAGCAGGATCGACAACGACCGGCGGCAGGGCGTAGTATTCCGGATGGATCGGGCAGACATGGTGGTTTTCCGCCACGGTGCCGTTGTTGTTGTAACCGAGTTCCAGCACAACCGCGTTGTTCACGCATTTGATCAGGCCGGTGCGGACGTTGACGTCCTTGTATTCCTCGGCGTTCTGGTTGAAGCGCACGGCGAGGGTGGCGGCGGTCACAGCTTCGGACTTGGTCCAGCCCAGCCCGTCAAACTGTTCGATGAATTCGCCGGTCGACTGGTAGGTCGCGTCGATTTCACCCGCCGCAGCGGCGTTGACTTCGGCCGATGGATCGGTGCCGAGGTCGGTGTATTCGATGCGGTCCAGCCACGGGCCACCATAAACGGCCGTGCCCCACCAGGTGTGGTTGGCGTTCTTGACCAGATGCGCCTTGACGCCGACTTCGACGGTTTCCGGCAGATAGGGGCCGGTGCCGACAGCCTTGGTCGGGTCGCCATTGTCATAGGCCTTGTGCACGATGGCGGCGGGATAGTCCGCCAGACCGGCGATCAGCGACACGTCCGGGGCGGACAGGGTCAGCTTCACGGTCAGCGGGTCCACAACGGTGACAGCGCCGTCGCGCAGGGCTTTCTTCTCGGAATCGACCAGCATCGAGATGCGGCCCGGCATCGAGTTGCCTTCGACATTGCCATCGCCAAAGCGCTGGAAGTTGAACAGCACGTCATCGGCGGTGAAGTCGTCGCCATTGTTCCACTTCACACCCGGACGGACTTTCAGGGTGTATTCGGTGGCGTCGGCATTGGCTTCCCACGATTCGATCAGCATGCCGCGGATCGACCCGTCGTTGTTGTATTCGACGAGATACTCCAACCAACCGCGGGTCACGTTGGCGATTTGCGACCAGTCGGCGGTGCGCGGGTCTTTCAGACCCTTGATTTCCATCGACATCCGCAGGGTGCCGCCAGCAACCGGCGCATCTTGCGCCATGGCGGGGGCATCCAGGCCCAAGAGGCCATAGGCAGCAACTGCCGACACGCCCAGCGCGGTGGAACGGGCGAGGAATTCACGGCGCGACAGATGGCCGGAACGGACCTCTGCTGCGTACATTTCGGCGGCCGGGTGGACGGCGGCCATTTTCATATAAGTCATCTCGGTCTCCCTGAAGGCGTGTGGCCCTTGTTATCCCTTGGTGAAAGGTGAACCCGCGAAGCGCGGCCTGTGCAACCTGCGCTTGCGGGGCATTTGCCCGTCACGAAGAGCATAGCAGCATCCTTTGCCCTCAGCCGTCAACGCTTGCTTTCGCCGTTCCCTGTCGCATTAGCGACAGTTTGGCGACGATTTCGGCTATTGCAGGCGGCGGAATGCGCTGGGGGAGGTTCCGGTCAGGTTCTGAAAGGCGCGGGTGAAATAGGCGGCAGAGGTAAAACCGAGCTCTGCACCGACCTTGGACACCGGCATGTCGGTTTCAGCCAAAAGCTTGCGCGCTTCAAAAATCCGGCGGTCTTGGAGCAGGGCAAGCGCCGATTTCCCGCAGCCCTGTTTGCAGCAGCGCGTGAGGTGAGTCGTCGTCACCCCAAGAGCGGCGGCAAGGTCAGCCACCCCGGCACCGCTGCGAAACTCGCGCTCCATCAACGCGGTGTAGCGCGTGACCAGACGTTTGGCGGCATCGGGTTTGACCTGTTCGGGGGCGGCCTTGACGATCTGGCGCTCCAGCCAGACGCCCAACAGGCCCAGATGCGCCCGTGCCGCGCGTTCATGCGCCGTGGTGTCGGCGTGCAATTCGCGCTGGATCATGTCCAGCGTGATGTTGACCTCTTGCTGCGCTTGGGCTTCGCGGATTCGCAAAAGCTGCGGGGTTTTGGGCAAGGGCAGGCCGGGATCACGCCCGAAATAGACCGCGGTGCCAAAAACCTGCGCGCCGACCTCAAAGCCATGCATCACGCCTGCCGGGATGAAGACCGCCGTATGGGTGCTGTAGCCGCGCGTGACGCCGCCGATGGTGATCCGGCCCTGACCCTTGGTGAACCATAAAAACAGCGGTTCTGAGAGGCTGCGCATCGCCTCGACCCGCCACTTCCCGGCAGCAGCAAGGCGTGGAATCGCCATCAGACGCAATTCCCCTTCGGTCTGACGGGGGGCTGCGGAGAGCGGAGCGGCGGGTTTCAAGTCGACCTTATTCATAGCGCGAATCATAGTCAGCCCAAGCCCGGAAACCCAAGCCGGAATAAGAGATAGGGCGGAGTTATCCACATTGGTCTTTCGTCTTGTTGATAACTTTAGAGAAGGATCACGGCAGAATAATGTCCCTCCACCCCGTCATCCGAGACCGGAACCACGTCCTTTGGCGCTTGGCATATTGCCGGGACGAGAGTTTTGCCGCTGCGACCGCTTGGGGCAAATCGATCTCATGGCGCAGGTATGCCACCAGTTCGGGCGCACCGATGGCGCGGGCCGAGGGGCGGGTGGGCTGCCAGTACGGCAGTTCGGTTTTGACCTCCTCCAGCGCGCCTTGGTGCATCATCGCGTCAAAGCGGCGGTCGATACGGGCGTTCAGCCAGTCCACATCCGGTCGGATCACCAGCGCTTGGGCGTGCGACAGGGGCAGGGCAGGGGTGCCTGTGTCGTCTTGCCAAGCGGCCAGTCCGCGCCCGGTGGCGGCCTGAACCTCCCAGGCGCGCTGCACGCGGGCAGGGTTCAGTTGGTCCACCCGCGCGGCCGTGGCGGGGTCAAGCTCGGCCAGCATCCCCGACAGCCCCTCAGCCGCCATGCGGGTGTCGGCCAGCGCGCGCACCTCGGGCGGGGTGGGCGGGATATCGGCCAAGCCTTCGGTCAGCGCCGTGAAGTAAAGCCCCGTTCCGCCGACGATCACCACGGGCTGATCCAGCAAGGCTGTCACCTCGCGCAGCCAATGGCCAACGGAATAGGGCGAGTCCCTGCCGATATGGCCATAAAGCGCATGGGGCAGGGCCCGTTCCTCTTCCACGGAAGGCCGCGCGGTCAACAGCCGCCAGCAGTCATAGACCTGCAAAGCATCGGCATTGACCACAACCCGCCCATCACGCGCCGCCAAATCCATTGCCAGCGCGGATTTCCCGCTTGCGGTTGGACCGGCGATCAGCACCGGGGCCTCCCGCGAGATGGTGGTTAGATCGACGCTCACACGCAGCCCCATGTTGCATCGTCCCCGCCTAGCCGTCCGGCGGGCGCCCGTCCAGAGGGACGGATCATGCGGCGGCCTTGCCCGAAAGCCGCCGCTCCACGATCCGCGACAGGCGGCGGTGCATCGGCGCAATGCGGTGGCGCAGGTGCATCGCGGCAAAGACCGGTTGGCGCAACACGGGGGCATCGGTCACTTCCGCAAACCGGCCCGAGGCCACCAACCGCGCCGCGGTGCGCTCCAGAACATAGCCCGCGCCGCCCATCGCTTCTAGAAGCGAGGCCACCGTCCCACTTTGCCCGACCGAGATTGCCGAACCGGCGAGTTCTGGCGTCAAGGCGCGGTGCATCGCCTCAAACGCTGGGGAAAAATGCGCAAAGACAAAGGTTTCCGCCACCACCCCGGCGCGGCGATCCGTGTCGGCGCTGACCATGCGGTAGGCCACCTCTCCCACAGTCGAGAAATGCAGGTCCGGATGCGGTTTGGGGGAATACATCACCGCGAAATCCAAAGCCCCCGTCAAAAGATCGGCGCACATCTGGTTGGAGTAATCCGGCTCGATGTAGAACGCCGTATCCGGCAAGGCGCGGCGGAAATCGGCCATCCATTCGCCGATATGCTGCGCGGCAAGGTCGTTCTGGATGCCCAAGCGCACCAGATGCGCGGCGCGGTCGGGCACTTGCACGCGGCGCTTGGCCTCGTGCCATTCGTGGCGCAGGTTGCGGGCATGGCCTTCAAACCGTGCGCCCTCCATCGTGAGGTCAGTGCCGGCGCGGGAACGGGTAAAGAGCTTGACGCCCAAAGCCGCCTCCAGCGCCGTGATGCGGGCCGAGACGGTGCTTTGCGTCACCCCCAGCCGTTCGGCGCTGCGGTTAAAGCTGCGGGTTTCGCACAGGTCCAGAAAACACTCTAGAAGTTCGATCTGCATAGGGCCCTCTAATCGGCTTTCCCGATCAATAGCCGCGCCGCGCCCGAATTGAAAGCGGGGGGGCGCAGTGCGATGCTGCGCGCCAAGATACGGGGCGGGCAAAAGGCCTCGACGCAGGGAGACAGACGGCATGAGCGATTTTCCAACGCAGGCGCGTGTGGTCATCATCGGGGGCGGGGCGGTCGGGGCTTCGGCGCTGTATCACCTGTGCAAGGCGGGTTGGACGGATTGCGTCCTGTTGGAGAAAAACGAGCTCACCGCCGGATCGACATGGCACGCGGCGGGCAATGTGCCGACGTTTTCATCCTCGTGGTCGATCATGAACATGCAGCGCTATTCGGCGGAGCTTTACCGCACGTTGGGCGAGGCGGTGGATTACCCGATGAATTACCACGTCACCGGATCGGTGCGTCTGGGCCACAGCAAAGAACGCTTGCAGGAATTCCAGCGCGTGGTCGGGATGGGGCGCTATCAGGGGATGGATTTGAACATCCTGTCGGCTGACGATGTCCGTTCGCGCTATCCGTTCCTTGAGACGCATGATCTGTCCGGTGCGCTTTATGATCCCTATGACGGCGACATTGACCCCGCGCAACTGACCCAAGCGCTTGCCAAAGGCGCGCGGCAGATGGGCGCGCGGATCGAGCGGTTCTGTCCTGCGACATCCGTCAAGCGCGAAGGTGACGAATGGCTGATCGGCACGCCGAAGGGCGATATCCGCTGCGAGATCGTGGTGAATGCGGCGGGTTACTATGCCCGCGAAGTTGCCAAGATGTTTGGCCGCGATCTGCCGATGATGGTGATGAGCCATCAGTATATGCTGTTCGACACCATTCCTGAGTTGGAAAGCTGGTCAAACGAGGCGGGCCACAAGCTGCCGCTCTTGCGGGGTGTGGTCTCCAGCTACTACCTGCGGCAGGAAAAATATGGCTTCAACCTTGGGCCCTATGAAAACCCCTGCCGCGCGCATTGGGCGACGCCGGATGATCCTTTCCCGCAGGATTTCAGCTTTCAACTCTTCCCCGACGATCTGGAGCGGTTGGAGTGGCACATCAACGACGCGATGGCGCGTGTGCCGCTGCTGGCCAAGGCGAACCTGACCAAGGTCATCAACGGCCCCATCCCCTACACGCCCGATGGCAACCCGCTGATCGGCCCGATGCCGGGGGTGCCGAATGCGTTCGAGGCCTGTGTCTTTACCTTCGGCATCTGTCAGGCCGGGGGGGCTGGCAAGGTGCTGGCCGAATGGGTGACTGAGGGTGCCACCGAATGGGACATGTGGTCTTGCGATCCGCGCCGCTTCACCGGCTGGGAAGACCCCGACTATTGCGTGAAAAAGGGGATGGAGGTCTATGGCCACGAATACGCCATCCACTTCCCGCATCACACTTGGCCCGAAGGCCGCATGAAGCGCCTGTCGCCCGTGCATGACCGCACGGCGGCTTTGGGGGCGCAATTCGGCCCCTATAACGGGTGGGAACGTGCGCTTTGGTATGCGCGTCCCGGCGATGACACGTCCGAGGCGGCGCAACAGACATGGCAGCGCGAAGGCCCGTGGTTCGGTGCCGTGCGCGAGGAATGTCAGGCCGTGCGCGATGCCTGCGGCATCCTCGATTTGCCGGGGTTTTCGCGCTTCATGCTGACGGGCGACGGTGCGGCGACGTGGCTGTCGGCGCAGATCACCGGCAAACTGCCCTCCATCGGGCGCTTGGGGCTGGCCTATTTCGCCGATGACAAGGGCCGGATCGTGACGGAAATGTCGGTGGCGCGCATGGGCGAAGATCAGTTCCTGCTGATCACCGCCGCCACCGCGCAACTGCATGACAAGGAATGGCTGCTGCGCCACCTCGCGCCGGGGCTGTCGCTTTATGACGCGTCAGAGGATTGGTCGTGCCAGATCCTCACGGGGCCAAAATCGCGCGATGTGCTGGCGGCCTGTTCCGATGCGGATTTGGCGAAGGGGTGGCTCACCTTCCAGAAAGCGCGGATTGCGGGGGCTGAGGTGTATCTCTTCCGCGTGAGTTTCGCCGGGGAATTGGGCTGGGAGATTCACTCGCCCGTCGCCGATACCGCGAAGGCCTGGGATGCCGTCATGGCAGCCGGTGCGCCGCAGGGCCTGCGCCCGTTCGGGATGTTCGCGCTGAACAGCTTGCGCGTGGAAAAGGGCTATCGCGCGTGGAAGGGGGACCTTTCGACCGATTACACCGTGCTGCAAGGCGGGTTGGAGCGGTTTGTCGATTGGGCCAAACCCGATTTCCGCGGCAAGGCAGCACTTGCCGCAGAAAAGCAAGCGGGGGTGACCAAACGCTTTGTCACCCTGACGGTGGACGCGGGCGATTGCGACCCGCCCTATATGTCCACGATCTGGCATGAGGGCCGCGTGGTGGGGGAAACCACCTCGGGCTACTTCGGCCACCGTGTCGGCAAGGTCATCGCGCTGGGAATGCTGCGCGCGGACCTGACAACCCCCGGGACAGCGGTGGAGGTTGAGGTGTTCGGCACGCGCTACCCCGCCGTGGTGCAGGACGATGCGCCGTTGTGGGATGCAAAGAACGAGCGCATCCGCGCGTGACAGGCGGCGGGACCGGGGGCCAGCCCCCGGACCCCCGGGGTATTTGAGCCAAGATGAAGGGCAAGAAGATGGTCGAAGTTCCGGCACGGGCGCGGGCGGTGGTGATCGGTGGGGGCGTGTCGGGCTGTTCGGTGGCCTATCACCTGGCAAAAGCCGGATGGACGGATGTTTTGCTCTTGGAACGGAAGCAACTGACTTGTGGGACCACATGGCACGCGGCGGGGCTGATCGGTCAATTGCGCGGATCGGCCAATATGACGCGGCTCGCGAAGTATTCGGCGGATTTGTACATCAAGCTGGAGGCCGAGACGGGTGTGGCCACGGGGATGAAACAGGTGGGTTCCATCTCTGTGGCGCTGACGGCAGAGCGGCATGAGGAATTGCTGCGCCAAGCCACCGTCGCGCGGATTTTCGATGTCGATGTGCATGAGATTTCCCCCGCCGAGGTGAAGGCCAAGTATCCGCATCTGAATGTCTCGGACGTGGTGGGCGCGGTGGCACTGCCTTTGGATGGGCAATGCGATCCGGCCAATATCGCCATGGCCTTGGCCAAGGGCGCGCGGATGCGTGGGGCCAAGGTGCTGGAAGGCGTCAAGGTCACGCGGGTGACCGAAGCCACCGATACGCGGGGGCGGCGCGTGACGGGGGTGGATTATGTCACCGACGAAGGGCCGGGGCATATCGCCGCCGATGTGGTCATCAACTGCGGCGGGATGTGGGGGCGTGATCTGGCCGCGCAGAATGGCGTGACGCTGCCGCTGCATGCCTGCGAGCATTTCTATCTGGTGACCGAACCTGTCGCCGGGCTGGACCCCAACCTGCCCGTGCTGCGCGTGCCGGATGAATGCGCCTATTACAAACAGGATGCCGGCAAGATGATGCTGGGGGCTTTTGAGCCCAAAGCCAAGCCTTGGGGCATGGGTGGCATCCGCGAGGAGTTCTGCTTCGACACCCTGCCCGAGGATTTTGACCATTTCCAGCCGATCCTGGAACACGCGATGAACCGCATGCCGCTGTTTCAGACGGCGGGCATCCATACCTTCTTCAACGGGCCGGAAAGCTTTACCCCCGACGACCGCTATTACCTTGGCGAAGCGCCAGAGGTGCAGGGTTACTGGATCGCGGCGGGGTATAACTCGATCGGGATCGTCTCATCGGGTGGGGCCGGGATGGCCTTGGCGCATTGGATCACTGAAGGCGAAGCGCCGTTTGACCTGTGG
>JAIYDR010000117.1 GCA_027487395.1 Rhodobacter sp. | reverse complement strand
CTTTGCTCTTCCGCCCGCCCCAAGGGCAATGCGCTTTTGCTGGCCGAACGCGCCGCTTTGGCGCTGCCCGCCGGGGTGCGGCAAGACTGGATCGACCTGACCACCCTGCCCCTCCCTGCTTTTCAAGACATCCGTCCTGCGGGGCAGCTGCCAAGCGCCGCGCTGGCGCAGATCTGGCAGGCGATGATTCCTGCCAGCGATATCGTCCTTGTCGCGCCGATCTACTGGTACGCGCTGCCCGCGCCGGCCAAACTGCTGCTGGACCATTGGTCCGGCTGGCTCGATGCGCCGGGAATGGCCTTTGTCGACACCATGCGCGGCAAGCGGCTCTGGCTGGTCACCGCCCGCGCCGATCCCGATCCCACCGTGGCCACCCCGGTCGAGGCGATGCTGCACCGATCCGCGACATGGCTGGGCATGGTCTGGGGCGGCGCGCTGCACGGTATCGGCGACGGGGTGGGGGAGGTCTTGGCCGATGCCGAGGCGCTGTCCCAAGCCGCCCGTTTTTTCACGCCCTGACCGCACGGCCCCCCGCTTGACGCCACGCGCCGGATCGCTTACCTCATCCCCTGTCGCGGGTGTATCTCAATGGTAGAGAAGCAGCTTCCCAAGCTGATGACGAGGGTTCGATTCCCTTCACCCGCTCCATCCCTTCACAGAAATGCCCGAACGCCCGGCAGGGTCAGTTGTAGATGAATCCATAGACCGGATTGACGCGGCCGAGGGTGCCGTCGGCATTGGCGACGCGCACTTGGGACCAGTCTCCCTTGGCGGAGACATCGACCACCAAGGTATCGAGTGTGATGCGATTGCGTTCCCAATTGGCTTGGTCGATCAGGACTTCGCGCTCGGACAAGACCTGAGAGACCACCGCAACATGGCCGCGCGGCATGGCGCGGCTGCCGGAGAAGGTCATCACAGCGCCGATTTCAGGATCATTGCCGCGCTCATAGCGGCCCTCGGCCTGACGCCACCAGGTCTTGGCATTGCCGCGCAGATCGACGCCGGTGACCGCACGGGCAAAGGGCACGCACCACAGGCGGCCACGCGGGCGGGTCTCGACGGCGACTTGCACCGCGGCCTTCAGCGCGGCGCGGGCTTCGTCATCCGCGTTGCCCCGACGGTCGGCGCGGGCGTTGCGATCTGCGGCCGGTAACAGAAAGGCGAAAAGACCCTTGCGTGGTGGGCTCTGCGTTGCCTCGGCCATGGCGGACCCCGAGAAGAGGGGCCCGGACAGAACGGGCAAAGACAAGGCGGCGACCAGCAACAGGGTCAGGGCTTTGGGCTGCATCACGACCTCACTCTTTAAAACCATGGGCCATGACTGGCATGCCCCAACCCGCCCGCCAAGGTGGCCCGTGCCCCGATGCCGCGATGCGGCGGAACCTTGCCGATGCCGCGCGCCGCGGTCGGCGGGTCTCTGCCGCTTTCCTTTGGCGCGGCCTTGCGCTAACCACTTCCCATCACATCCAAGCAGCCCAGAGGGACCGGAAATGGCAGAGATCAAACGCATCGGCGTCGGCGCGCGCATGTCAGAGGCGGTGAGCTACAATGGAATCGTCTGGCTGGCGGGCCAAGTCGGCACCCCCGGCGACTCGGTCGCCGATCAGACCCGTACTTGCCTTGCCGAGGTCGACCGTATTCTGGCCGAGGCCGGGACCGACAAGACCCGCATCCTGTCGGCGCAAATCTGGCTGGCCGATATCAGCACCTTCGCCCAGATGAATGCCGTCTGGGATGCCTGGGTGCCACAGGGCCACACCCCGGCGCGGGCCACGGGTGAGGCAAAGCTGGCCACGCCGGACTATCTGGTTGAGGTGATCGTCACCGCAGCGCTGAACTGAGCGGCGCCTTCAGACTTGGCCAACAGGAGCACCTTCGGGTGCTCCTTTTCGTTTCAGTCATGCGTTTCTGCACAACCCATGCGTCCAATGCATATCGGCTTGGCAGGCTTGTCCGTTGTTCCCCCGCCCCGAATGGCCCAAATACAAGGCACGCCGGAAGGGACGATGTGAGCCCTTGGGTGATGACCGAGAGGAAACGGACATGAAACTGATCGACACGCTGAGAACCGCTGCTGCCAATCACGCGCTTTACAAGCGGACCCGCGACGAGATCGCCCGCCTGCCCCGCGACATGGCGCTGGATATCGGGATCTTCCCCGAGGACGCGCATCGCATCGCTTGGGCTGCGGTCTACGGGAAATAACT
Source organism: Rhodobacter sp. (assembly GCA_027487395.1). Taxonomy (GTDB): domain Bacteria; phylum Pseudomonadota; class Alphaproteobacteria; order Rhodobacterales; family Rhodobacteraceae; genus Paragemmobacter. The sequence goes on along the minus strand of JAIYDR010000117.1, from coordinate 4,366 downwards.
CATTTGGCGCAACGTCACACAGGGCTGATCTGTTCCAGCCCGCGCCGATGCGTGAGACGGGGGGCCCTGCCCCCCGTTTTCATAGCTGCGGGGCAGCGCCTTAATGCGGATAGCGCCGCTGCAAGGCCTGCGCCACTGGGGGGGTTACGAATTTGGACACATCTCCGCCCAGACGCGCGATTTCCTTAACCAGTTTGGAGGCGATGGCCTGTCGCCGGGCATCCGCCATCAAAAACACCGTCTCGATGCTGGCATCCAGCGCGCGGTTCATGCCGACCATCTGAAATTCATACTCAAAGTCCGCCACCGCCCGCAAACCGCGCACGATTACCGTTGCGCCCACATCACGGGCACAATCGATCAGCAGGTTCTCAAACGGGTGCACCACAATCTCGCCCCCGGTCTTGGCGGTGATGGCGTCGCATTCCGCGCGCACCATCGACACCCGATCCTCCAGCGAAAAGAGCGGACCCTTGTCGCGGTTGATCGCCACACCGATGACCAGACGATCCACCAAAGCCATCGCGCGTTGGATGATATCGACATGACCCAGCGTGACCGGATCGAAGGTGCCCGGATAAAGGCCGATACGCATGGGTCCACTCCCCCCTGAAACTGCCCATTGACGCAACATTATTGCGTGAGCGGATGCAAGGCCCAAAGCGCAGCCTTCGGGGGGAGCGGTCAGAAGCCCTTGATCATGCCCTCCAGTGCGTCTTTTTCCATGGCCAACTCTGACAGCCGCGCCTTGACCACATCGCCGATCGAGATCATTCCGACCATCACCTCTCCCTCCATCACAGGCATGTGGCGAAAGCGGCCATCGGTCATCTTTTGCAGCACCTCATTGGCGCGATCCTCGCGGCGGCATCCGATGATGCGAGCGGTCATGATCGTATCCACCGCATCCGACAGGCAAGCCGCCCCGCGCCGCCCCAATTCGCGCACGATGTCGCGTTCTGAGATGATTCCAGCCACCTGCCGGCCATCGGGCGAGACGATCACCGCCCCGATGCGTTTGGACGACAGCAGCGCTGCCGCAGCCGCGACAGTGCTGCCCGGTGGAATGGTGATGACCGACTGTTCCGGTTTGGATTTCAGGATTTGCGAGACGTGCATCGGGGTCCTCCGCTTCTTTCCGTCCCGAAAGGGTCAACCTGACGCAACATTCTGTCAAGAAAGACTTTCCAATCTTTTCATTTCTTTCCGCGATTCAGCCAAAAGCAGATCAGCAAAGCGGTTCAGTCGCGCGACCCGGCCATCATCCTCGTGCCGGATCAGCCAGAAGGTCCGGCTGAGGCTGACCTGATCGGGGATCACCTTGACCAGTTCGGGCGCGGCTGGCAGGGCGAAATCATGCACCACGCCCAGCCCCGCCGCCGCGCGCAGCCAGTTGAGTTGCACCGAGACCGAGTTTGAGGCCAGCGCAACCGGCGGTGCGCCCACTTGCGTCAGATAGTCGAGTTCCTTGTCAAAGATCATGTCGGGGATATAGCCCACCATGCGATGCGCGCGCAGGTCATCGGGCCGCAGGATCGGCAGGTGGCGCGACAGGTAGTCGGGATGCGCCGCCAGATGCAGCCGGTAGTCCGCCAGTTTCTGCACCGTCAACCGCCCCGCTGTGGGACGGCTGACCCCGATGGCCATATCGGCCTCACGTTTCGACAGGTTAAAGACCCGCGGCAGGGCGACGATCTGCACCTCCAACCCCGGATTGGCGTCACAGATGGCGGCCAGCACCTGCGGCAGCAGGTAATTGGCACAGCCATCCGGGGCACCGATGCGGATTTGACCTTGCAGCCCTTCGGGCCCCGTCAACGCCTCTTGCGCATCGTCCAGCGCAGATTCAGCGCGTTCGGCATGGGGGATCAGGCGCGCGCCTTCCTCGGTCAGGGCATAGCCCTGCGGCGATTTGGTGAAAAGCCGCGCGCCGATGGCCTCTTCCAGCCGCGCGATGCGGCGGCTGACGGTGGCGGGGTCGATCTTCAGCCGCTTGCCCGCGCCAGACAGGCTGTCTGTGCGCGCTACGGCGAGGAAAATACGCAGGTCGTCCCAGTCCATTCCTATGCTCTTTCCAACGCAATCGAAAGGGGCGCGGCCGTCACGCCGGGGTGGCTGCACATATATGTGCGGCCGCCCCGGGGGGGCGGGACGGCCGCGCCCCGATGCTTTGGGCATCGGGGCAACACCAACTGCTGCGCCTCACACCCGCATTTTCGCAAGACGCTTTTGCCAAATCTCCTCTGTTCCCGGCATTTGTGCAAGACTATGCTGCGGCCAACCAATGGAGGACCCCATGCAAGACATCGGACACTGGATCAACGGCAAGCGCGTTGCTGGCACCTCGGGCCGCTTTGCTGACGTCTACAACCCCGCCACCGGCGAAGTGCAGGCGCGCGTGGCACTGGCCAGCGCCGCCGAACTTGACGGCGCGATCCAAGACGCCGCCAAGGCGCAACTGGCTTGGGCCGCCACCAATCCGCAGCGCCGCGCACGGGTGATGATGGCCTTTGGCGCGCTCATCAATCAGAACATGGACAAGTTGGCCGAACTGGTCAGCCGTGAGCATGGCAAAACCATCCCCGACGCACGCGGCGATGTGCAGCGCGGGCTTGAGGTGATTGAGGTCTGCATGGGCGCCCCCGCCCTGCTGAAAGGCGAGATGACCGACAACGCCGGTCCGGGCATCGACATCTATTCCATGCGTCAGGCGCTGGGTGTGGTGGCAGGCATCACGCCCTTCAACTTCCCCGCCATGATCCCCTTGTGGAAAATGGGCCCGGCCCTGTCGGCGGGCAATGCGATGATCCTGAAACCGTCCGAGCGCACGCCCTCCACCGCGCTGATGCTGGCGGAGTTGCTGCAACAGGCGGGTCTGCCCGATGGCGTGCTGCAAGTCATCAACGGCGATAAAGAGGCCGTGGACGGCATCCTCGACCATGAGGTGATCCAGGCCGTGGGCTTTGTCGGCTCCACCCCGATCGCGCAGTATATCTATGGTCGCGCCGCGGCGAATGGCAAACGCGCCCAATGCTTTGGCGGTGCCAAGAACCATATGATCATCATGCCGGACGCTGACCTCGACAAGGCCGCCGATGCTCTGGTGGGCGCGGGCTTTGGCGCGGCGGGCGAACGCTGTATGGCGATCTCGGTCGCGGTACCGGTGGGCGAGAAAACCGCCGATGCGCTCATCGACAAACTGATCCCGCGCATCGAAAAGCTGAAGGTCGGCCCCTATACCGCTGGCGAGGATGTGGATTTTGGCCCGCTGGTGACCAAACAGGCCGAAACCCGCGTGCGCGGTCTGATCGACTCGGGCGTGGATCAAGGGGCCAAACTGGTCGTCGATGGCCGGGGCATCAAGATCCAGGGCTATGAGCATGGCTTCTTTGTCGGGGCGACGCTGTTTGACAATGTCACCAAGGACATGGACATCTACAAACAGGAAATCTTCGGCCCCGTCCTGTCCACCGTCCGCGCCAAGACCTATGACGAGGCACTGCAACTGGTGATCGACAACGAATATGGCAACGGCACCGCCATCTTCACCGCCGATGGCGACACCGCGCGTGACTTTGCCTCGCGCGTCAACGTGGGCATGGTCGGCATCAATTTCCCGATCCCGGTGCCGCTGTCCTATTACACCTTCGGTGGCTGGAAAAAGTCCTCCTTCGGCGACCTGAACCAATATGGCCCGGACGCCTTCCGCTTCTACACCAAGACCAAGACCGTGACCGCGCGCTGGTTCTCGGGCATCAAAGAGGGTGCCAGCCTGAACTTCAAAGCGCTGGATTGATCCTGCACCACAGACACGACAGGGCCGCCCGAGGGGCGGCCCTTTTGCCTTTAGGGTCACGGCACATGACCCAGATCAGAGACAGACTGCGGAGGCGTGCCTAGCCTGTGGATAGTCCCCACTCAGGGGGCGCTTCAGGAAAGGATATGCCATGTTTACCACCAACGAAGGCACCATCGACCGCGCCCTGCGGATCATTGTCGGGCTGGCGCTACTGGTCTGGTTCTTTGCCGATCAAGGGGTTGGCTTTTGGCATTACGCCAAACTGATCGGCATCGTGCCCCTGCTCACCGGAGTTGCAGGGACTTGTCCGCTTTATTCCATCTTCGGGATTTCGACCTGCCCGATGAAGCGCGCTTAAGGCGAAAAACGGCGAAGTCCCAAGGGCTTCGCCGTTTCTCTTACTCCGCCGCCATGCGCTTTGGCTTCAGCATATCCTTCAGGTAGCGCCCGGTGTGGCTGGCCTCGACCTTGGCCACCTCTTCGGGCGTGCCCACCGCGATCACTTCACCGCCGCCATCACCGCCTTCAGGGCCGATGTCGATGATCCAATCGGCGGTCTTGATGACG
>JAIYDR010000092.1 GCA_027487395.1 Rhodobacter sp. | reverse complement strand
TCCAACTCGATCAGCAGGTCCTTGGCGTCGATCTGGCTGCCCGCATGGACATGCAGCGCCTTGATCGTCGCGGCGCGGTCGGCGTGCAGGCCGGTTTCCATCTTCATCGCCTCAATCGTCAGCAGCATATCCCCCGCGCGCACCTTTTGCCCGACGGTGACCGCGACCGAAGCGATGGCCCCCGGCATCGGCGCGCCGATATGGGCGGGGTTGCCGTCCTGCGCTTTGGGCCGTGCGGCGGTCTTGGCCTTGATGGCGCGGTTCGGGACACGGATGACGCGGGGTTGGCCGTTCAACTCAAAGAACACCTTGGCCTCGCCGTCCTCAGTCGTTTCGCCCACGGCTTGCAGGCGGATTTCCAACTGCTTGCCAGAATCGATCTCTGCCGTGATCTCTTCGCCCGGTTCCATCCCGTAAAAGAAGGTCTTGGTCGGCAACGCCCGCACCGGGCCATACAGCCGATGGCGGCCCATGTAATCGAGGAACACCTTGGGATACATGAGATACCCATTCAGGTCCTCATTATCGACCTTGTACCCCAAAAGCTCTTTTTCCAGCTTGGCGCGTGTCGCTTCGATATCGACCGGCGGCAAGGTCTTGCCGGGACGTTCGGTCAAGGGCGCGTCGCCTTTCAACACCTTGGCCAGAATGCCCTTGGGCCAGCCGCCATGCGGTTGGCCCAGATTGCCCTTCATCATGTCCACAACCGAATCCGGGAAGGCCACATCGACGGCGGGGTCTTCGACCTGCGCGCGGCTTAGGCCTTGGGCCACCATGATCAGCGCCATATCGCCCACCACCTTGGACGAGGGCGTGACCTTGACGATATCGCCAAACATCTGGTTGGCATCGGCATAGGCTTGCGCGACCTCGGGCCAGCGCTCCTCAAGGCCCAAGGAGCGGGCCTGTGCCTTGAGGTTGGTGAACTGCCCGCCGGGCATTTCGTGCAGGTAAACCTCAGAGGCCGGGGCAGGGATGCCCGATTCAAAGGCCGCGTATTGTGCGCGCACATGCTCCCAATAGTTGGAAATCTCACGGATCGCCTTGATGTCGAGGCCGGTGTCCCGCTCGGTATGGCGCAGCGCCTCAACGATCGAGCCCAGGCAAGGCTGCGAGGTGCCGCCCGAGAACGCATCCATCGCCGCATCAACGGCGTCCACACCGGCATCGCAGGCGGCAAGGATCGTCGCCGCAGCAGCGCCGCTTGTGTCATGGGTGTGGAAGTGAATCGGCAGGCCGACCTCTTGCTTGAGCGCCTTGATCAGCAACCGCGCCGCCGCAGGCTTCAACAGCCCCGCCATATCCTTCAGGCCCAGCACATGGGCGCCTGCGGATTTCAACTCTATCGCACGGTCAACGTAGTATTTCAGGTCATACTTGGACCGGGCCGGATCAAGGATATCGCCTGTATAGCAGATCGTGCCTTCGCAGACCTTGTTGGCCTCGATCACCGCGTCCATCGCGACGCGCATGTTTTCCACCCAGTTCAAGCTGTCGAACACCCGAAACACATCCACCCCAGTGGCGGCGGCCTGTTTGACAAAGGACTGCACCACATTGTCGGGGTAATTGGTGTAGCCCACCCCGTTGGACGCGCGCAGCAGCATTTGCGTCATCACATTGGGCATCGCAGCGCGCAGATCGCTCAGGCGCTTCCACGGGCATTCCTGCAAGAAACGGTAGGCCACATCAAAGGTGGCACCCCCCCAGCATTCGACGCTGAAAAGTTGCGGCAGATTGGCGGCATAAGCGGGGGCCACACGCACCATGTCGATGGAGCGCATCCGGGTGGCCAGCAAGGACTGGTGCCCGTCGCGCATCGTGGTGTCGGTGATCAACACCTTTTTCTGCGCCTTCATCCAATCGGCGACAGCCTGCGGACCTTTCTGCTCCAGCAGGTTGCGGCTGCCGGTGGCGGGTGTTTCCGTCAAGAGACGCGGCGGTTTTGGCGCTTTCACCTCGGCCGCCGGTTTGGGGCGACCGACGGTTTCGGGATGCCCGTTCACCGTGATGTCGGCGATATAGGTCAGAATCTTCGTGGCCCGGTCACGCCGCTTCTTGAAGGCAAACAGGTCCGGTGTCGTGTCGATGAACTTGGTGGTGTAGGAATAATCGAGGAAGGTCGTGTGCTTGAGCAGGTTGATGACGAAATCGATGTTCGTCGCCACCCCGCGAATCCGGAATTCACGCAAAGCCCGGTCCATCCGCGCAATCGCCTTTTCCGGCGTCTGGGCATGGGCGGTGACCTTGACCAAGAGCGAATCGTAATAGCGCGTGATCACGCCCCCCGCATAGGCCGTGCCGCCATCCAGCCGGATGCCGTTGCCGGTGGCCGACCGATAGGCGGTGATGCGGCCATAGTCGGGGATGAAGTTGTTCAGCGGGTCCTCGGTCGTCACCCGGCATTGCAGGGCGTGGCCGTTCAGCTTCACATCGTCCTGCGACGGCAGACCGGTGGCTTCGGCCAGTGTCTTGCCCTCTTCGATCAGGATTTGGGCTTGGACGATGTCGATCCCGGTCACCTCTTCGGTCACGGTGTGTTCGACCTGAACGCGCGGGTTCACTTCGATGAAGTAAAACTTGCTCGTGTCCATATCCATCAGGAATTCGACGGTGCCCGCGCATTCGTAATTGACGTGCTGGCAAATGCGCTTGGCCATTGCGCAGACGTCTTCGCGCTGTTCCTGCGTCAGATAGGGCGCGGGCGCGCGTTCCACGACCTTTTGGTTGCGGCGCTGGACCGAGCAATCGCGTTCCCACAGGTGCCAGACATTACCCTGCTTGTCGCCAAGGATCTGCACCTCAACATGGCGGGCGCGGAGGATCATCTTTTCCAGATACCCTTCGCCATTGCCAAAGGCGGCTTCCGCCTCACGCCGACCTTCGCGGACCTTGGTTTCAAGCTCCTCTTCCGAATTGATCGGACGCATCCCGCGCCCACCGCCGCCCCATGACGCCTTCAGCATCAAAGGATAGCCCACTTCGGCGGCCTGTTTCTTGATCAGCGCCATGTCGTCACCCAGCACCTCGGTCGCCGGGATGACGGGCACGCCCGCCTCGACAGCGACGCGGCGGGCGCTGGCCTTGTCGCCAAGCGCGCGCATGGTTTCGGCGCGCGGGCCGATGAAGGTGATGCCCGCCTGATCGCAAGCCTCAACAAAATCGGGGTTTTCCGACAAAAGGCCGTAGCCCGGATGGATCGCATCCGCCCCCGCCATCTTGGCCACCCGGATGATTTCCGGGATGGACAGATAGGCGCCCACCGGCGACAGACCCTCACCGATCCGATAGGCTTCGTCGGCCTTGAACCGATGCAGCGACAGTTTGTCCTCTTCGGCAAAGACTGCGACGGTCTTTTTGCCCATCTCATTGGCGGCGCGCATCACACGGATGGCGATCTCGCCACGGTTGGCGATGAGGATCTTCTTGAATTCGGGCACGGTGGCAGTCCTGTGCTAAAGGCAGTTGTGAAGCACTGTAGGACTGCTGCAATGCAGCGCAAGGTGCGCAAAAGCGAAACCTGCAAATTTTGCGAAATATTCATGACGCTTTTTGCAGGTGCAAAGTGGGGAATGGCACGGACCGTTGTCAGGCGTGGCCCGCCGCTTTGTCGCGTATGTCCGCAAAGAGGTCCGGGCGGCGGTTCTCAACCGTTAACATAAACTTCGGGTAGCCCGCATAAAAGGAATTCCACCACATGCGTCGGCCTTTTGGGGTTTCGACGTACCAGCTGTTTGAGTTGCCGCCGATGGCCACGATATCCTCCCACGAAATCCGCTCGCGGCGGGGGCCGAAGGGCGGAAAGAGCATTGAGGTTGGCCCTTCGACCCCGTCTTGATCCCAACGCATATCCCAGCCGGACGTCAGAGATAGGGAACAGTACAGACCGAGAAGAACGAAGGCGATCCCGAGGGCTGCGGGTATCCGCCACGACCCGGCCTGACAGGCGCAGTTCGGGTCCAAGGCCAGACTTGCGCCGTACAGGGCCACACCCCCAACGCCAAGGCCCAAGAGCGTGCAGACCGCCATGAGGGGGCGCGAGGGGCGAATCCGCCCACTGCCCTGATTTGTGTCAGCGTCTTGCGCCGCCGGACGGGACCGCGCGGCGAGCCATACCATTGCGCGGACAGCTACCCCGCTGAGGATAAAGATAAAGACTAACTTCACCAAGCGCAGCAGAGTTTCATCAGACAACATGGCGCACACCTTTGAACAAGAAGATCAGGTCTGTTTGATCCGCAAGTCTGCCCCGGCAATTCGGCGCTTTTTGGGCCAATCTTCGACCGATACGGGAACAATGTAAGAACAAGGCTTTTCCTGCCCCCGCAACCTTGCTAAGTTGGCACTATGAATGCTTGGGATGAAAATGACGCCTTTGAGGCTGCGGCAACGCCCGCGCCCGTGCCGCTGTCGCAACGGGCGCTGGGGGCGATGGCGGGGCGGCCTGCGCCCTATCTGGACGACCTGAACCCCGCCCAACGTGCGGCGGTTGAGGCGTTGGATGGTCCTGTCTTGATGCTCGCAGGCGCAGGGACGGGCAAGACCAAGGCGCTGACATCCCGCATCGTGCATCTGATGGCCATGGGCCGCGCGCGCCCCAACGAAATCCTGTCGGTCACCTTCACAAACAAAGCCGCGCGCGAGATGAAAGAGCGCGTCGCCCGCCTGCTGGGGCAGGTGGTAGAGGGCATGCCGTGGATGGGCACCTTTCACTCACTGTCGGTCAAGATCCTGCGGCGTCATGCGGAACTGGTAGGGTTGAAGTCGAATTTCACGATTCTGGACACGGATGACCAGATCAGGCTGCTGAAACAGTTGATCCTTGCCGCCAATATCGACGAAAAGCGCTGGCCCGCGCGGATGCTGGCCGGGATGATCGACGGCTGGAAGAACCGCGCCTTGACGCCGGACCGCGTGCCCTCGGCGGAGGCGTCGGGTTATGCCCATCGCGGGACGGAACTTTATGAGCAGTATCAGGACCGCCTGCGCACGCTGAACGCCACCGATTTTGGCGACCTTTTGTTGCATTGCGTGACGATCTTCCAAAAGCACCCCGATGTGCTGGAACAATATCAGCGCTGGTTCAAATACATTCTGGTGGACGAATATCAGGACACCAACATCTGCCAATACCTCTGGCTGCGGCTCTTGGCTCAGTCGCATAAGAACATCTGCTGTGTCGGCGATGATGACCAGTCGATCTACGGCTGGCGCGGGGCCGAGGTGGGCAATATCCTGCGGTTCGAAAAGGATTTTCCGGGCGCAAAGGTGGTGCGTCTGGAACAAAACTACCGCTCTACCCCGCATATCCTCGCCGCCGCCTCTGCCGTCATCGCCGCCAATGCGGGCCGTTTGGGCAAGACCCTGTGGACTGAGGAAACGGTGGGCGAAAAGGTCCATCTGATCGGCCATTGGGATGGCGAGGAAGAGGCGCGTTGGATCGGTGAAGAGGTTGAGGCCTTGCAAAAGGGCCGGCGCGGCCTTGGGCCAAAGGGGCTGAACCAACAAGCCATCCTCGTCCGCGCCAGCCACCAGATGCGCGCGTTTGAGGATCGGTTTCTGACCATCGGTCTGCCCTATCGCGTGATCGGCGGGCCGCGATTCTATGAACGCCAAGAAATCCGTGACGCGATGGCCTATTTCCGGCTGGCGGTCAGCCCGGATGATGATCTGGCGTTCGAGCGCGTGGTGAACCTGCCCAAGCGCGGCTTGGGCGACAAGGCGCAGGCGGAGATTCAGCGGATTGCGCGAACGTCTGGCATGTCCCTGCATGAAGGCGCGCGTGAGGCGGTGGCAACCGGGGCCATCGGCGGCAAGGGGGCAGGGCAGCTGCGTGCCTTTGTCGAAGGGATTGATCGCTGGCATGTGGCCGTGCAGACCAGCCGTGTGGTGATCCCCGACGATGCCGTGATCGAACCCTTGCGCCCCGACGTGCCGCCTGCGCATTCAGACAGCCATGTGCGCTTGGCCGAACAGATTTTGGAAGAATCCGGCTACACCGCGATGTGGCAGAACGACAAAACGCCCGAGGCACCGGGGCGGCTGGAGAACCTGAAAGAACTGGTCAAAGCCTTGGAGCAGTTTGAAAACCTGCAAGGCTTCCTCGAACACGTCTCGCTGATCATGGACAATGGGCAGGACGAGTCCGGCGAAAAGGTCAGCATCATGACACTGCACGCCGCCAAGGGTTTGGAATTCCCCGTGGTTTTCCTGCCGGGGTGGGAGGATGGCCTGTTCCCCTCGCAGCGCAGCATGGACGAATCCGGGCTGAAGGGACTGGAGGAAGAGCGCCGCCTTGCCTATGTCGGCATCACCCGCGCCGAAGAGCTTTGCACTGTCAGCTTCGCCTCAAACCGTCGGGTTTACGGCCAATGGCAAAGCCAGATGCCCAGCCGATTTATCGACGAATTGCCGCAGGATCATGTCGATATCCTGACCCCGCCGGGGCTTTATGGCGGGGGCTTTGGTGCGGCCAATCCCTATGCGGCGACGGCGATGGATGACCGCATCGCCAAGGCCGATGTCTACAACTCGCCGGGGTGGAAGCGGATGCAGGACCGCGCGGGCAACCGCCCCGTCGCCCAACCGCGCGAGACGCGCAGTGTCACCATCGACGCCACCGCCGTTTCGGCCTTTACGATCGGCGACCGCGTGTTCCACCAGAAATTCGGCTATGGCTTTGTCACGGGGATTGAGGGCGACAAGCTGGACATCGACTTTGACAAGGCCGGTCTGAAAAAGATCGTCGCCCGCTTCGTGGTCGATGCCGACAGCGCGGACGACGTGCCGTTCTGACGGATTACAGCTCAACCCCTTGATCCACCGGGGGTTCGACCACCGGGGCATCGGGCTTGCGGCGGATGATGATATCGCCGTTTTCCAGCATCTCCGGCAATTCGTAATTGGTCATGTCATCGACCAAGGCCATCATCTTTTCAAGCGCAGGCGCAACGGCGGGGCCAAACTGGTCCAGCAACGCCTTCATATCGCCAAGGGGGGCCAACTCCTCGGGCACGTTTTCTCCCAAGAAGGACATACCCCAGTCCCAAAGACTGGTTTCAGGTTCTGCCGCCTCTTCTTGCGCAAGGGCGGGCAGAGCGCCGAGGGTCAGCGCGCCAAAGGTCAGGGCGAAGGCGGGGGCGAGGAGGATGTGTTTCATACCCCCCACATGGGTTCGACCCATCCCGTTTTCAATCCAAGGGCAGGTCGATCGTGACGGGAAAGTGATCCGACGCGGTCAGGATCGCCTGTGCAAGTGGGTGGTCGGCAAGGATCGCGGGGTCATCCGTCGGATGCCAGATCCGCCACTTCGGGGCACGAGACAGCAGATCATGCGAGACCATGATGAAATCCAGCAGCGCGCCGAAATAGCGCTTTTCCGGCCCCAGCCAAAACCGCGCCGTGGTGGGCGAGAGGCCCAGCTTGTTGGACAGCGCCATCGCGGCATGGGGGTCATAGAGGCGGCGTTCGGGCGGGGCATCTGCGCCCAACACCACCTCTACCCCTGAATGACCAAAGAGCTTTTCGTAGTCGTCCAAGCCCGGACCATCGTTTAGATCGCCCAGCACGATCAGGCTTTCGCCTTCTTCGAGGTGCATATCCACCCGCTGCCGCAGCCACAGGCATTCCGCCAGTTGCTTGCGGCGGTTGGCGATGGAGAGGCGTCGAAAGCTGTCTGGGTTGCTGACCCCATGCGCTGATTTCGATTTGGCATGCACGCCAATCAGGCGCAGATGGTGCGGCCCGACGGTGACCGCCAACTCCAACGGCGGTTTGGAAAAGCGGATCGGTTCGGCCACGCCGTCTTGGTCCAGATCATAGCGCAAGATGCTGTCAAATCGGGGGCGATCGGTCATGCCCTGATGCCCGATCTTTTGGCCCAAAGGGTCATGCCGCACGGTCAGACGGTCAGGATCGTAAAGGAACGCAATTTCTTGCTCGGTCTCGCTGACAAATCCCGTCACGCAGGCGGTTTGGCGCAGACCGGCCCAAGCGGCAAAGCGCTGCAAGGCCGCGGTGGCGCTGCGTTTTGGTCCGGTGTCCGGGGCTTCAATCACCATCACCCCATCGGCATCCAGCGCGCGAAACACCTGCCGCAAGGCCAGAAGTTGGTCGCGGCGGGTCACGCCGTAGCGGGCAGACGGGGCGTCATCCGCCAGCAATTTCACGTCATCGTCAAACAGCGCGTTGAACCATTCGACGTTGTAGGTCGCCAGCCGCAGCATCAGGCGGCACGACGGCGCGAGATTTCCTCCCATGCCGCATTGATGGCGATCAGGCGGCGTTCGGCGAGTTTCAACGCCTCGGGCGGCACGCCGCGCGCCACCATGCGGTCGGGGTGGTTCTCGCGCACGGCGGTTTTCCAGGCGGATTTGATGGCATCCAGCGGCGCGTCAGTGGGCACGCCCAGCACCTCATGCGGGTCGCGGGGGGCGCCCTCGACAAAGCGCGCGCGCAGGGCACGGAAGGTGGCGTCGGGCAGTTCAAAGATGGCGGCGATCTGGGCCAGCATATCTTCTTCCGCCGGGTGCCAGGCGCCATCGGCCAAAGCGATGGCAAAGAGCCCCTCAAGCACATCTTCCAATGTCTCGCGGTTGGTGGTGCCGAACATCACGGCCACTTTGCGGGCATAGGCGTCAAAGCCCGCCACATCTTGCCGCGCCAAGTTATAGACCCGCGCGGCATTGCCGAGTTCGGCTTCGTCGATGGTGAAGATGCGGCGAAAGGCGGTCACTTCGTCTTTGGTCACCTGCCCATCCGCCTTTGCGATCTTGGCCGAGAGCGCGATGATGGCGATGGTAAAGCCGACCGAACGTTCGGGCGGGGTTTCGACATGGCCGCGGAGTCGGTCAAAGACATGGCTCAGCGGCTCGCCTTGCGCGAGGGCTGACAGCGCGTCGGCGATGCGGGTCCAGATCGACATATTTGCAGAATAGCGCGGCTTGCGGCGCTTGTCAGAGGATTTTCTGCATCAGCACAAGATCCATCCAGCGCCCGAATTTATATCCCACCTGCGGCAAGGTGGCGATTTCGGTATATCCGATGGCGGCATGAAAGGCGCGGCCTGCGGGGTTTTCGGCGCTGACCCCGGCGATCATGCTGTGGCTGCCGGCGGCGCGGGCGTGATCTTCCAGTGCCGACATCAGCGCGCGGCCAAGGCCCGTGCCTTGGGCGGCGGGGGAGAGGATGATGGTGTGCTCCATCGTGCGGGCATAACCTGCACCACCGCGGAATTGCGCATAGCTGGCAAAGCCTGCCACCTGCCCCTGATACTCGGCCACAAAGAACCCATGCCCTGCGGATTGCCGGTCAAGGATCATCGCGGCCACTTCGGCGGCGGATTTTTCTACCGGGTTGAAGGTGATCGCCGTATCGCGGATGACAGGGTTCCAGAAGGCGGCGATGGCTGCGGCATCTGTCGCAAGCGCCGGACGGATCACAGCAGGCGCGTCCCATGGGGTGTGGAGAATTCGGCCTGCATCGCCTTTTCCGGCCCCTGTTCGATCACGATGCGCGGGTCATCCAGCCGTCCCGCGAGCGCAGCGCGCAGGGCGTCTGACTGAGGATGGATCAGCGTCACGCGGGTCAGGCGCACCCCCACATCGGGCAGGCGCGGGGCAGGGTGGGCGCTGCCCTGCCATTGGATCAGCGCCGGGAAGCAGCCGTCAAAGGGCAGAATGCCATCCCCCGGCACCGCCATGCGCCAGCGAAAATCCCCGCGCGCCAAGGCGACGGGCGCGCCGATGCCTTGGGGGCTTAGCGAAACCTCCGCCTCAAGATCATCACAGCGTGCCACCCAATTGGTCAGGCGCGGGGCGCCGGTGAAGCGGTCCAGATCAAACCAGCGCGGCCAGACGGGGCGCGGGGCCGAAGGATCGGCGGCGATCACCTCAAGATAAACATCCCCCAGTCCCAGCAACCGGTTGTGCGTGGCCATATGCGGGTGCTGACCGCCACCGGTCAAGGACACGCCCAAACGCGCCTCGACCCAAGCCACCCCTTCCGCCAGCGTTTGGGCGGAGACCGCGATATGGTCAAAGACCAGCATTAGGCGTCCTTTGCCACGATCTTGCTGGTGGCCTTCAGCGACAGCGCGAGCGAGGCGAACCGCGCCTGCGCCACCTCGCCGAAC
>JAIYDR010000310.1 GCA_027487395.1 Rhodobacter sp. | reverse complement strand
CTGTCTTTTGCGTGCTCCAAGGTAGACGTTGAACCTTTCGCGGTGAAGTGCCCCTCCATCGCGCACCGCAACTGCTCCCCCCCTACGCCCCCGCCGCCCGCCGCGCACCGATGATGCCGTTCACCGTCACCGCGGCCAGCAACACCGCGCCGCCGATGAAGGTGTTGGCCGAGGCCGTCTCGCCCAGCACGGCCCAGACGATGATGGGGCCAAGCACCACCTCGATGTTGGACAAGAGCGCCATTTCGGCGGCAGGGATCACCTTGCTACCAAGGGCATAGAGGATCATGCCGCCGGTCAGCGTGCCCGCCCCCATTGCCATGGCCCAAGCGGCATCGGACACCGGCACCGCCAGCGGTTGGCCCAAGGTCAGCGCCACGACTGCCCCCGTCACCAGTGAAAACACGGCGCCCAAGATGACCGAGGGCATGGTGTCCGACACCCGCCGCCAGCGCAGCATGACGGTGAACGTGGCAAACCCCAGCGCTGACAAAAGTGCCGCGATGTTGCCCGCCAAGGCCCCGGTTGCAAGCCCCTCGCGCACCATGACGAAGATGCCGACCAACCCCACGACCATTGCGCCCCAGGTTTCGGGCCGGACCCGCTCGCGCAGCAGGATCAGGCCAAGGATCGCGGCGATAAAGGGGCTGGCGGTGAAGAGGAACATGGCATTGGCGATGGTGGTGACTTGAATGGCATAGATCGCCCCGGCAAAGGCCCCGACAAGGCCGATGCCACCCAGAACCCCGGCAAACCCCGTCTCGGCGAAGCCGTTGAAAGCCCGGCCTTGATGGCGGATCGCTTGATAGATCAGCAGCACTGGCAGCATCCCGAGCGAGCGCCAGAACAAAACCGCCCATGTCCCCGCCGTGTCGATCTGGCGAAAGATCAGCCCCTGACAGGACCACAGGATGCCCGCCACGATGACCAGCGCCACGCCTGTTCGGTATTTCATGCCGTATTCTCCGCAGCTTGCGCATCCTTTTGGCACAATTGCAGGCCCGGTCTGTTCCGCCAGCGACCTTGCCCCTTGGAATTCGTCTCAAGCCGCTCTCGCCTTGGTCGCGCGGGCGTGTTGCGGGATGACCTACCCAAGTCACTCACGGCCCCCTATATTGCCTGCAACCAAGAAAAGAGGGAGCCGCGCATGTTCTTTTCCGATCGCCGCAAGATGCAGATGGTCTCGCCGCAGGATGCCCTGCCGGGCCGTTCGGCTCCTTTGCCGACTGCCGAGACGCATTTCATCACCGGCCTGCCGCTGAAATCGCCCGTGCCTGAGGGCATGGAAGAGGCGATGTTCGGCATGGGCTGCTTTTGGGGGGTAGAGCGCAAGTTCTGGCAACGCCCCGGTGTCTGGCTGACCATGGTGGGCTATGCAGGGGGCTACACGCCGAACCCGACCTATCAGGAAACCTGCACCCAACTGACTGGGCATAATGAGGTGGTGCGCGTCATCTACGACCCCGCCAAGGTCAGCTATGAAGATTTGCTGCGCCTGTTCTGGGAAAACCATGATCCGACCCAAGGCATGCGGCAAGGCAATGACATGGGCAGCACGTATCGCAGCGGCATCTATACCTATACCGACTCGCAAAAGGCGGCCGCAGAGGCATCGCGGGCGGTCTATCAGCATCGCCTGTCCCGCTCGGGCTATGGGGCGATCACCACCGAAATTCTGCCCGCGCCGGAATTCTACTTCGCCGAGGATTACCACCAGCAATACCTTGCCAAAAAGCCGGATGGCTATTGCGGCATCGGCGGCACAGGCGTGACCTGCCCCATCGGGCTGAACGCCTGACGCCAAAGGGCGGCGCTTGACCAGAGGGCGCGCGGGGGCTAACCCCGCGCAAACCTCTTGCCCCGAAAGGCCGCGCCATGCCGATCTTCACCGCCCATTCGATCCTGACCGGCGACGAAACCGTGGATGCGCGGGCCGAAGGTTTGGCCGACGCGCTGGACCGCGTGCAGCCCGCGCCGCTTGAGGTCGAGATTTACGACGAAGAGGATGGGTCGGGCAATCTGCGCGTCGCGGCCATCTTTGCGCTGGAGCCGAACCCGACCTTGCTGGATGTGCTGGCCACAGCCTTTGGCGCGTCAGAGTTCATCGTGGCAGAAACGACGCAGCAAACATGGTCGGCACTGACCACTCTGCCCGGAGAGGCCCCGGCCAAGGCCTTGGCCGCCGAGATCGAAGGGATCCAGCCCGCGCCTTATGGTGTCGGCGCGTTTGAGATCGAGGATGGTTCGGGGCTGTGGGAGGTTGGGGCCTATTTCCTTGAAGCCCCCGATGCGGCGGCTTTGAACGCGTTGGGCGCAGGGCATGGCGCGCGTCCCTTTGCCGTGTCGGAACTGCCGGAAATCGACTGGGTCGCCAAAGTGCGCCGCGAATTGTCGCCGGTTGAGGCGGGGCGCTTCTTCGTCTTTGGCAGCCATGATGCCCACAAGGTGCCCGCGGGCCGGATCGCCTTGCAGATCGAGGCAACGGTGGCTTTCGGCACCGGCCATCACGGCACCACGCTGGGCTGTCTGCGCGCCTTTGACCGCCTGTTCGGTGCGGGCTTTCATCCGGCCAAGGTGGCCGACATTGGGGCAGGCACCGCCGTGCTGGCGATGGCAGCGGCCTCGGTCCTGCCCGATGCCTTGGTGATCGCCTCAGATATCGACGAGGTCGCGGTCGACGTGTCCGAGGCGAATGTGGCGATCAACGGCTTGGAAGGCCGGGTGGAATGTCTTGAGGCCGCCGGGTTCAACCATCCCCGTCTGGCCGAAGTCGCGCCCTTTGATCTGATCTTCGCCAATATCCTGAAGGGTCCGTTGATTGAGCTTGCCCCCGACATGGCCGCCCATACCGCCCCCGGTGGATTGGTGATCCTGTCGGGCCTTCTGGTCGTGCAGGCCGAGGCGGTGACCGAGGCCTATCTTGCCCAAGGCTTCACCACGGAGGGGCGTGAGGATATCGGCGAATGGTCCACGCTGGTGTTCCGTCGCTGAATTCGGAAACAGAGTGTTTTCGGTCATGGGCCCATACACACACCACCGAATCCCCAAATGGCTGTAATGAAGCCATGGGGGCGCGGTCGGAGTGTTTTTCATGACGGACCCGAATAGGGACGATTTTTACGGACGGGTTGCGCGATTGGAAAAAGCGCATGCCCACGGCCAAGGCCATGAGGCGGTGGGGACTTTGGGCCGCTCTGCCCATTATCGCCCTCCCCGCAAGCGCATGCCAATCATGCGCGGCTCCGTCTTTGTGCTGGCCGCGGTGATCGGGCTGAAAGCCTCGCTTTACAACGGAATTCCCGAGGATGTGTATCTCTCGCGCCTTGCCGCGCTGAAGCAGGGCACCGCCATCGAACGGGTTGGGGCCTTCCTGATGACGCCTGACCCGCTGTCGATCTGGCTGGTCGACACTTGGCGCAATTTGCGCGACAGCGCCTAGGCTATTGCGCGGCAGAAATGCAAAAGGCCGCCCGAGAGGCGGCCTCTACATCCAGCGGCTGGAAGCCGACGGTCGCGGATCAGCGACCGATCATTTCGATGTCGCCACGGCAGAGACCGATATCGTCAAGTTCACGGTCCGAAAGCTTGCCAAGCGTCTTGCGCGTCACGCGCGCGTCATTCCACGCTGACAGCATGGCGACGCTATCGCCAATAAAGCCGACAAGGCGGAAAATCGAAATGGCGCCGAACGGCGCCGGGCGGGTCGTTTCAAAGGCGGCCATGATGAGTATCCTTACACAAACTGCTTATTACCGAGGCATCCTTGCCTCTGCTGTGCCAAATAGTCTTGCTGCATGTGCAAAGCAATTGCCGCGCCTGCATTGCACCCTTGCAGTGGGCGCATGACGAAAGAGGCCTGTCGGCCTTGATTTTGCCTTATTTTCCCCTCGTCCGGGCGGCGTTGTCGGTTTTCACGCGGCGGCGGTCGGTTTCTGCATCTGCATAAAGCATCGTTGCGAAACCGTTTCAAGTCCCTGTGTAGGCGATTGCCGGATGTTCCCGTTTCGTGCTAACTTTGCCTTAAGAACAAAAACAGGGGCAGGGCATGCGTGTCATCGGAATCGACCCGGGGTTGCGAAACCTCGGTTGGGGGGTGATCGACGTCGCGGGTGCGCGGCTTAGCCATGTCGCCAACGGCATCTGCCATTCCGCCCCATCGGACAATGACGGTGACCTTGCCCTGCGCTTGGTCAGCCTGCATTCCCAACTGACCGAGGTGATGCGGACCTATGCCCCCGATACTGCGGCGGTGGAGCATACCTTTGTCAACAAGGACGCGGTGGCGACGCTGAAACTGGGGCAGGCGCGCGGGATTGCGCTGTTGGTGCCGGGGCAGTTTGGCCTGACGGTGGGGGAATATGCGCCCAATGCGGTGAAAAAGACGGTGGTGGGCGTTGGCCATGCCGCCAAGCAACAAGTGGATCACATGGTGCGCCTGCATCTGCCCGGGGTGACAATCAACGGACCGGATGCGGCAGATGCGCTTGCGATTGCCATCTGTCACGCCCATCACATGCAAAGCGCGGGTCGTTTGCAGGCCGCATTGAGAAAGGCAGCAGGATGATCGGCAAGATTTCCGGACGGTTGGACTGGCGTGGCGCGGACAACGTCCTTATCGACGTGCGTGGGGTCGGCTATATCGTCTATGTCAGCGACCGAACGCTCGCCTCCCTGCCGGGGGTGGGAGAGGCGGTGGCTTTGTACACCGAACTTGTGGTGCGGGAAGATTTGCTTCAGCTTTTCGGCTTTCCAACCATGGCGGAAAAGGAATGGCACAAGTTGCTGACCACGGTGCAAGGCGTGGGCGCCAAGGCCGCGATGGCCATCCTTGGCACGTTGGGGCCGGAGGGGGCTGCACGCGCCATCACGCTCGGCGATGCCCGCGCCATCCAATCCGCGCCGGGAGTGGGGCCGAAACTGGCGCAACGCGTCATTCTGGAACTGAAATCTAAGGCCCCGGCGATCATGGCGATGGGGGCATCCCTTGCCGGTGTGGCGAGCA
The DNA here is from genome assembly GCA_027487395.1 of Rhodobacter sp. GTDB lineage: Bacteria > Pseudomonadota > Alphaproteobacteria > Rhodobacterales > Rhodobacteraceae > Paragemmobacter. The sequence continues at coordinate 11,216 of JAIYDR010000310.1, read as the reverse complement.
CTGAGGATGTGGTGATCGACCCCGCGACGCCCACGCCCGCGCCAAAGAAAGCCGCCAAGCCTGCCGCGCCTTCGGCCGCGCAAAACCGCGCCTCGGCCTCAGCGGATGCGCTGTCGGCGCTGGCGAACCTTGGCTACGGTCCGTCCGATGCGGCGCAAGCGGTGGCGCAGGTGATGGGCGACCAGCCTGAAGCCGACACGTCAACGCTGATCCGCGCCGCATTGAAACTGCTGGCCCCGAAGGCATAAGGCATGGACTCCGATCCCACCCTGCGACCGGACCGCCTGCCCGAGGATGCCGACCGCGCCTTGCGCCCGCAGACGCTTGAGGATTTCGTCGGCCAAGCCGAGGCCCGCGCCAACCTGAGAGTCTTCATCGAAAGCGCCAAGATGCGCGGCGAGGCGATGGATCACACCCTGTTCCACGGCCCGCCCGGTCTGGGCAAGACCACGCTGGCGCAGATCATGGCGCGCGAGTTGGGTGTGGGTTTCCGCATGACCTCTGGCCCCGTCTTGGCCAAGCCGGGCGATCTGGCGGCGATCCTGACCAATCTGGAACCACGCGACGTGCTGTTCATCGATGAGATTCACCGCCTTTCGGCCGTGGTCGAAGAGGTGCTTTACCCGGCGCTGGAGGATTTCGCTCTTGATCTGGTGATCGGCGAAGGACCCGCCGCGCGGACCGTGCGGATTGACCTGCAACCCTTCACGCTGGTGGGCGCGACCACGCGGCTGGGCCTTTTGACCACGCCGCTGCGCGACCGCTTCGGCATGCCGACGCGGCTGCAATTCTATACCGATCAGGAACTTGACCTGATCGTGACCCGTGGCGCGCGGCTTTTGGGCATCTCGTCTGATCCCGAAGGGACCTATGAGATTGCCCGCCGTGCGCGGGGCACGCCGCGGGTGGCGGGACGCTTGTTGCGTCGGGTGGTGGATTTTGCGCTGGTCGAAGGCGATGGCCGTCTGACCAAAGCGATTGCGGATTCTGCCCTCACGCGGTTGGGGGTGGATCATTTGGGGCTGGACGGCGCGGACCGGCGCTATCTGTCGCTTTTGGCCGACAATTACGGCGGTGGGCCGGTGGGGGTGGAAACCATCGCCGCTGCGCTGTCCGAGGCGCGCGATGCCATCGAAGAGGTGATTGAGCCCTATCTTTTGCAACAGGGCCTGATCCAGCGCACCCCGCGCGGGCGGATGCTGGCGGCCAAGGCATGGCGGCATCTGGGGCTAGAGGCCCCGCGCCTGTCCGATCCGCGCCCCGCGCCGCAAGGTGACCTGTTCGAGGGGTGATCTCTGTCCGTGGCAGCGATTATTCTGCGAAAAATCTGTGCTGATGTCGGTGCGGGCGGTGCTTTGGGGCAGGCGGGGAAACAGGGGGGCTTGTGCAGCCCCCGCGCCGCCAAGGCGGCTCACCCCCGCAGGATATTTGGGCAAAGGAGAGGGGCAGGGGCGATTGAGGGTTTCTGGTGGCGGGTGTATGGGCCGCCGGGAGTTTGAGTGGAGGCGATGATGGAACCAGATCAGGTGCGGGCGCTGTTCACGCGTGGCGACGGCAGCTATCTCTGCGCCCGATGGGGTAGCCCCATTGTGCCGGTGGTGTTCGGGGTGGAGGATGCCACATTGTCGGTCGTCAAAGGCGCGATCGAGGCCGTGGTCACCCTCGCCAACCACCGTATGGCCGAAACCGACCCCGAACTGGGCGCGAACTTGATGGTGTTTTTCTGCCGCGAGTGGGCGGAACTCCCGCAGGTGCCGAACCTTGACCGGTTGGTTCCGGACCTTGGCCTGCTTTGTGATCGGCTGGCGGTGGCCGAGGCGAACCAGTACCGCATCTTCCGCTTTGATCCCAGTGGCGCAATCCGTGCGGCTTTCGTGTTTCTGCGCATGGATCGGCACCTGTCTGCCGTGCCCGCCGAAACGCTGGCGCTCAGCCAAGCAGTACAGTCGATCCTTTTGTGGTCGGACAAGGCATTCATGGACGCCGCCCCTTTGGCGCAGATTTCGGACGGCACCGTGATCTTGCGCCCCGACATCGCGGGGGTGATCCGCGCCGCCTATGATCCGGTCCTGCCCGCTGTCGCCCAAGACGCCAGCCACGCGCTGCGCCTGTCCGCACGTTTGCCACGATCACAATGACCCACAAGTGGTGCGCCATGAGCGCGCACCCCACACCCGCTCAAAGGCCCGCCATGACAACCGATGCCCTGACCCTGCGTGTCTATTACGAAGACACCGACCTTGCCGGGATTGTCTACTATGCGAATTACCTGAAGTTCATCGAGCGTGGGCGCAGTGAATTTGTCCGGGCGCGCGGTATCGATCAGGTCGTGCTCAAGGCGGAGCAAGGCATCGTTTTTGCCGTCCGCCGGGTCGAGGCAGATTACCTGTCACCGGCGCGGTTTGATGATCTGCTTGCCGTGGGCACGATGATCACCGATCTGAAGGGTGCCTCGATCATGATGGACCAAAGCATCACACGCGACGGGGTGATCCTTTTTCGTGCCAAGGTGGTGCTGGTGTGCCTCAATTCCGCGGGTCGTGCGCAGCGCATACCCGATCCCGTGCGCGCAGCACTCGCCCTCTGAGCTTGTGTTGCCGACCCGGCAAATCGACTGCGGTGACGCTGCGATGGCGCTAGAATGTGCTCCGCCGCGCGGCAACCCGCCGCTTGACGCAGATGTGTTGGCATTTCCCTTTGAATCCGGGTAGAATCCCACCTAAACGCGCCATCGGGACAGGTGGCCGACAACAAGAGCAGGCGTAATGGAAACCCAAACACTCGCTGCGGCGCAGGAGATTGATTTCTCTGTGCTGGCGCTTTTCATGAAGGCGACGCTGACCAATAAACTGGTGCTGGTGTCGCTTCTGGCGATGAGCTTCTGGTCATGGTCGATCATCGTGCAACGTATCCTGACCTTCCGCCGTGCGCGGGCTGAGGCGGCGGTGTTTGACCGCGCCTTCTGGTCGGGTGATCCGCTGGATGAGCTTTTTGAACGTCTTGGCCCCACGCCCGAGGGTGCGTCAGAGCGGATTTTTGCTGCGGGTATGACGGAATGGCGGCGCAGTCACCGGCAGGACGGCGGGCTGATCGCGGGCGCGCAGGCCCGTATTGACCGCGCCATGGACGTTGCCATCGCGCGGGAGGCCGAGGTTCTGACCAAGGGGCTATCGTTCCTTGCAACCACCGGATCGACCGCGCCCTTCATCGGGCTTTTCGGTACGGTTTGGGGGATCAAGCACAGCTTTGAACAGATCGCTATCAGCCAAAACACCAACCTTGCCGTGGTGGCCCCCGGCATCGCCGAGGCGCTTTTGGCCACGGCGGTCGGTCTGGTTGCGGCCATCCCGGCGGTGATCGCCTATAACAAATTGAACGCCGACAGTGAGCGCATCCTTGGCGGTTACGAAAGCTTTGCCGACGAGTTTTCCACCATCCTGTCGCGCCAACTGGACGCCTGAGTTATGGCAGGCGGGATTGCAAAAAAGGCAGGCGGCGGCGGGCGGCGCGGGCGCAGGCGCGGTGGTGCGGCACAGATGTCGGAAATCAACGTCACGCCGTTCATCGACGTTATGTTGGTCTTGCTGATCATCTTCATGGTCGCTGCCCCGATGTTGACCGTGGGTGTGCCGATCAAGCTGCCGGAAACAGCGGCCAATGCGCTGCCAACCGAACAAGAAGAGCCGCTGACCATCACCCTGACCGCAGATGGCAAGCTGTCAATCATGACCACCGAAGTGGCCGAGGCGGAACTGATCCCCAAGCTTGAGGCGATTGCCGCAGAGCGGACCTCGAAAAAGGTGTTCTTGCGGGCGGATGGGTCGATCCCTTACGAAAAGGTCGCACAGGTGATGGGGGCGCTGAATGCAGGCGGCTTCAATGAAATCGGTCTGGTGACCGATGCACAAGGCCCGACCTTTGGCGCGGATGCCGCCAAGGTCGGAACGGACGGCTAAGACCGGGAACAGACGCAAGTTGGAAAGAACCGGCACCATCGTATCGGGCGCGTTGCATGTGGCCCTGCTCCTCTGGGTGATTCTGGGGGATTGGCTTTTTCAAACCAGCGATCTGGAGCCGGTCGAGATTGCCCAAGTCTCGATCATGTCGGAAAGCGATTTCCAGTCGATGGTAGCCGCAGCGCCCAAAGCCGCCGACACGCCGGTGGAAACGCCGCCCGAACAGCCCCAACCCGCCCAGCCAGAGTCCACCCCGCCGCCGCAGCCTGAAACGCCGCCTGAACCTGTCGTGGTTGACGAACCCCTGCCACAGGACCTCCCGGTTGAGGCTGTGCCACAGCCCCTGGAAACCCCTGATCCGGTGGCCCCACTTGCGGAAAACGAGCAGCCGATCCCGGTGCCGCTGTCCAGCGACCGCCCGAAGCCCCGCCCGGTCGACCGGGTGGCGGCGGTCCCGGTCGATACACCCACCGATGCGCCCGAAATTGCTGACACCCCGACACCCGAAGTGTCAGAAGACCCCGCGCCGGATGCCCAGATCGTCGAAGAGCAACAGCCCGAAGCCGCGCCCGAAGAAGCCACGACCCAGATCGTGACTGAGGCGGTTGAGACGGAGGATACCGCCCCCCAACTGGCCCCGACCACCAGCCTGAAACCCCGCTCACGTCCCGTGCGAGTGACTGAGGCTCCGGCAGAAGAACCTGCACCCGAAACGCCACCCGCAGAGACGCCGCCGGAAACCCCGCCCGAAGACGCTGTGGCCGATGCCGTCGCAGCCGCAGTGGCCGAGGCGCAAGACCCGGTGGCCGATGCAGTGGCCGAGGCCGTGGCGCAAGCTGCGGCTGACAGTGCGGTGACCTCTGACACTGGGGGGCAGGGGACTGCGGCCTCTGGCCCGCCGCTGACGGGCGGAGAGTTGGACGGCATGAAGGTCGCGGTGAATGCCTGCTGGAACGTGGGATCGATGTCGATGGAGGCGTTGCGCACCACTGTGGTCGTGCGTTTCAATATCAATCCCGATGGGAAACCGGACGCCGCCTCTGTCGAGTTGATCGATTCCACCGGTGGTTCGGGCAGTTCTGTCACGCAAGCTTTCGAGACGGCGCGCCGCGCCATCATCCGCTGTGGCGCGCGCGGCTTCCCGCTGCCGCCCGAGAAGTATGAGACCTGGAAGGTCTTTGAGATCGAATTCGACCCTGATGAAATGCGCCTGCGCTGATGGCGCAAGCGTGATACCCCGTTTCGCGCCGCGCACGGCAAACTGATATGAACTTGGACCCGAGGAGCAAGAGGATAGGATGACGATGTTCAGAGCCCTCTCCCCCGTTATCGCACTGGCCGCAGCCGCATTTGTCGCGTTGACGGCCCTTCCCACCACGGTGGCGGCGCAAGAACCGCCACGCATCCGCCTGACGGATGGCGTGATCGAACCCCTCCCCTTTGCCGCGCCGATGTTTGTGGCGGAAAATGGCGCGGCGGGCGATTATGCCGCGCAACTGACCGGCGTGGTGGTGGCGGACCTGTCAGGAACGGGGCTCTTTCGGGAAATCCCGGCCTCAGCTCATATCGGCCAGATCACGAGCTTTGACGCGCCGGTGGCCTTTGCCGATTGGCAGGCGATCAACGCGCAGGTCTTGATTACCGGGGCGGTGCAGGCTTCGGGTGATCAGGTGGTGGTCAAGTTCCGCCTGTTTGACGTCTTTAACGGCCAGCAGATGGGCGAGGGGCTGCAATTTGTCGGCACGCCCGCCACATGGCGGCGGATGGCGCATAAGGTGGCCGATGCGGTCTATTCGCGCGTCACCGGCGAGGGCCCTTATTTCGACAGCCGCGTGGTTTATGTCAGCGAGTCCGGCCCAAAGAACCAGCGCGTCAAGCGTCTGGCCGTGATGGACTACGATGGGCAAAACGTGGCCTATCTGAGCGATGGTGCGTCCATCGTGCTGGCGCCGCGCTTTTCGCCTGCTGGCGATCAGGTGCTGTTCACCTCTTACGCCACGGGCTTTCCGGCGATCTATCTGATGGACGTCGGCAGCCTTTCCGTGCAGCCCTTGGGGCAGTTGGACAATGGCACCATGACCTTTGCCCCGCGCTTTGCCCCCGATGGGCGGACCGTGGTCTATAGTCTGGAACGCGGCGGCAACACCGACATCTATGCCTTGGACATCGGCTCAGGTCAGATCCGGCAGTTGACCAACGCACCGTCGATTGAAACCGCACCCAGCTTTAGCCCCGACGGAAGCCAGATCGTGTTTGAATCCGACCGCACCGGCGGGCAGCAGATCTATGTCATGTCGGCAGGCGGCGGAGAGCCGCAGCGGATTTCGGGAGGCGAAGGCCGTTACGGCACCCCGGTCTGGTCGCCGCAGGGCGATTACATCGCCTTCACCAAGCAGAACAAAGGCCGCTTTCACATCGGCGTGATGCGGACGGATGGGTCCGAGGAACGTCTGCTGACCTCGTCCTTCCTGGATGAAGGTCCGACATGGTCGCCCAATGGGCGCGTGATCATGTTCACCCGCGAAACAGCGGGCGAGGGCGGTCAGGCGCAACTTTTCAGTGTGGATGTCTTCGGGCGCAATCTCCGTCAGGTGCCGACCAATGGTCCGGCTTCTGATCCGGCATGGTCGCCCTTGCTGCCGTAAAGGCCGCGCAAAACCCTTTGCCGCCGATTCCCCCGGCGGCGCAACCCTGCTATGATGGCGAAAATCGAGCCAACAAACACAAAGGAACGACGGACATGACCATTCTTCCCAAGGCGCTTCTCCTGGTCGCGGCACTGGGCCTTGCAGCGTGCAACAACCCTGACCGCTTTGGCGCGGGTGGGGCGGATGGCATGGGCGCAGGTGGTGCCGGTGCGGGCATCGGCGGCGTCGGTGTGGACGGTCTGGGCGATCCCAGCAACCCGCAGTCCATCGCCTATTTCAATCAGACCGTTGGCGACCGCATCCTTTTTGCGGTGGACCAGTCCACGCTGTCACCCGAAGGCCGCATGATCTTGCAAGGTCAGGCGCAGTGGCTGCAAGCCAACCCACAATATGCTGCCGTGATCGAAGGCCATGCCGACGAACAGGGCACGCGCGAGTATAACCTTGCGCTTGGGGCGCGCCGTGCCTCGGCGGTGCAGCAATTCCTGATCTCGCAAGGCATCGCGCCGACGCGGTTGCAGACTGTGTCCTATGGCAAGGAACGCCCGCTGGCGGTTTGCTCGGACGAGACCTGCTATGGCAAGAACCGCCGTGCGGTGACTGTGTTGCAAGTTGGTGCGGGGGTCTGATCAAATGCTGAAAGGGCTTCGCCTGATCTGTCTGCTGGCGCTGCTGCCTGCCGCCGCCTTTGGGCAGGACCGGGCCCAGACTCTGGCTGACATTCGGGCGGAGCTGTCCGCTTTGTCGGCCGAAGTCGCGGCTTTGCGGAATGAACTCGTCACCACTGGCGCGGCCTCAACCGGGGCTGCCGGTGGGGATGCCTTGCAACGGATGGACACGATCGAGGCGCAGTTGGCGCAACTGACCGCGAAATCCGAAGAAATCGAACTTCGGCTGAACCGGGTTGTGACCGACGGCACCAACCGGATCGGCGATCTGGAATTCCGGCTGTGCGAACAGACCGAGGGCTGCGATGTCGGGGCCTTGCCCGAAACGCCGCTTTTGGGTGGGGATGCCACGGTCGCTGCGCCATTGGCCACGGAGACCGACCCCGTCGCCCCGGCAGCGGATGCGCCGGAAATGGCGATGCAAGAACAGGCGGATTTTGACCGGGCCAAGGAGGTGCTCGGTCAAGGCAACTTTCAAGCCGCTGCTGACCTCTTTGCGGCCTATGCCCAATCCTACCCGGGTGGCCCGCTGACCCAAGAGGCACAGGTCTTGCGCGGCGACGCCTTGCGGCAGACCGGCGATACCGCCAATGCGGCGCGGTCCTATCTGGATGCGTTTTCCGGCCAGCCCTCGGGCAGCAAAGCGCCAGAGGCGCTGTTGAAGCTGGGCCAAGCCTTGGGCGATCTGGGCCAAACACCCGAGGCTTGCGTGACCCTGACCGAAGTTGGCACCCGTTTTCCCGGCACGGTTGAGGCCGGGACAGCGGCCACCGCGATGCTGGGTCTGGGCTGCCAGTGACCGAAAACGCGGCGTTGCGGGCGGCGGTGGCCGCTGCCTTGCCGCCGGATCAGCAGGCCATCGCATTGGCCGTGTCGGGCGGGGGCGATTCCCTCGCCCTTCTGCATTTGGCGCATCTGGTGGGGGCCAAGGTCCATGCCGTGACGGTGGATCACGGTCTGCGCGCCGGGGCGGCGGCAGAGATCGCTTTGGTGGCGGGGCAATGTGCCGCATGGGGCATCCCGCATCAGGTGCTGATCTGGGAACATGGTGGGCAGATTGCGGGCAACCTGATGGCGGCCGCGCGGGCGGCGCGTTACGCGCTGTTGGCGGATGGGGCGGGGGGGGGGGGGGTGGGGACGGTCTGGCTGGCGCATACCGCCGATGACCAGGCCGAAGGGTTCCTGATGGCGCTGGCACGCGGGGCGGGCTTGGACGGGCTGTCGGGGATGCGGGCGGACTGGGCGAAGGATGGCGTGCGCTTTGTCCGGCCTGTGCTTGCGGTCTCGCGTCAGATGCTGCGCGATCACCTGATTGCCCATGGCATCGCTTGGGCCGAAGACCCCAGCAACAGCAATGACCGTTTCACCCGGTCTCGTATCCGCAAGGCGCTGGCGGTTCTGGCACCTTTGGGCATAGGGGCCGCCCAGATTGCGCAGGTGGTGCAGAACCTTGCTGCCGTCCGCGCGGCGATGGATCAGACCCTTGCCGATTGGGCGAGCGGCCATGTCGAGACCATCGCAGGAACGATCCGCATCGACCGCGCCGCCTTTGAAGCTTTGTCGCTTGAGCATCGCCGCCGTCTCATCGTTGCCGCCTTGCGCTGGCTGAACCGCGCCGAATATCCGCCGCGCGGGGCGGATCAAGGGCGGTTTCTGGAAGCGCTTTCACAAGGGCGGGGGGCTACGTTGCAAGGGGTTCGGGCGCGGATCACGCCACGCGCGATCCATCTGGTGCGGGAATTGCGGGCCGTGGCGGGGGCGACTGCGGCACCGGGGGCGCTCTGGGATGGGCGCTGGCAGGTGAGTGGACCCTTCCAAACAGGCGCAGAAATCCGCGCTCTTGGGCTGGCAGGTCTGGCCCTGCGCCCCGACTGGCGCGACAGCGATCTGCCGCGCGATGCGTTGATCACCTCCCCCGCCATTTGGTGCGGCGACACCCTGATCGCCGTACCTTTGCTGGACGCGGCGCAGGGTTGGCGTGCAGAAACCATCGGGGACTTGCGCTTATTCATCTTATCGCATTGAACGCCCCGCCTTTCTGTCTATCTTAGGGGTCAAGGCCGCCGCCCTTGGGGGACGGCGCGCATCTGAGGAGAGTGTTCGTGGGCAACGCACGAAATATCGCGTTCTGGGTCGTTCTGTTTCTGCTGATCCTGGCGCTGTTCAATCTATTTTCCGGCGGGCAGACGACGATGAGTTCGCGCGCGCTGGCCTATTCTGATTTCCTGTCCCAAGTAGACAAGGGCGAGGTGGCGCGCGTCACCATCGACGGCGAGCGTGTGGATGTCGTCACGCAAGACAACACCCGCTACGTCACCATCAAACCGCAAGGTGAAGTCCTGACGGATCGACTCGTGGCGAAAGGCGTTGAAGTGAACGCCGAACCGCAAGAGGAATCGGGCCTGATGTCGATGGTGTCGCTGTGGCTGCCGTTCCTTGTGCTGATCGGCGTCTGGGTGTTCTTCATGAACCGCATGCAGGGCGGCGGGCGGGGCGGCGCGATGGGCTTTGGCAAATCGCGCGCCAAACTGCTGACCGAAAAGCATGGCCGCGTGACCTTTGACGATGTCGCTGGCATTGATGAGGCCAAGGACGAGTGGGAACAGATCGTCGAATTCCTGCGCAACCCGCAGAAATTCTCGCGCCTTGGCGGGAAAATCCCCAAGGGTGCGCTGCTGGTCGGTCCTCCGGGCACCGGTAAGACGCTGCTCGCCCGCGCGATTGCGGGTGAGGCCGGGGTGCCGTTCTTCACCATCTCTGGCTCTGACTTCGTGGAAATGTTCGTCGGTGTCGGTGCCTCCCGCGTGCGCGACATGTTCGAACAGGCCAAGAAGAACGCGCCCTGCATCGTGTTCATCGACGAGATTGACGCCGTGGGTCGCGCCCGTGGCGTGGGCATCGGCGGCGGCAATGACGAACGCGAACAGACGCTGAACCAGCTTTTGGTCGAAATGGACGGGTTTGAGGCGAACGAAGGCGTGATCATCGTCGCGGCCACCAACCGCAAAGACGTGCTGGACCCCGCATTGCTGCGCCCCGGCCGCTTTGACCGTCAGATTCATGTGCCGAACCCCGATATCAAGGGCCGCGAAAAGATCCTTGGCGTGCACGCGCGCAAAGTGCCGCTGGGGCCGGATGTTGACCTGCGCACGATTGCACGCGGCACGCCGGGCTTTTCGGGTGCGGACTTGATGAATCTCGTGAACGAGGCCGCGCTGATGGCTGCCCGTGTGGGCCGTCGCTTTGTCACGATGGACGATTTTGAGAATGCCAAGGACAAGGTCATGATGGGCGCAGAGCGTCGGTCGATGGTCCTGACGCAGGAACAAAAGGAAATGACCGCCTATCATGAAAGCGGTCACGCCATTGTCGGCATGAACCTGCCCAAGTGCGACCCGGTCTATAAGGCGACGATCATCCCGCGCGGTGGCGCTTTGGGTATGGTCATGAGCTTGCCAGAGATTGACCGCCTGAACTGGCACCGCGACCAGTGCGAACAGCGCATCGCGATGACCATGGCCGGCAAGGCTGCGGAAATCCTGAAATGGGGCGAGGATTCGGTGTCGAACGGTCCTTCGGGCGATATCCAGCAGGCCAGCGCCTTGGCCCGTGCGATGGTGCTCCGCTGGGGCATGTCGGATGCGGTTGGCAACATCGACTATGCCGAAGCGGCAGAGGGCTATCAGGGCAACACGGGTGGCTTCTCGGTCAGCGCTGAAACCAAGCGCTTGATCGAACAAGAGGTCAAGCGCCTGATCGACGAAGGTTACCAAACCGCCTTCCGCATCCTGTCCGACAAAAAGGACGATTGGGAGCGTTTGGCCAAAGGCTTGCTCGAATACGAAACCCTGACCGGGGATGAGATCAAGAAGGTCATCGCCGGGGAATCGCTGGACAGCGACGATGACCCGAACAAGCCCTCCTCGGGGTGTGGGTCGATCCTG
>JAIYDR010000155.1 GCA_027487395.1 Rhodobacter sp. | reverse complement strand
TGATCGTCTTTTCCCATCTGCGCTGGGACCTTGTCTTCCAACGCCCGCAGCATCTTTTGACCCGCGCCGCGCGGGATTTCGAGGTCGTCTATTTTGAGGAGCCGCTGATCCAGCCGGGGGCGACCCCGCATTTGCATCAGCGTGTTGATGTCTCAGGCGTGCGGATTGCGACCCCCATCCTGCCGCCAGAGGTTGACCCCATAGTGCTGCAACGGCGGCTTTTGGATGGCTTTCTGGACCGCCGCCCGCCGGAGCGGCGGTTCTTGTGGTATTACACGCCGATGGCGCTGGCCTTCAGCGACCACCTTGAAGCCGACGCCACTGTCTTTGACTGCATGGATGAGTTGTCGGCCTTCAAAAACCCGCCTGCGGGCTTTCTGATGGCAGAGGCGCGGCTCTTTGACCATGTCGATGTGGTCTTTACCGGCGGGCGTAGCCTGTTCGCGGCGAAGCGTGGGCGCCATGCTCATGTGCTTTGCTTTCCCTCCAGCATCGACGCCGCGCATTTCGGCCAAGCCCGGCAGTCGCTGACCGACCCTGCCGATCAGACCGCCATCCCCACCCCGCGCATCGGCTTTTTCGGCGTGATCGACGAACGGATGGACCTTGATCTGGTGTGCCAGATGGCGCGCGACCTGCCGGATGTGCAGTTTGTCATGCTCGGGCCGGTGGTGAAGATCGACCCTGCCAGCCTGCCGCAGGGGCCAAACCTGCATTGGCTGGGATCAAAACCCTATGCCGATCTGCCCGCCTATCTGTCGCATTGGGATGCGGGCTGGATGCCGTTCCGACTGGATGAGACGACCCGCTTTATCAGCCCGACCAAGACGCCAGAGTTTTTGGCGGCGGGATTGCCCGTGACCTCCACCGCCGTGCCGGATGTGGTGACAGGCTATGGCGGCGCAGATGCAGGTGCGCTTGTCCGGATCGCTACGGCTGCGGATATGGCGCAGGCATTGCGGGCCAGCCTCGCCCCTCCAGACCCCGCCTGGCGCGCCGCAGTGGAGGCCTGCCTTGCACGCGGATCATGGGACCGCACCTGGGCCGAAATGCGGCGCGAGATGTTTGCCGCCGCTCGTCGCACTGCGCCATTGCTGTCGTTGTCTTCGGTTCTGCGCCGGACCGATGGCAAAGCCTCCGAATTGGAGAGCCGCCATGTATGATTGGCTCGTCGTGGGGGCAGGGTTTGCCGGGGCGGTCGTGGCCGAACGCCTTGCCAGCCAACGCCAAGAGACGGTGCTGGTGATCGACCGGCGCGACCATGTGGCGGGCAATGCCTTTGACCATCTGGATGCGGCGGGGATCCTGATCCACCGCTACGGGCCACATATCTTTCACACCAACGCGGATCAGGTGGTCGAGTATCTGTCGCAGTTTACCGCATGGCGCGATTACGAGCACCGGGTCTTGGCGCAGGTGGATGGGATGCAGGTGCCCATCCCGATCAATCTGGACACCATCAACCGGCTTTATGGCCTGACGCTTGACAGTGCCGGGATGGAGGATTTCCTTGCCGCGCGGCGTGAGGTGCCAGAGCGGATCGAAACATCCGAGGATGTGGTGGTCGCCGCCGTGGGGCGCGACCTTTATGAGAAGTTCTTTCAAGGCTACACCCGCAAGCAATGGGGCCTTGATCCGTCGCAGCTGTCCAAAGGCGTGACCGCGCGGATACCGACCCGAACCAACCGCGATGACCGCTATTTCACCGACAGTTTCCAGAAAATGCCTGCTGAGGGTTATACGCGGATGTTTGACCGGATGCTCGATCAGCCCGGCATCACGCTGCGGCTGGGGGTGGATTGGGCCAAGCTGCGTTTGGAGGGCGGCTTTCGGCGCGTGGTCTTTACCGGGCCGGTGGATGAATACTTTGACTTTCGCTTTGGCAAGTTGCCCTATCGGTCCTTGCGGTTTGCGCATGTGACCGAAGATCGCGTATGGGCGCAACCGGTGGCCGTGGTGAACTATCCGCAGACCGAGGATTACACCCGCATCACCGAGTATAAGCACCTCACCGGCCAGACCCATGCCCAGACCAGCCTGAGTTACGAATATCCCACCGACAGTGGCGACCCCTATTATCCCGTGCCACGACCAGAGAACGAGGCGCTTTATCAGCGCTACAAAGCTCTGGCCTCGGCGACGGCGGATGTCTGGTTCTGTGGACGGCTGGCGACCTATCGCTATTTCAACATGGATCAGGTGACCGCACAGGCCTTGGCCACCTTTGCCCGGATCGACGCCGCCTTGGGGCCACGCAGTGCTGCCGGGGTTCGCCAGCAGGAAAAGCACCTGCCGCACGGGGGGGACGCCACAGCCGGGGCAATGCGAAAGACCGGCAATGCCGCAGGATGACGGCGCGGCGCGGCTGGAGCTTTGGGGCGGCATCGAATGCAGCCATGTGCAGATCGATGGCGTGATCCGTGACCAGTTGCGCGAGCAGGGCCATTGGTGGCGGCCGCGTGATTTGGACCTTGTGGCGGGCTTGGGCATCCGGCGGCTGCGGATGCCGGTGATTTGGGGGGCCATCGCGGCCAAGGGAAAGCCGGACTTCCGCTGGCCGGACCGGCGCTTGTGCCGTGCGCGGGCCTTGGGCATTGACCCCATCGCGGGGCTTTTGCACCACGGGTGGGGGCCGGGGGGGATCACGCCGCTGGAGAACGGCTTTACCGCCGCTTTTGCCGCCTATGCCGGGGCGGTGGCGCGGCGCTATCCGTGGATTCGCGACTACACCCCCATCAACGAACCCGTCACCACGGCGCGGTTTGCCGGGCTTTACGGGCTGTGGCATCCGCATGGGCGCGACGAGGCCACTTTTCTGCGCCTGGCCTTTGGCGCGGTTGAGGCGACGGTTGCCGCCATGGCTGCGATCCGCCGTCATCGCCCCGACGCGCGTCTGATCCAGACCGAGGATGTCGGACGCATCTTCGCGCCGCCCGCTTTGGCAGACCAAGCAGCCTATGAGAACGCGCGGCGGTTCTTGGGCTTTGATCTGCTTTGTGGTCGGGTGGACTCGGACCATCCGTTTCATGCCCGCCTAAGGCACGCCGGAATAGGCGAAGGCCGTTTGCAAGCGCTGGTGGATGTGCCCTGTCCGCCCGATATCCTTGGGCTGGATCATTACCTCACCTCGGACCGCTGGCTGGACCCGGATTTGTCGGCGCATCCGCAGCACCGGGCCGGGGGCAATGGGCGGCAGGTCTATGTCGATGTTTCTGCCGCGCATATGCCCGACTTGCGCCCGCGTCTTGGGGTGCTGCACCGTCTGCATGAATTGCACGCCCGCTACCACCTGCCCATCGCGGTCACCGAAAACCACAATGGCTGCACCCGTGAAGAACAGGTGCGCTGGCTGATCGAGGCTTGGGGTGCGGCGCATCAGGCCCGCCGTGACGGGGTGGATGTGCGCGCCGTCACCTCTTGGGCGCTGTTCGGGGCTTATGACTGGAATGCGCTTTTGTGCGATCGGACGGGATTTTACGAAAGCGGAGCCTTCGATCTGCGGCATCGCCCGCCGCGCCTGACCGCTGTGGGGCAGGCGCTGGCCGGATTGGCGCAACATGGCACATGGGCGCATCCTGTGCTGGGGTCGCCGGGGTGGTGGCAGGACGCGGCCATGCCAGAGGTGCCGCTCTTGGCGGTGACTGCACCGCAGGCGTGGTGGCCGCGGCTTCAGGCGGCAGCACTGCGGCGACGACTGCCCCTGTCGCGTGCGACCAAGGTGAACGCGGAGAGGCGGCTTGGCCGTCTCCGGATCGACGATCATGGCCAGACGGGCGGCTCGTCCCTGTGCTTTGTCTGGCAGCACGGCAGCGCCCGTTTGCAGGTTATCGTCAAGGCCGTGACCGACAGCGCCCGTGAGACTGCCCTTCAGGCCGTGCTGGACCTGATCCTTGACCAGACCGTGGGCGCCTTTCGCTTGTCCAACCTGCAAAAGGGCGGGCAATACCGCATCCTTTGCCTATCGCCCGCTAGTTTTCCGATGGACACGGACCACCCTGCTTTGGCTTGTCACGACACACTGCACCAGAGGCACGACTGGCAGGGTGCGACGAGGCCTTGACCTTGCGCGGGGAAACGGGGACCGGGATGGCAAAAGGGCCGGGGATGAATGCCCCGGCCCCTTGAATCGTCACTGCCGCAGGGACAGGGTCAGTCTTGCGAGCGGCCCTGATAGCTGTTGTCGTCGGTGTTGATGACAATCTTGGTGCCCACGCCAATATGCGGCGGCACCATCACGCGCAGGCCACGGTCGGTCAGCGCGGGCTTATACGAGGACGAGGCGGTCTGGCCTTTGACCACAGGCTCGGTCTCGGCGATCTCAACCGTGATCCTTTGCGGGAATTCGATGGCGATGCAGACACCCTCAAAGGTCTTCAGATAGCAGCGCATGCCTTCGACCAGATAGACCTTGCTGTCACCGACGACATCGGGCGACACGGCGATCTGTTCATAGCTGGCCGGTTCCATGAAGTGGAAGCCTTCGCCATCTTCATAGAGGAAATCATATTCGCGTTCGTCCACCGTCGCCTTCTCCACCTGTTCGGTGGTGCGCCAACGCTCCGACACCTTCACCCCGTCCGAGATGCGGCGCATATCGACCGAGGTGGTGGGTGTGCCCTTGCCGGGATGGAAGTTTTCGGCGGAGAGGACGACATAGAGCCTGCCGTCGAGATCGACGACATTGCCCTTGCGCAGGCTGGAGGCGATGACTTTCACGGGCGGTTCCTTGCGGTTTTGATGCCCGGCGCGTAAGGGGGCGCAGGGCTATTGCGCCTGCACCTAAACCATCTTTCGGCAAATCTCAAACCGAAAGCCGCAACACGCCACAGGAAGGGCAAAGCTCATGACTGATGCTTGGTGGATGCCTGCCGTCCATGCCGACCGCCGCCCGCTATTGCTGGCGCGCAACCGCATTCAGTCCGGGATTCGTGGCTGGCTGGCGGAGGAGGGGTTCCTTGAGGTGGATACCGCCGCTTTGCAGGTCAGTCCGGGCAATGAGGCGCATCTGCACGGCTTTGCCACCACCGCCATTGGCAATGACGGGCAGGGCAGGGCGATGTATCTGCACAGCAGCCCCGAATTTGCGATGAAAAAACTGCTCGCGGCGGGGGAAACCCGGATCGCGGCCTTTGCCCATGTCTGGCGCAACCGCGAACGGGGGGCTTTGCACAGCCCCGAATTCACCATGCTGGAATGGTATCGTGTGGGGCAGGAGTACACCGTCTTGATGGCCGATTGCGCCGACTTCCTGCGGATTGCGGCCACGGCGGCGGGGGCGACCGAGCTGCGCTTTCGCGACCGCACCTGTGATCCCTTTGCCGAACCTGAACGGCTGAGTGTCGCCGATGCCTTTGGCCGTCATGCCGGGATTGACCTTCTGGCCAGCATCAACGCCGATGGCACCATCAACCGAGATGCCTTGGCAGGGCAGGTGGCCTATGCCGGGTTGCGCGTGGCCGAGGATGACACCTGGTCTGACCTTCTGTCGCGCGTTCTGGTGGCAAAGGTAGAGCCGCATCTTGGCCATGGCCGCGCCACCATCCTTGATCGTTACCCCGTGGCCGAGGCCGCGCTTGCCCGCCCCACCGCAGATGATCCGCGCGTGGCGGAACGGTTTGAGCTTTACGCCTGCGGCGTCGAACTCGCCAACGGCTTTGGCGAATTGACCAACCCCGCCGAACAGCGCCGCCGCTTCGCCGCCGAGATGGACGAAAAGGAACGCGTCTACGGGGAGCGGTATCCGTTGGATGAGGATTTCCTCGCCGCCCTCGCACTTATGCCCCCGGCCAGTGGCATTGCGCTTGGCTTTGACCGGTTGGTCATGCTCGCCACGGGTGCGCCACGCATCGATGATGTGATCTGGACGCCCGTTGCCTGATCGCTGCGGTCAACGGTGAGTCGCCGCTGCAACTTTGGCGATGGACCCACACCCCGCCGCGTGATGACGATCGCCTGCGAAAGTCCGGTTGATCCCTTTGGCGCGCCATGCGACAGACGGGCCGAGAGTGACGCGCCGAGAAAGCCGGGCCGAGAAAGCCGCGCCCAACCAACCCGCAGGAGGCAGCATGAAAGAGATCGTCCCCGAACTTGCCGTGCAGCACCTTGCTGGGGCCGAGGCGATGCTGATCACCGTGTTTGGCTTTGCGCGCGACGCCGAAATGCTGCGTCTGAACGACCAGCGGGTCGCCTTGGTGCAGGCCGATGGTCCCGGCGGTCATGGCGGGATTGACCATCTGGCGCTGGCGGTGAATGACACCGATGCGGCGCTCGCCGTTTTTCTGGCTCGGGGTGCGGTGCTGGACTCCACCACCCCTGACGGACCAAAGGAGATCGCGGAGTTTTGGGCGAATGGCGTGCGCTATGCGTTCCTGCAAGGACCCGAGGGCGCGCGGATTGAACTGTGCGCCAAGCGCGACACCCCAGCCCAGCCACACCGACCAAGCCATGATCATATCGGCATCCCCTGCAGCGACATCGCCGCCAGCACCGCGTTTTTCATCGCTCTGGGCGCAAAACCCGTCGCTGAAGTTGATTTGATCCGCGCAGAAGGGACGATCCCAGTGCGATTCCTCTCGGCGGGCCAAAGCGTCATCGAGCTTTATGCCCCCCCCGACCACGATGCCCTGCGCATGGCAAAGGCCCCGCTATGGCGCGGGCTGCGCGTGCTGGGTACGGGACGCAGCGGCACGGTCACCGGGCCCGACAACCTTCGGGTGATCCTTCTCTGACGGACTTACCGTCCGAAGATCCCCGCGCGGCCTTGGCGTTGCAAAGGGGCGTGCGGCGGCGGCAAAGAGCCTGAGGATTGGCCGTACAATCTTTGCCTCAGTCGAAACCGTGGAGAACGATTTTGCCGCGGGATGCGCCGCTTTCCAGAATCTGATGGGCGCGGATCAGATTTGCGGCCGAAATAGGGGTGAAGGTTTTGGTCGCGGTTGTGCAGAGTTTGCCTGCATCGACCAGACGTGCGACCTCGTCGAGAATCTCATGCTGGCGGATCATGTCAGGGGTTTGCAAGCTGGGACGGGTGAACATGAATTCCCAATGCAGCGACGCGGATTTCTGTTTCAAAAGGCGGATGTCGATCAACCCCGGGTCGTCGATCAGGGCGATGCGCCCTTGCGGGGCAAGGATGGTGGCGATGGTCGGGAAATGCTGGTCGGTCTTGGTCAAAGCGGCGGCATAGCTGACCGGCGGAGCGCCAAGCGCGTCGATCTGGGCGATCAGGTCACCAGAATGGTCGATCACATGATGCGCACCGAGCCTTTGGCACCATGCTACGCTTTCCGGGCGCGATGCGGTTGCAATCACAGTGAGTTCGGTCAATTGCCGCGCAAGCTGGACCAGGATCGAGCCAACTCCGCCCGCAGCACCGATGATAAGGATCGAAGCGCCCGCGCCACCCTGCGCGGGGAGGGACAGGCGGTCAAACAACAATTCCCATGCGGTGATGGCGGTTAACGGCAAGGCGGCCGCTTCGCTAAAGGACAAGCTGGTGGGTTTGGCCCCAACGATACGCTCATCCACCAGATGATATTCCGCATTGGTTCCCGAGCGGCTGATGCAGCCCGCATAGAATACGGGATCGCCGGGACGGAAGAGCACGCAACCCGGTCCGACCGATTGGACGATTCCTGCGGCATCATAGCCAAGCACCTTGGCCTCACCTTCCGGGGGCTGGGTGCGAAGGCGCACCTTGTAATCCACAGGGTTTACCGAAACCGCCTCGACCTTGACCAGAAGATCGCGCCCGGTGGCTTGCGGCATGGGTAGGTCAATGTCGATCAAGGCGGCGGGATCGTTGATGGGAAGGCACGCGCGGTATCCGATGGCTTTCACGTGGTTCTCCTGTCGCGATTGCGGGTGGCGTCAATCTGGGCCACGAGTGCGGGAATATCACGCATCGAGTGCGCGATGGCATCCGGTGCGAGTTCTGCAAGCGGGCGCTTGGCATAGCCCCAGACAACGGCGATGACGGGCAGGTTTGCGGCTTTGGCGGCCATGATATCCGGCTCGCTGTCGCCGATCATGATGGCCGGACCACCGGCGGGCAAGCAGCGCAACAGATGCGCAGGATCGGGCTTTGCGACGCCGAAGGTATCTGGTCCGGCGACAAGATCGAAAAAGGGCAAAAGCCCGTGATCGGACAGCAGGCGGCGCGCGCTGGCCTCAAGCTTGTTGGTGCAGACAACAAGACGCCACCCCGCCGTGGCAAGTTCAGTCAGAGTTTTGACCGTGTGCGGATAAGGCAGGCTGCGCCGTGACAGGTTCGGGGTGTAATGGTCTAGAAACCGTTGCACCGCAGCCGCTAGTTCGGGTGCTGACAGTGTTTCGCCCTTTTCAGCCAAGGCTTGGGCGACAAGACTGGCCACGCCATGCCCGATCAGGCGGCGCGTGTGGTCAATCCCGACAGGCGGGTGACCCCGCTCGACCAGCAACGCATCCAGCGCGTCGGCAAGATCGGTTGCGCTATCGACAAGGGTGCCGTCGAGGTCGAAAAGGACCGTCCCCTGTTCAGGCATGGATCGCGCCATCGCTGGCGGCCAGCACGGCTTCATGCAACGCTTCGGACAGGGTCGGATGCGGGAACACCACGGCTGACAACTGCGCCGATGTTGCGCCAAGGCTGACGGAGATGGTCAGGCCGTGGATCAACTCGCTGGCGTCCGGCCCGATGATCTGG
>JAIYDR010000239.1 GCA_027487395.1 Rhodobacter sp. | reverse complement strand
GGACCGATGTTGCAGCGCTGTCGGATGCGGACCGCGACGAATGGCGGATGGCGGGCATCGGCTTTGTCTTTCAGGACGGGCGGTTATTGCCCCACTTGAGTTTGGGCGAAAACATCGCCCTCCCCTTGGTCTTTGCGCGGATGGAGGCGAAAGACGCCGAAGCGCGCAAGGCCGAGGCGGTGGCTTTCGCCTTCCGCCCCGAAGAGATCGCCGCCGGGGTGCTGGACCTGTCCCCCGCTGCAGCCTCGGGTGGGCAACGTCAACGCGCGGCTCTGGCGCGGGCCATGATCCGGCAACCGGCACTCATCTTGGCGGATGAGCCGACGGCGAGTCTGGATGAGGCGTCAAAACAACAGGTCGTGGCGCGGTTGCAGGCGCTGCATCGCGCTGGGGCGACGGTGGTTGTCGTCAGCCATGACGATGTGTTTTTCGACATCGGGCGGCAGTTCCTGCTGAAAGACGGCCGCTTGCAGGATTTGGGCGGCGATGCGTCGCAACACGCAGGCCCGGTCCAGGCGAAACCCGAACCGGCACAGCTTGGCGGTTGGTGGCCGCGGCTTGGCGCGCGGCGATTGCTGCTGGGCGCATGGCGGGATCTTTTGCGCCGTCCGCTCTTTGCGCTGCTGACGCTGATCGCGCTGGTGGCGGGTACGGCGCAGGTGGCGATTTTCACCTCGCTTGTCGCGGGGTTGGATGCCTTTACCGAACAGACCATCGCCGATGGATCGCGCCTGACGCGGTTGACGCTGAAACCGCGAAAGGCGGATATGGCCAAGGCGGACCGCTTCCCGGTGCAGGCCGAACTGGCGCAAGCCGCAGATGTATCAGCCGTCACCGCGCGGCGGGCGACGACACTGACCATCCTGGGCGAAGACGGCACGACCGAGACGACGGGCCGCCCTTTTCCAACCCTTGGCCTGCATGCGGATGACCCGGAGCTTGGGCTGTTTCGCTTTGTCGCGGGGCAGGGGTTTTCGAAGGAGTCCCAGACGCTGGAAATGATCGCCACAACGGATTTTCTGGTGGATGTGTTCGGTCTGCCCGCTGCCGGCGAGGGCACGGATTGGCAAGGCTTTGTTGGCAAGCGCCTTGCCGCTGCGGTGCCGCGCTTTGGCCGCAACGGCAAAGAGGTGGGCAAAGTGCCGCTGGTTCTGACCATCACCGGCGTGATCTTGAAAGGCGAAGGCGATCGGCAATTCTACTTGCCGAACCAACTCTTGATTGCACTGGACGCGATCAAGCGTGATCGAACCGGTAACCTAGCTTTGCCGCTGACGCTCGATCATGCGGCCTGGGCGCAGGGTGCGGACCTGACCGCGCTGACCGATTGGCCGTGGCAAGACATGCTGCACATCTACCTGCGCGATATTGACAACGTGGTGCCGCGCATCGCGGAACTGTCGCGCCAGGGTTTCCGCCCCGACGCCGAGATCTGGAAATACCTTTGGGTTCTGGACCTGAAATCTGCCGCTTTCGGCATCGTCGCCCCCTTGCTGGCGTTGGTGTCGGGGGTGGTGGCGCTGGTTCTCTTCACCAACATCGTCATCTCTGCCCGCCTGCGTGAGGGCGAATTGGCCCTGTCGCGCGTGCTTGGCATGCGGCGCGGCGATGTGCTGGCGACCGAGGTGATCGGGATTCTGACTCTGACCGCGGCGGGGATGCTGGCGGGGTTTGCGCTGGCGGATCGTCTGACCACAGCCCTGATGGCGCATCTGACCGAAAGCGCCCGAGTCGCGGCGGATCTGTCTGGTGAGGCCGCGAACCAACGGATCGAGCTGTTGTTCCAACCGATCTGGGCCCATGCGCCGATCATCGCTTTGGCGACCGTCCTGGTGGTGCTTGGCGCAGTCTTGTGGCCCACGCTGCGGATTGCACGCACCGACCCCGCCCGCGTCTTTGCGCGCGGCTGATCTTCCCAAGTGGCACCAACAGTCAGGGCCGATTCGGCAATTTCCAGCCTAAAGTTCGGAATCATATCTTTCGAGAACTGTTTTTTCTCGGACGATAGAGGGCGTCGACTTTATGGAGGGCTTTTGCTGCTCCCCCCGATGGCACCATAATTAATGGTATTGGGCGTAAAGCAAAAACCAGATGCTGAACTGCTGTTAACTTTTGATACATACGTTTGTCTATTACATACTTTCGTTAGCAAAACGAACGCGAATGGAACCAAAAAACGAACGTATGTATTTTTTATCTAATTCGATAGTTTCTGCGCATTAAACCGTGTGTTATCAACAGCTTGCAAATACAATGTTGCCAATAAAACACAGAAACGGCCATGATTAACAGCCTGATGACGTTCAGAAATCTTCTAATCCCTTGACAGGTGGGACTTGGCCGAAGCATGACAATCAAGGTGGGATTAAGGATTATGAACTCCAGCATCCCGTCTAACGCAACAGAGGTATGAAATGAAAATTAGGCACTCCACCAGCCTCATCGCGATCGCAGCCGTCCTCGGCACTGCTGGCGTCGCAATGGCTGAAACCACCGCCAACTCGTTCGCAGCATCTGTCTCGGTGCTGTCGCCCGACGAAACCGGCTTTCTGATCGGCGGCCAGGTTGCCGTTAATGGCGTTGGCACCGGCGCTCTGACGCTGTCGCGCTCTGTCGCCAGCATGTCGCTGACCGGCAACGCTTCGTCGGGCCTCGGCTACGACAATGCCTCCACACCGATGCTGGTCGGCGGCGTTTCGACCGCTGGCATCAACTCGGAATTGGACTTCACCCGTTCGATCACCACCTCGGGTTCGATGGTTGGTCTGGGCTCCGTGGTTGCACGCGGTGAAGCGATTGCCGCTCTGGGTTCGGCTGGTGCAGCTTCGGCTGACACGGGCACCAGCGGCACGCGCGACGCCGACAACAACTCCAACACTTTGGGCGATGAGACCGGTACGTCGACCGCTGTTGCTTCGGCACAGGGTTCGCTGAACGGTTCGCTGTCGACCTCGAACACCCTGTCGCTGTTGGGTGCCTCGGGTCTGTTCGCCGGTTCGAACGGTCTGACCGTGGCCGAAGCCAACACGGCTGACGCCTATGGCGCAGCAAGCGTTGTTGGTGATGGCGTGTCGGGCGTGAGCTTGGACTCGGCTTTGCTTGGCAACCCGCTCAGCACCACCCCGGGTTTGACGGTCAACAACGGCTACGGTGCGTTGTTTGACGTGACCTCGTCGCTGAGCGACGGCAGCACTACTTCCGCCACCTCGATCGCCATGTCCGTGTCGAACGCTGGCAACGGCACCATCTCGATCACGACCTCGACCGGCGGCTTCTTCACCGGTGGTGCGGCTGCTTCGGGCGAAGGCTCGCGCAACCAGACCGGTTCGTTCTTCAGCTCGCTGGGCGTCGCCCCGTAATTCGACTGATCGTCAAAGAAAACTGGTCAGGCCTCACGGCCTGACCACCCAGTAACCTCCCTCGTTGTCTAAGGTGGATCGGCCGAATGAATTTTACAAACATGAAAGCCGCCTTGGCGCTTATGTTGACATTTGGTCTCTGGTCCGGTGTCGCCTTGGCTCAGAACAGCACGATGGATGACAGCGCGACGAACTCTGCCTCGAACGCTCAGGTCTCGGGGATCACCGCGTCGAACAGCGTCGGCAACGATGCGCAGTCGATGTCGGGCGGCAACGTTTTTGACTTTTCCAGCAACGGCGGGAAACCGATGGGCAATGCACCATCCTTGCCCAGCTTTGCCGGTGGGGCCTGTATGGGCGTATCAGGCGGTGTTTCTGCCTCGCTTCCCGGTTTCGGGATTGGCGGCGGACGGTCGTTTGATGATGAATCCTGCCAACGGCGCAACTGGGTGCAAACCCTGATCGGTGCGGCTGAACGCATGCCGCAGACCGAAGCCAATGAACTTAAGCGCGTCGCCATCGTGGTGATGATGCAAGACCCTATTCTGGCCCCCGCCTTCAGCGAGTTGGGCTATAATGTCAAACAGCCAGGGACCGAGGTCAGCTCTGCACATCCGAGCGCCAATGCCCCCCGCGTTTCCACCAGCGCAAATCAAACCACAGATCGCCAAGTCGAGGCTTCCCTCGGCGCAATGGCGGCAACGTGTACCGTCGTCGTGCCAAAGAATGCCTCTGCGAAGTTTGAGGCCATGGTTGCGAAACGCGGTTGCACCATCAGTCGGAGGTAAAGAAATGCGTCCCGCGAATCTTGCGCGTTCCTGTCTGCTCTTGATACTGGCGTGCTCAGCGCCAGCAGCGGCAGAGACCCTGACGCCCAGCCAATCCACAGCGCCCGTCGCCGCGCCGACGATGCTTTCCCTGCCTGAGATGTTTATCGCGGCAAAGAAAGCTGAGACCCAGAAAGCCATCGCGCAGATGCACGCCCGACTGGCCGAAATGGTGCCAGCGAATCCGCAGAATGACGCCATCTCACGCGCAGCAGCCGGGTACACGGCCCATTGGAACGCCGTCATCGAAAACTTTACCAACATGCAGATGAACTCGGTGGTGGCCGTGATCACCGAAGTGAATGAGCATCATCAACAACAGATCGAAGACCACCAGAACGCCCCAATCATGGTGCAGCCGGTGTCTTTGTTTGAAGACCCTGACTTCCTCAAAATGATCCGAATGCCCATCAATCTCTCGCTTCCTCTGCCTGCCGCGGTGGGTTTCTTCGGGTCCTGACCCGGCGCCCCGCTTAACTGGCCGACCCGCATCCAAGCCTGGAGTGACCATGACCTTGAAACCCGTCCTATCTGCCCTGCTTTTCGCGGGTCTTGTCGCTGGATGCGCAACCCAAGAGAGTTCGGCCCCGCTGTCATCCTCGGGGGCGGCCCCCGCCGCCTCCGGTCCGGTGCTGATCATCGCAGATGGCCGCTACGTGCCTTCGGGCATGCTGTGCGAACATATCATCGACCGCGCTGTGAACTCAGTTGCGGGCTGCGAAGGCTATGTAAAGCTGCTGGATCTGACCCCGCGTGAGGCGGCAGAAATGGCAAGCCTGAATTCGCGCTTTGCCGCCGAAGTTGCTCCGATCGTGAACTTTGAATTCGACAAGGCAAACCTTACCCCGGCGGGCGCGGCGATCCTTGATGCGCAAGCGGCGTGGATGTTGCGCTTTGTGAACCTGCGCTTCTCGGTTTTCGGACATACCGATCTGGTGGGCAGCGAAGGGTACAACTTCGATCTGGCCAAGCGGCGTGCAGAAACCGTTGTCGCCTATCTGGCGGGCAAAGGCGTTCCGTCGGATCAGTTGGTCGCATTGGTCAGCTATGGTGAGACCAAGCCGATCATTCCGGCCGATCAGCGCGAGGCGCAGAACCGCCGTACCGTCACCGAAGTGACCGGCTATGTCACGGTCCCACGCCTGCGCGCCAAGACCGCCGTGGCCTGCACGATGGTGAAGTCCGGCTATCTGGCAAGCTACCCGTCCTGCCTGACAGAGGTCAAACCGGCACCGCCACCACCGCCGCCGCCGCCACCACCGCCGCCACCGCCGATCAACGTTGGCAACGTTGCTGCAAAGGGCACGAGCCAGGAAACCTCGACCTCGGTGTCAATTGTGGACAACGGGACCACCGTTACCACGCAGGTGCAAGGAAGTGCGGGCGACGGCGCCGTCACGACCGACGTAAAGACCGTGGCATCGTCAGACAAACTGGTTCGTGAGATCCGGAACAATGGCGAATTGGTGATGACGGTCACTTCTGATCCGGATGGCAGCAATCCAAAGGTTGAATGGCCAACGACAAATTGATGCAGTACTCGTATAGCGTGTAGTGTAGCAAGGACAAAACGGATGAACATCTTTAGGCGCTGCATCGTGCTGGGGCTTGCCTTAGCGCTATCTGGGTGCGTCGGTACGACAAATGTGAAGGGTAAGCCTGTTCCGACAGCCTTTTTCGTCTTTTTCGAGAAGGACAGCGCCACCCCGGACAAAGACGCGACAGCGGTTTTTGACGAGGCGGCCGCGTATCTGATCCAATATGACAACACCGCAGTGCGGATTGTTGGGCATATGTCGACGGATGAAGCCACCGCTGAGCTTGACCAACAGCGCGCAAGCCGCGCGGCCGAAGAACTTGCAAAGCGCGGTGCACAGCCGGTGCGGATGCAGCTTTTGGGTATGGGAACGCAAGAGAACCTGTCTTCGGACCCGTCCGTTGGTGATCCGACCGTCGACCGTCGCGTCGAAATCCTGTTCAGCACGATGTGACCGAATCAGAACGAGATGCAAAGATCGCACGAGCGGGCGCCCAACGGCGCCCGTTTTCATATCTGCGACGGACAGGCCATATCGCTTTGCCCTGAGGCATGTTAGGGCGAGGTGGAACAAAGGGGTAAAGGGTGCTTTCGGCATGACTTCGACCGGACACGACATGGCACAGCCAACGCCACGGCAGGCCAAGGATTGGGTGCAGATCCTCGCGCGGTATCGCGAGCCGTCCACCCGGCGCAGCCTGTGGGAACTGGCCGCCACTCTGATCCCGTTCTTTGCGCTCTGGGCGCTGGCTTGGGCGGCGCTCTCCGTCAGTCTGTGGCTGACTCTGGCGATATCCATCATCAACGCGCTTTTTCTGGTGCGGCTGTTCTGCATCCAACACGATTGCGGCCATGCCTCATTCTTTCCCAACCGCACCGCGCAGGATTGGGTCGGGCGGTTTCTGGGCGTATTGACGCTGACACCGTATGACGTCTGGCGCCGGACCCATGCGTTGCACCATGCCCAGCATGGCAATCTGGATCAGCGCGGCATCGGCGATGTCATGACCCTGACCGTCGCGGAATATCGGGCGCGCGGACGCTTTGGGCGGTTGATGTATCGCGCCTATCGGCATCCCTTCGTGCTGTTCGTGCTTGGGCCAAGCTATCTGTTTTTGCTGCAAAACCGCCTGCCGGTGGGGTTGTGGCGATCTGGATGGCGTTTCTGGGGGTCAGCTTGGGGCACCAACGCCGCCTTGTTGGTCGTGATCAGCGCGATCATCTGGTTTGGCGGGTTGCTGCCGTTTTTGTTGATCTTCTTGCCCACCTCGATCGTTGCAGGGTCCATTGGGGTGTGGCTGTTCTATGTCCAGCACCAGTTTGAAGACACCCATTGGTCCAAGGGCGAAGACTGGCAGTTGCACGAGGCCGCCTTGGAGGGATCGTCGCATTACGTCCTGCCGCAACCGCTGCGCTGGTTGTCGGCCAACATCGGTGTGCATCATGTGCATCACCTGTACAGCCGCATCCCCTTTTACCGCCTGCCGCAGATCCTGCGCGATCATGCCGAACTGGCACAGATGAAGCGCCTGACGCTGTGGGACAGCCTGCGGTCGGTGAACCTGCATCTGTGGGACGAAGGCTCGCGCCGGTTGGTGTCCTTCCGTGAGGCACGTCGTCTGGCCTCTTGACCTTGGCGACGGTTTCACGTCGCCTTGGTGCAAAGCGCTAAAGGGGGGACCGATGACCGTTTGCTTTACCACTGACCGAATGCTGAACTTCGGCGATTGCGATATTTCAGGGACGGCCTATTACCCGGCCTATCTGAACATCCTCAATGGCGTGGTCGAAGAGTTTTGGGCTCATATCGGCTATCCGTGGCATGAGATCATCTGGAAAGAACGCTGGGGCACGCCGACGGTTCATCTGTCCTGCGATTTCTCCAAGCCCTCCTTCTTTGGCGACAAGCTGACATTCCGGCTGTCGATCCTGAAGGTCGGCAAATCCTCGGTCCGGATCAACCACACCATCCATTGCGGCGACGAACATCGCTGGTCGGTAGAGCAGGTGCTCGCGGCAAGCTGGCTGGACAGCCACACCTCGATGCTCTGGCCCGAGGCGGTGAAGGCCAAGCTGGAAAGCCTGATGAACCCGGTGGACCCAGAGCGTCGCCCTGTGAGTGCCCCTCAGGCCCAGACCTGAGACGGATCGGGTAGGGGGATTGCCTCAAGCAACTCTCGCGTATAGGCGGCCTGCGGATCGGCAAAGAGGTCCGCCGTGGGCCGGTCCTCAACAATCGCACCGCGATATAGCACGATGGTCCGCTGGCACAGACGGCGGATCACGCTGAGGTCATGGCTGATAAAGGCCAGCGTCAGACCAAGGTCCGCCACCAACCGTTCCAACAGGTTCAACACCTGCGCTTGGGAGGACACATCCAGCCCCGACACAATCTCATCCGCCAGAATGAAATCCGGCTCCAACGCAATAGCGCGGGCGATGCCGATGCGCTGGCGCTGCCCGCCGGACAATTCATGCGGGTAACGGCTGGCAAAGGATTGCGGCAGGCCGACATGATCCAAAGCCCGCGCAACACGGTCAGGAATGGCGTCAAAGCGGTGCAAGCGCAGGGGTTCAGCGATGATCGTGCCCACCCGATGACGCGGGTTGAGCGGACTCATCGGGTCCTGAAAGATCATCTGCATCCGCCGCCGCCAGGGGCGCAGCGCGGGTTCCGGCAGATGGGTGATATCGGTCCCGTCAAAGCGGATCGCCCCGCCCGACGGTTCCAGCAGCCGCACCAAGGCCCGGCCAAGCGTGGATTTGCCCGACCCAGACCCGCCCACAATGCCAACCACCGCCCCCTTGGGGATGGTGAAACTCAGCCCTTTCAGAATCTCAAGCCGTGGTGCTGCCCCGAACAACGGCTTTGCCGTCATATCCGCCAAAGACAGGCGCAAATTCTCGACGTGGTAAAGATCAGCCATGCCGCGTACCCCGGTCAAACGCCGCCACCTCGGCCCGCACCTGCGCGATGACGGCGTCCGGCACCGGCTGCAATCCTGCCGCCGGATCGGTGTATTTCGGCGTCGCGGCCAGCAAGGCCGCCGAATAGGCATGGCGGGGGGCGGCAAAGAAATCGGCGACTGAGGTATCCTCGACCACCATCCCGGCATAAAGCACGCTCAGCCGCTGGCACACCTTGGACACCACGCCAAGGTCATGCGTCACAAACAAAAGCGCCGTCCCATGACGCGCCTGCATCCCGGCGATCAGCTTCAGGATTTGCTTCTGCACTGTCACATCCAGCGCCGTCGTCGGCTCATCCGCCACGATCAGCTTGGGTTCGGCAGCAAAGGCCGAGGCGATCAGGATCCGCTGGCGCATGCCCCCCGACAACTCATGCGGATAGGACCGCAGCACGCGGGCGGGGTCCGGAATCTGCACCTCGGCCAGCAGTTCCAGCGCGCGGCTATTAGCGTCGGCGCGGCCCCATCCCAGAATATCGACCAAACGGTCGGTGATCTGCGGCCCAATCCGGTGGCTGGGGTTCAGCGCGGTCAAGGGGTCTTGCGGGATCAAGGCCGCCGTCGCCCCGATGCGCCGCCGCCGTTCGGCCAAGGGCAGGGACAAAAGGTCCACGCCGTCCAGCCAAATCTCGCCCCCCGTCACCTCAACCGAGGGCGGCAGGATGCCCAAAACCGCCTTGCCGATCATCGACTTGCCGGCGCCGGATTCCCCTACCAGCCCATGCACATCGCCCGCTGCCACCTGCAAGGACACCCGGCGCAGCAGGGGAGGGCCTTTCTTCAGCCGCACTGAGAGGTTGCTGATGCGCAGAAAGCTCATCTCAGCACCGGATCGAAACGGTCTTTCAACCCTTCGCCCAATTGCGAAAACGACAGCACGGTCAGGAACAGCGTGATCAGCGGGAACACCAGCACCCACCACGCCTGATGCACCGAGGCGCGACCTTCGGAAATCATCCCGCCCCATGTCGGTTGATCGGTGGAGATGGACAGGTTCACGAAGGACAAGATCGCCTCGACGATCACCGCAATGCCCATTTCCAGCGTCAGAAGCACGACGATGGTCGGCAGCACATTGGGCAGAATCTCACGCAGCATGGTCCCGAACCGTCCCCGTCCTGCCACACGGGCAGAGGCGACGTAATCCATCGCCCCCTGCGCCATCGCCTCGGCCCGGACAACACGGGCAAAACGGGTCCAGTCGATCACCACGATGGCGATGATGATGGACCACAGCCCCGGCCCCAAAACGGCAATCAGCAGGATCGAAAACAGCACTGGCGGAAAGGCCATCCAGATGTCGATCAGGCGCGAAATCACCAGATCGACCCAGCCGCGCAGAAACCCCGCCAGCAACCCCAAAGTCGCGCCGATCACACAGGTGATCGTTCCGGCAATCAGCGCCACCATCAAGGCAATCCGCGCGCCATGGATGATCCGGGACAGCACATCGCGGCCCAGCGAATCCGTCCCCAACCAATAGCCCGGCTCTGCCCCCATCTCCCAGACCGGCGGCATCCGACCCAAAAACAAATCCTGCGCCAAGGGGTCTTTTGGCGCGATCCACGGCGCCAGCAGGGCGGCGATGCACAACATCCCCAACCACCCCGCCGACAGCCAAAGCCGCAGCCCCGCGCGGCGGCGGATCAGGGATCGCCCGTCGATTGCCTTTGCCTCAGCCATGCCGCAACCTCGGGTTCAACACGGTGTACAAAAGGTCCACGATCAGGTTCACGCCGGTAAAGATCACCGCAAACAGGATCACAATCCCTTGGATCAACGGCAAGTCGCGGTTGACGACCGCATCAATGGCCATGTTGCCCAGCCCTTCGTAGGAAAACAGCCGTTCGATGATCACCGTGCCGCCGATCAAAAAGGTGAATTGCACCCCCACCAGCGTCAGCGTCGGCAAGGCGGCATTGCGCAACGCCTCGCGCAGGATCACCCGCGTCTCGCCATAGCCCTTGGTGCGCGACAGGGTGACGTAATCCAGGTTCATCGTCTCTTTCAGCGACTGCTTCAAAAGCTGCCCGATGATCGCCGCCAAGGGGATCGCCAGCGCCAGTGCGGGCATGAACATATGCGCCACGATATCGGCCCAAAGATCAAAGCGCAGGCGGAACAGGCTTTCGAACAGATAGAAATCCGTGACGAAGGGCAGTTCCAGCGAGGGCGTCACCCGGCCTGAGATGTGAAAGATCGGCACCAAGACCCCAAACAGCAGGATCAACACCAGCCCCCACAGGAAATCCGGCACCGACAGCGCCATCCCATTGGCCACATCAATCGCACCTTCCGTCCGCCCACCGCGAAAGCGCGTGCCGGCAAGCGCCGCCACCCCACCAAGGATCATCGCCATCACCAGCGCCATGATCGACAGTTCAAGCGTCGCGGGCAGCCGCCCCAGCACCAGCGCCAATACCGGCTGCCGCGTCGTGATCGAGGTGCCGAAATCCCCCTGCACCACACCTGACAGCCAGATACCAAACTGCGTCACAATCGGCTTGTCCAAGCCATACAGCGCCGACAGTCGCGCGATATCCTCATCCGTCGCACCGGGGGGCAGCATCATCGCAATGGGATTGCCGGGGACGACGCGGATCACAAAGAACACGATCACCGCCACACCCGCCAAGGTGATGGCCGTCGTCAGCAATCGCAGAAGAAGAACGCGCAGTATCTGCATCGGCCCCAAGCCTTCCATGTGCAAGCCACACATGGCCAAGGGACTTCCGCCCCTTTTCTTCTTTTCTCAAATACCCCACGGGGGGTCCGGGGGGTGTGAAACCCCCCGGCCTTTCCGCAGAACCGTCGCGTCAGGCCCGCTTCATCAGATGCGGCAGCAGCGCGCCCGAGGCATGCGGCGTCACCACCACGCCCGGGGCGTGCAGGATCGGCTGGACATATTGCAGCAGCGGGATCACCAGCGCGTTTTCGGCGATGTATTTGTCCACCGCTTTCCAGCCTTCGATGCGCTTGGCCTCATCCGCCTCACCCCATCGCGGGCCGATCATGCCGATCAGGTCTTCGCCATCCCACACTGAATGCGGGCTCGGCCCGAACATCGCAAAGCCGGTGGAGGTCGTCGGATCACCGACCGAGTTGCCCCAGTTGTAGAAGGCCGCAGGCGCCAGTTGATCCGCCGCGCGCAACTCGTAGTGCTTGGCGATTTCGTAAACTTCGATCTCGGCCTCGATCCCGACCTTGCGCCACAGACCGACGATGGCCTGGATCATCTCGTAATCCTTGGGCTTGAAGCCCTTGGTGGTCTGGATCTTGAACTTCACCGGATTATCAACGCTGTAGCCCGAAGCTGCCAGCAGTTCGACGGCTTTCTCCGGGCTGTATTCCACGGTGATCGAGGCGTCATAGGCCGCGTATTCCGGGGTTTCCAGCGTGTCAATCTTCACGCCATAGCCCGACAGCAGCCGGTCGATGATCGCCTGCTTGTCGATGGCATGGGCAGCGGCTTTGCGGACGTTCGCGTCTGTCATCACTTCGATATCGTTCAGGAAGATCATCCCGATGTCGGAGATGGGGGCGGACACCCCGGCCAGCGGCCCGCCTTTCAGACGGTCATATTCTTCATAGGGCATTTCCAGCGTGACATGGCTGTTGCCGGATTCGACTTCTGCCACCCGTGCGGCGGCATCGGGGACGAACTTGATCGTCACCGTGTCGAAATCAGGCTTGCCGCCCCAGTAGTTGGCATTGGCCTTCAGGCGCACGTAGGCGTTGCGCTCGAACTTTTCGACCATATAGGGGCCGGTGCCGATGGGGGCAGCCTCAAAGCCCTCGGCGCCCACCTTTTCGTAGTAGGTTTTCGGCAGGACGTAGCCGGTCAGGAAATACATCCATTTGAAGATGGTGGGGTCAAACTGCGCCACATCGGCGATGACCTTGTTGCCTTCAACCCGGTGATTGGCCAGCGTGCCCCAGACGAATTGGATCGGGCTGCCGGTTTCGGGCTTGGCGACACGGGCCAGCGACCACGCCACATCCTCGGCGGTGAAGGGCGAGCCGTCATGCCAGGTGACGCCTTCGCGCACGGTCATCCAGACTTGTTTCTTGTCATCGCTCCATCCCCACTCGGTCAGCAGGCCGGGGGCAGGGGTCAGGTCGGGCTGTTGCAGGATGTATTGGTCAAAGACCGACTGATAGAGACCCTGAATGGTCGGGTTCACCGCCGATGGCCCAACAGTCGGGTCCCAAGACGGCAGGTTGACGTTATAGGCGATGACCAGTTCGTCGATCGCTTGGGCAAAGGACGGCAGGCCAACTGCACCCGCCGCCATCGTGGCAGCGGACAGCTTCAAAAGGCTCCGGCGGTTCAGTTTCATGATGCGTTCCCTGTTGGTGATTCTTTTTTTGGTCTTGGTGGGTATCAGGCCAGTTTTTGGGCCAGAAGGAAGCCCGATCCTGCACCTGTCCCCGCACCGGGCCAAACAGCGGCCCCGGTGAGGTGCAGATTCTGAATCGGGGTGGACCCATCCGCGTGACCGCGAAGGGGCCGGAAAAGGAAATGCTGTGACAGGTGGTGACTGCCGCAAACCTGATCGCCGCCGATCAGATTGGGGTTGTCGGCCTCCAACTCCAGCGGGGTGACGATCCGTTGACCGAGGATTTTGGCCCGCGTTCCGGGGGCATGCGCCTCAAGGATCGCCAGCGCGCGGTCGGCAAAAGGCTCTGCTGCCAGCGCCCAATCGGTGGCGGTGATCTCACCCTTGGCATCGCCAAGAATGGTGCCAGGGGCCATGCGAACCTGCACCCAAAGCACATGCTTGCCCTCGGGCGCGCGGGATGGGTCAAAGACCGTGGGTTGGCCGACCACAAGGATCGGCTCATCCGGCAGCAACCCGGCCTGTGCCTGCGCGTAAGTGCGCGCCATTTGGTCAAGGCTGGGGGCGATATGCACATAGGCATGCCGTTGCAGCGCCGCGCCCGC
>JAIYDR010000049.1 GCA_027487395.1 Rhodobacter sp. | reverse complement strand
CCTTTTGGCCGCGATGAACATTCCGACCGTGCTGGTCACCCGCAAACCCGTGGTCGCCATTATCGCCACCGGGGATGAGTTGGTGATGCCCGGCGAAGTGCCGCGCGACGACCAGATCATCGCCTCAAACGCCTTCACCCTTGCCGCTTTGGTGGACCGCGCAGGGGGTGAGGCACGGATGCTGCCCATCGCCAAGGATACCACCGCCGAACTCGCCGCTGTGATGGACTTGGCCGGTGGGGCCGATCTGATCGTGACCATCGGCGGAGCGAGTGTTGGGGACCATGATCTTGTGGCGCAGGTGGCCGAAGAGTTGGGGATGGAGCGGGCGTTCTACAAGATCGCCATGCGCCCCGGAAAGCCGCTGATGGCAGGCCGCTTGCGCGGTGTGCCAATGCTCGGCTTGCCGGGAAATCCCGTCTCCTCCATCGTTTGCGCGCATCTCTTCTTGCTGCCGATGCTGCGCGCCATGCTGGGCGATCCGGCACCCGAACCCCGCACATTGCGCGCCACTCTGGCGATGGACCTGCCCGCCAATGGCCCCCGCGCCCATTACATGCGGGCGCGCTTGCTGCCGGGGGACGGCCTGCCCCGTATCGCGCCGTTTGATCGGCAAGACAGTGCCCTGATCACCATCCTGACCGAGGCCGACGCTTTGCTGATCCGCGCGGTGGCCGAAGGGCCGATGCAGGCAGGCTCCACGATGAGCTATCTGCCGCTTTGACCAAGTTTGTGTAGACAGGCTTGCCACAAAGCGGGAACATGGGCAGAACATAGCATCAACATTCCTTGCCGGGGTCGGCCCATGCTCACGCGGAAACAGCTTGAACTTTTGGACTTCATCAAAACCCGGATGGATGTGGACGGTGTGCCGCCCTCGTTTGATGAGATGAAAGAGGCGCTTGATCTGCGCTCTAAATCCGGCATCCACCGCCTGATCACCGCCTTGGAAGAGCGCGGCTTTATCCGCCGTCTGGCGCATCGGGCGCGGGCGCTTGAGATTGTGAAACTGCCCGAAGCGATGGAAAAACCCGGCTTCAAACCGCGTGTCATCGCCGGATCGAAACCCGCGCCGGAACCGGTTGTGGCCCCCCCGCGGGGTGCCATGTCGGTGGACAGCGTTCATGCGCTAGAAATCCCTGTGATGGGGCGCATTGCCGCCGGTGTGCCGATTGAGGCGATCCAATCCGTCTCGCACCACGTCGCGGTGCCGGGATCGATGCTGTCGGGGCGCGGTCAGCACTACGCGCTTGAGGTCAAGGGCGACTCGATGATCGAAGCCGGGATCAACGATGGCGACATCGTGGTGATCCGCGAACAGAACACCGCCGACAATGGCGATATCGTCGTCGCCCTGATCGCGGATGAAGAAGCCACGCTGAAACGCTTTCGCCGCAAGGGCAGCATGATCGCGCTTGAGGCGGCAAACCCCGCCTATGAAACCCGCGTTTTCCCGGATACGGCGGTCAAGGTGCAGGGCCGCTTGGTCGGACTGATCCGCACCTATTGAAGTGGTGGGGGTAGTTCTCCCCCCGCCCCCGGCGGCGTCCACATCCGTTTGGCCAGGAAGGTTGGGCGCAAGGATCCATCGGGCAGGATTGCCAAGGGTCCCGTGACCTCCAACACTTCAGGCCCGATGACGCGGCAGGGTAGGTCTGGTGCTTCGCCCAAATCTTCAAGCACGGCCGCAGGCAGGATCACCACGTCCGCCCCGGCACAGTCCGGCCTCTGCCCTTTGGTCAGCACCAACCCGCGCCAAGGCCCCAAGGCAAAGCGCAAACCGGCGTCGGTTTCCACAAAGCCCGGCCGCGCAAAGCCCGCCGCTTGGCCTGACAGATCGCCGTCATTCTCCAGCCAGTTCTGAACAGTGAACCCGCCGCCCTTTTCGCGCGAAATCGCCCGCCCGTCCGGCCCCATGACGCCCAGAACCCGCGCCTCGGCGTCGATCAGCAGCAGGGGGCGCGCGTGATCTGACCACAGCCAGAACGCCACCGTGACGGGCACCAGCCCCAACAAGCGTGCGCGAAACGGCCATAGGATCAGCCAGAGCGCCCCCAAGGTGAACAGGGGCAAGACCACATCCGGCGGCATCGGGATCGGGGTCACCGCGCCCTCTAGCGCGGCAATCCGCGCAGCCACCCATAGAATCCATGCCGAGCCCTGCCCCATGACCCACAGCGCCGGATAGGCCAGCCCCAAGGGCGCCAAGATCGCCGCCACAGCCCCTGCGGGCATCACCACTGCCCCCATTACGGGCACGGTCAACAGGTTCGCCAACAAGCCATAATCGGTGAAGCGGTTGAAATGCGCCGCCGCATAGGGGGCGGTCGCAAAGCCGCCGATGACCGAGGACAGCACCAGTGTCATCACCATCGGCACCCCGCGCCACAAACGCCGCTGCTCTACCCGTTTTGCCAAACCTTCAAACCCTGCGACCAGCGCGATGGTGGCGGCGAAAGACATCTGGAACCCCGGTTCCAGCAACGCCTCTGGCTGCCATAGCAAAAGGACCAGCGCCGCGATGGCCACCGACCGCAGGGTGATCGCCGCGCGGTCCAAAAGCACCGCCCCCAACATCACGGCGACCATGACGAAAGCGCGCTCCGTCGCCACATTCGACCCAGACAACAGCAGGTAGAACCCGGCAATTGGCAGCGAAATCGCCGCCGCCAGTTTCTTGCCATCCAGCCGAAGCGCCACAGGCGGGATCAGCGCCAGCCCCCCACGCAGCAGAGCAAAGGTGAAGCTGATCAGAAAGGCCAGATTCATCCCCGAAATCGCCAGAAGATGCGCAAGGGATGAGTCGCGCAGGTCCTGCACGGCCTGCAAGGACAGGCCAGAGCGATCCCCGGTCATCACCCCGGCCGAAAACGCCCCCGGATCGCCGGGAATGGCGCTCTGGATGCCGTTCGACAGATGGGTGCGGATGCGGGCGATGATCTGGTCGCGCGGCGCGGGCTCGGCCCAGAGCACGACCGGCGTATTGGTATAACCGACCGCGCCCAACCGCTCAAAGAACGCCATGCGGCGAAAGTCAAAACCGCCCGGTTCGACCGGACCTTGCGGGGCCGCCAGATGCGCGGTCATCAGCACGGTCTGACCGGGGGCCGGTGTAAGCCAACGTTGCTCTCCGCGCAGAGAAACGCGCACCGTCACGGGCGTGCGTGCGGGATCGGTGCGTTCCAGCACCACACGGTCCAGCGTCAGACGCAAAGCATCGGTTTGCGAGCGGTCAACTTCGATGACCCGGCCCTGCACCGGGCCATAGTAGCGGAAATCGAGCATCGGCGCGGCCATCGTTTGGGCACGCAGGCCCCCAGCCAAGGGGCCAAGCAGCAGACAACACAGACCGATCAACAGCGGGCGGGGCGTTCCGGGCCAGTGCCAAGCGCCCGCACCAAAGGCCAGGACCGCAAGCACCAGCGCCAGATAGGACCAGAACCCCGGCTCCCACGGCCACGCAAACCAGACCCCGATCCCCACCCCCACCAGCACGGGCGCAAAAGGGAAAAGATGCCCGCGCGCATCGGCCATGCCCGCCCCCGTCCATCGCCGCAGCCGATCAAGGAGGCGCACCTTGTTTCCCGCTCTGTGTTTGCCTAGACAGGCGGCAATCCTACCCCCTCTTTGGTTTCCGAAAGGTTAACCCGCCATGTCCGCCGCCCCCCTTCGCCCTGTTGTCACCCGATTTGCCCCCTCGCCCACTGGGTATCTCCACATCGGCGGCGGACGGACGGCGCTGTTCAACTGGCTTTATGCACGCGGGCGGGGCGGGAAATTCCTGCTGCGGATCGAGGATACGGATCGAGAGCGGTCCACGCCCGAGGCGACGGCGGCCATCTTGCAAGGGTTGCGCTGGCTGGGTCTGGATTGGGACGGCGAGGCGGTCAGCCAGTTCGACCAAAAGGACCGCCATGCCGAGGTTGCGCATCAGATGCTGGACCGGGGCACAGCCTATAAGTGTTACTCCACCCAAGACGAAATCGCCGCGTTCCGCGCCGCGCAGGAAGCGGCAGGCGTCAGCTATGCCGTGTTTCTTAGCCCATGGCGCGATGCCGATCCGTCC
Source organism: Rhodobacter sp. (assembly GCA_027487395.1). Lineage (GTDB taxonomy): Bacteria > Pseudomonadota > Alphaproteobacteria > Rhodobacterales > Rhodobacteraceae > Paragemmobacter. The sequence goes on along the minus strand of JAIYDR010000049.1, from coordinate 4,469 downwards.
ACCTTTCCCGATGCGCCCTATGTGATCCGCATGAAGGCCCCGCGCGACGGTGAGACAGTGATCGACGATCAGGTGCAGGGCCGCGTGGTGATCAAGAATGAGACGCTGGATGACATGATCGTCCTGCGCTCGGACGGAACACCCACCTATATGCTGGCGGTGGTGGTGGATGATCATGACATGGGAGTGACCCATGTGATCCGGGGCGACGATCACCTGAACAACGCCGCGCGCCAACAGATGGTCTATGACGCCATGGGCTGGGATATTCCGGTCTGGGCGCATATCCCGCTGATCCATGGGCCGGACGGCAAGAAACTGTCCAAACGCCACGGCGCGACGGCGGTGGGCGATTATCAGGTGCAGGGCTATCCGGCGGCGGGGATGCGGAATTACCTGTCGCGTCTGGGCTGGGCGCATGGCGATGCCGAATTCTTCACCAGCGCGCAGGCTATGGAGTGGTTCGACTTGGGGGGAATCGGGCGCAGTCCGGCACGACTCGATTTCAAAAAACTTGAGAATCTGTGTGGCCAGCACATTGCCGCCACCGACGATGCCGCACTGCTGCATGAATTGCAGGCCTTTCTGGTTGCGGCCGACCGTCCCGCCCTGACTGAGGCGCAGCGTGACCTGCTGGCGCGGTCGCTTTACTGCGTCAAAGATCGCGCGAAGACCTTTCCGGAACTGCTTGAAAAGGCTCACTTCGCGTTGATTTCACGCCCCGTGGTCGCCGATGAGGCCAGTGCGAAGGCGCTGGATACGGTATCCCGTGGTATACTGAAATCGTTGACGCCGCGCTTGCAAACTGTTAGCTGGACGAAGGAGGCGCTAGAGCCGATCCTGACCGAAACTGCCGAGGCCCACGGCATCGGATTCGGCAAACTGGCCGCACCGCTGCGCGCCGCCCTTGCCGGGCGGAGTGCGACACCTAGCGTTTACGACATGATGCTTATCATCGGTCGGGACGAAACGATTGCGCGGCTGGAGGATGCCGCGGGCTGACCCAGCCCGATCCTCCTTCGGCACCGCAGAGCAGCTTTGGCCGACCCACCCCTGCCAGGGACGGCGGCACGACAGAGGGATGTTGAGAGATGGCCGATAGCACGAGATCCGCGACGCTGACACTGGATGGCAAGACCTATGATCTGCCTGTCCTTTCCCCGACCGTCGGCCACGACGTTCTGGACATCCGCAAGCTTTATGCCGAAGCGGATGTCTTCACCTTTGACCCCGGCTTCACCTCGACCGCCGCCTGCGAGTCGGCGATCACCTACATCGATGGCGACGCAGGCGAGCTTTTGCACCGCGGCTATCCGATCGACCAATTGGCCAAGCAATCCACCTATCTTGAGGTGTGCTATCTGCTGCTCTACGGCGAGTTGCCGACAGCGGCGCAGCTTTTGGATTTCAAAAGCCGCGTGACGCGCCACACCATGGTGCATGAACAGATGCACAACTTCTTCCGCGGCTTCCGCCGCGACAGCCACCCGATGGCCACGATGGTGGGCGTGGTCGGCGCGATGTCTGCCTTTTACCACGACAGCCTTGACATCAACGACCCGTGGCAGCGCGAAGTGGCGGCAATCCGCATGGTCGCCAAGCTGCCAACCATTGCCGCGATGGCCTATAAGTATTCGGTGGGTCAGCCCTTCGTGTACCCCAAGAACAGCCATTCCTATGCGGGCAACTTCCTGCACATGTGCTTTGCCGTCCCGGCCGAGGAATATGTGGTCAATCCGATCCTCGAAAAAGCGATGGACCGGATCATGATGCTGCATGCCGATCACGAACAGAACGCCTCGACCAGCACGGTGCGTCTGGCGGGGTCGTCAGGGGCCAATCCCTTTGCCTGTGTCGCAGCAGGGATTGCTTGCCTGTGGGGTCCGGCGCATGGCGGGGCGAACCAAGCCTGCCTTGAGATGCTGAAGGAAATTGGCAGCGTTGACCGCATTCCGGAATATGTCGCCAAGGCCAAGGACAAAAACTCGGGCTTCCGCCTGATGGGATTTGGCCACCGCGTCTACAAAAACTTCGACCCGCGCGCGACGGTGATGAAGGAAAGCGCCGATGAGGTGCTGGACCTTCTGGGCGTGCACAACAACCCGCTGTTGCAGGTTGCAAAAGAGTTGGAACGGATCGCTTTGTCGGATGACTACTTCATCTCGAAGAAGCTCTATCCGAACGTCGACTTCTATTCCGGCATCATCCTTGAGGCGATGGGGTTCCCAACCTCCATGTTCACCCCGATCTTCGCGATCTCGCGCACTGTGGGCTGGATCAGCCAGTGGAAAGAGATGATCGGAGAGAAGAACCAGAAAATCGGCCGCCCTCGTCAATTGTATATCGGTGCGACCAAACGCGATTACGTCGACATCGCGCAGCGCTGAAACGCAGCCCAGAATTGGCACAGGCGGTCCTTCGGGGCCGCCTTTTGCTTTGCGCGGCGTCGGTTCTGCGGCGCTGCGGTTGCGTTGATCCCCGGGGGGTTCGCAGCCCCCTCCCCCCCTGCGGGAAATTTGGACAGAGAAGACGGGGCGCGCAGGCAAAGAAAAACCCCGGCGAGGCTGTGGCCTGCCGGGGCTTGATCGTTCCGTGCTGGTCGTCAGATCTTCAGCGACAGGACCGTGGCCAGTTCCAACGCGCCAAAGCCGTTGAAGCGCGAGTTGGTGACCACCGAGTAAGAACCCATGCCGTGCACGATCACGAAATCGCCTTCTTCGATATCCGAAGGCAGCGGCACTTCGCCGGGCAGACGGTCCACCGAGTCGCAGGTGGGGCCAAAGACGATGCGCGGTTGGATCTCGCCTTTGCGCTTGTGGCCGTCGATGTCCATCACCTCGATCCGGTCGATCATGCCGATCATCGGCAGTTCCACCATCGAGCCGTAAACGCCATCATTCAGGAACACATGCGCGTCGTCGCGGATCGACTTGATGCGTGCGGCCAGCGTGAAGGCATCACCGCACAGCGCGCGGCCCGGTTCACAGATCAACAGCGGGCGGTTGTCACCGAAGGCCTCGGTCGCGGTCTTGTCGATCAGCGCGAAGGTCGCCTCAAGCTGCGGCATCACACCGTTCAGGCGGTGCGACGGGAAGCCGCCGCCGACATTCAGGCGCGCAATCGTCACGCCGGCATCGCGGGCGATGACGGCGGCGGTGCGGATATAAGCCTCCCAGGCTGCGGGATCGGTGCATTGCGTGCCGGGGTGGAAGGTGATCGACGGGATGAACCCGGCTCCGGCCACCGTCTTCAGCAACTCGGTCGCCAGTTCCACCGTCGCGCCGAATTTCGCACCGAAGTTATAGGCGGCCCCCGACACCGGCAGTTTGAAGCGGACCGCGATTTCGCAATCCTGCGTCGGCACATGGGCGATCAGTTTGGCCAGTTCGGATTTCGAATCGACCGACCAGGACTTCACGCCCTTTTCGACCGCATGACGGATTTCCGCCAAGGAACGCACAGGGTTGTTGTAATGAATCGCCGCATCCGGGGCCAAGCGGCGGATCAGGTCAATCTCAAACGGCGAGGCACAGTCATAGCCACGCACACCGGCGGCGGCGAGGTTTTCGACAACCTCTTCGCCCGGGTTCGACTTCACGGCATAGGTGACCATGCCCGGAAAGCCATCAATGAAACGCCGCGCCGCCGACTGCACTGCAGAGGGCGAGAAAAACAGCACCGGATTCTCCGGTTGCTGGTTGCGGAGGAATTCGGTCGGATTGGTCCAGATTGTTTTGGACAGTCCCATCGGCGTGATCCTTTCGGCCAATAAGACGCAAGTCCGCTCCCGTTGCTCGATCCGGGACAGCAGCACCTGCGCGGTTTTTCCAACCAGGCCAGGTGCGTATGAGCCGCCCTTTTCCTGCAACTAAGGATGCCGCATATGATGTACAACTTCACCGGACAAAACTGTATAAATGTAGTGAATAGTCGGCATAATGACGAAAAAGGCGGGCAAATTGCATGGATGAACTGGATCGTAACATAATCGGCCTTTTGGGGGCCGATGCACGCATGTCTGTGGCGACTCTGGCGCGGCGATTGAAGGTGGCGCGCTCCACCATTCAGGCGCGGCTGGAGCGGCTTGAGACCACCGGGGTGATTGCGGGCTACACGTTGAAGCTGGGCGAAGGGGCGCGTCAGGGACGTCTGCGCGCCTCGGTTCTGCTGTCGATCGAGCCGCGCGCACAGGCAGGTGTGCTGCAACGGCTGAAGGCAATTTCTGAGGTAGAGAAAGTGTTTACCACCTCTGGCCGCTTTGATTTGCTGCTTCAGGTGGCGGGTCCGAACACACAAGTTCTGGATCAGGTGCTGGACCAGATCGGCCAGATGACCGGGGTAAACTCGTCCGAAAGCCTGATTCACCTGTCGACCCGGATCGACCGCGCGGTTTAGGCGTTGGGAAAACCGCGGGTCAGAACGGCGGCCAACGCCGAATCGCGCGCCTCAGGCGGTAGGGCGGCGAGGGT
>JAIYDR010000367.1 GCA_027487395.1 Rhodobacter sp. | reverse complement strand
TGACCGCTGCGGGCTATCCGCTGTCGGCTGACGCCAACACCACCGTCGCCAAGGCGCAGCACTTCCTCGACATCTTCACGGCGCAGAAACTGACGCTGGTTGCGATCCTGACCTATCTGATCATCCTTGTGACGATGGTTTACGCCCCGATTGCGGCGATGCTGGTCGAACTCTTCCCGACCCGTATCCGCTACTCTGGCATGTCGCTGCCCTACCACATCGGCAACGGCTGGTTCGGTGGTCTGATGCCCGCAACCGCCTTTGCAATCTCGGCCCAGTCCGGGAACGTCTATGGTGGTCTGTGGTATCCGATCATTATTGCGGCCGCGACCGTGGTGATCGGTGCTCTGTTCGTGCCGGGTGGAACCCACAAGAAGGACATCTTCAAGGACTGATCCTTGTAGATACCCCCGGGGCGCGGGTTACTCCGCGCCCCGGACTGATCATCTTGCCTTTCGTTTGTCCCTTTTCCTGTCCCCCTTGCCGCAGGACCGCCATGACCGACGGTATCGCGCCCTCCCTCACGTCAGCCCGCATCCTTGTCGTCGAGGATGACGACAACATCGCCATCGCGCTGGAATATGTGATCAGCCGCGAGGGTATGGAATGCCAGCGTGTCTCCAGCGGAGCCGAAGCGATGGCCCGTATCCGCGACACCCGCCCCAATCTTGTGCTGTTGGATATCATGCTGCCCGAGGTGTCGGGCTATGACATCTGCCGCGACATCCGCACCGATCCTCGGCTGTCTGATGTGCGCGTGCTCATGATGACGGCGCGCGGATCCGCAGCAGAGCAAAAGCGCGTCCTCGCCCTTGGTGCGGATGGCTTCATCTCAAAACCGTTTGAACTGAAATTCCTGCGCCAAGAAGTACACCGTGTGCTGGGTGGCGCAGCCTGACCCTTAGCCTGCGTTCCGGCGGTCAATCAGCGTCTTCACCCCAAGGATCACGGCTAGGATCACCGCATTGGTGACAATCCCCACCCCAATCTGTGTAATGTAATCCACCGGCAAACCTTGCGTGATGGTCGAGGGGATAATCACCGCGACAAAGGCAATCCCTGCCAGAAGCGGGATCACCTTGCCTGTAATCGCCACAGTGCGCTGCATGGTGAACACCAACCCGATCAACAGCGCGATGCGGAACGGGTCCATGAATTGGCTAAGGGCAAGGTCGATCAAGGTCATGGCATGCTCCGGTTACCGCTATGCGAGATTAGGCGAGCGCAGAGTCAGCGTCCACCGCCAGAAGCGGGGGTTTCACACCCCCGCACCCCCGTGGGATATTTGCGCAACGGGGGAAGCGGGGTGACGTCACGGCAGTCTTGGCTTGGTGCACGTTTCGGAGTGAGAATTGTCGAAAGTGGTTGGGGGATAGCTATGCGGCGTTGGGTCAAGGTGTTGGGCGGCGTGGCCCTAATCGTGGCAGCGCTTGGCCTATGGAAGCGTGAAGAAATCACGCGTCTGATGGCCGTCAACAGCCTGTTCGCGCCGGATCGCATCGTTCAGAATTTCAGCCAGATGGACAGTTTGTTCCTGACCCGCCCCCTGTCGCGCGGCGAGGGTCCTGTCAGCCCTTTGCCCAAAGGCACCGATGCCGCCTTACCGCCGGAGGTGGCGGATTGGGTCGCTGCGCGCAATATCACGGCTCTGGTGGTGCTAAAGAACGGCGCTCTGGTCCACGAAAGCTTTTATCTTGGCACCGGGGCTGAGGATTTGCGGATCTCGTGGTCGGTGGCGAAAAGCTTCCTCTCGGCGTTGTTCGGGATCGTGCTTGCCGAAGGCAAGATCGTCAGTCTGGACGATCCGGTTACCAGATACGCCCCCGCGCTGGTTGGGTCGGCCTATGATGGGGCCAGCATCCATGACGTGCTGACCATGTCCTCGGGCGTTGGGTTCAATGAGGATTATCTGGACTTCTGGTCTGACATCAACCGTATGGGCCGCGTGCTGGCCTTGGGCGGCAGCATGGATGGCTTTGCCGCCGACATGAAAGACCGCGCCGCAGAACCCGGCGCGCGGATGCACTATGTCTCGATTGACACGCATGTGCTGGGCATGGTGATCCGCGGGGCGACGGGTGAGGATATCCCCGAACTGCTGGAACGTCACATCCTTGCGCCTTTGGGGATGGAGGCCGCGCCCTATTACCTGACCGATGGCGATGGCGTCAGCTTTGTCCTTGGCGGGTTGAATGCTACCACGCGGGACTATGCGCGCTTTGGCCAGATGATGTTGCAGGGTGGGGAATGGCAGGGCCGCCAGATCGTGCCGCGCGACTGGGCGATGCAATCGACGGCACCGCAGGCCAAGGATGGCTCTGGCTATGGCTATCAGTGGTGGATCGCCGATGGCGCAGGACCTGGGGAGTTCAACGCCCAAGGCATCTATGGCCAATACATCTGGATCGACCGGACCCGCAACGTGGTCATCGCCGTCAACGCCGCCGATCTGGGGTTTGAAGATGAAGGCGTCAGCGAAGACAACATGGCGCTTTTTCGCAAGATCGCGTCGACGGTGTCGGGGGGCTAGTCGCGCTCTCGGCTTGGGATCAGTCCGGCCAAGGCGCGGCTGACGGTCTGCGTCACTCCGGGGCGTGGAAGGACGGCAAAGGGCATCGGGCGGCACAACTCCATCGCCGCAAGGCCGACGCGGGCGGTCAGGGCACCATTCACCACGCCTTCACCAAAGCGGCGCGACAGTTTCGACAGGATGCCACCCCCTGCAACCGATCCGATCAGGTCATCCGCCAAGGCAACTGCGCCTGTGGCCAAAAGATGCCCAAACACCCGCCGCATCAGCCGCCAACTGCCCAAGGTGCCAGAACGTCCGCCGTAAATCTCGGCCACGCGGCGGATCATGCGCAGATTGGCAAACAGCGCCGTCGCCACATCGGCCAAGGCCAGCGGGACCAGCGCCGTGACCGTGGCCACCTGACGCGCGGCACCTTCCACCTCTCGCACGGCGGCGGCATCCAGCGGGGCCATCAGATCCGCCTCTGTCAGGCGCAGCAGCGCGTCGGCATCCAGCACATCGGCCTCGCGCGCTTTCAATCTCGATAGCACGCTGGTGAGTTCCGACCGCCCACGATAGAGCGCTGCAATCTGCGCGGCCACTTTGCGGGCATGGGTCAGATCGCGCACCTCGGCCACCTCGGCCCGCAGGTGATCCAAACGGGACAGGCGGGCAAAGGTCATCGCCTCGCGCAGCGCCAGCAAGCACGCCGAAAGGATGGCAAAACCTGTCAGAATCAGCGCCACGGTCCCCAGCATCTGATTGCTGGCCAAAAGTGACGCCACAAAGTCATAGACCGCGACGGACAGCACAAAGCCAAAAAGCGCCGAGAACGACCACAGCGCAAAGCGCGTCAGGCCCGAGGACCGCGCCACCGCAATTCGCGCCGCCGCTTGCATTGCCGCGCCATCGGGCAGCGGGTCCGGCACCGGGGCAGCGGTTGAGGGGTCCACCTCATCAGTCAATTCGATCACGAAAGGGCGGTCTGGCGTGTCGGTCACAGCCGGTCTCCGATCAGGAATTCCGCCGCGCGGTCAAGACGGATGTGCGGCGGGCCTTCGCCGGGTTTCAGCGCCATGCGCGCGGGCAAAAAGCCCATCACGCCGTACTCGGCATCAAGCCAGCGTTCCGCCCCCTGACGCGCGGGTGACAGCAGGCGGGCGGGGTCTTCGGGCAATCGTCCGGGATACATCGCCCCCGACTTGCCGCTGACCAGACGCCCCCGCACACAGGGCAGGGTCGCGCCGTTGCGGGTCACCTCTTCCTCGACCGTGGCGCGCAGACCGGCCAGCGACATCGCCGTGGTCAGGGCCCCGGCGAAATCGGCGCGGCTGCGGGCGTCACGCAAAAGCGCCTCGGTGATGGCGGTCAATTGCGGGTGCTGGCTGTGGTGCAAATGATCGGCCTTGGTCGCGGCAAAGAGGATACGCTCCACCCGATGCCCGCTGAGCAGGCCTGACAGCCAGCCATTGCGACCGGGGCGAAACGCCGAAAGCACATCGGCCATCGTGCGGCGCAAATCCTCAACCGCGCGGGGGCCTTGATGGATCGCGCCCAAGACATCAACCAACACCACTTGCCGGTCGATCCGGGCGAAATGGTCGCGGAAGAAGGGTTTCACCACTTGCGATTTATAGGCATCGAACCGCCGTTCCATCGTGTGCCAGAAGCTGTGGCGCGGGGGATCAGCAGGGCGGGGCAAAGGAGCAAAGGTCAGCACCGGTGAGCCTGCCAGATCACCAGGCAGCAGGAACCGCCCCGGCGTGCAATCCGACCAACCTGCCTTGCGGGCGGCCGTCAGATAGGCGGTGAAGGACGCCGCCAGCGCTTGCGCGCGCTGTTCGTCCAAAGGCAGGGCGCCATCTTCGGCCCGAGCCATGGACATGAACTCGGCGGCCTCAAGGCGTTTGGCGATGCGGTCCAGCGTGTCTTCGGACCATTGGGCGTAGGTCTTGTCCAACAGCCCAAGGTCCAACAGCCATTCCCCGGGGTAATCCACGATGTCGAGATGGACCCGACGCGGTCCGGTCAGACCGGAAAGGAACCCCGTGGGCTGCACAAGGAACGACAGCCGCAGTTCCGACACAGCCCGCGTGCTGTCTGGCCAGCGTGGATCATCGCCGGTCATGGCGGCCAAATGCCCCTCAAAGTCAAAGCGCGGCAGGGTCATGTCGGGCTGGGGTTGCAGATGCACCGTCTGCACCCGCCCCTCCGCCACCGCGCGCAGTTGCGGCATGCGCCCGCGGTCCAGAAGGTTGGCGACAAGCCCAGTGATGAACACGGTCTTGCCCGCCCGCGACAGGCCCGTCACGCCCAGACGGATCACAGGATCAAAAGCCGCGCCCGACAGCACGTCCGAGACGGACTCAACCGCGCCAGTGATCCCGCGCGACAGCCCGTCAGTGAGAGAGGTGAAAACCACGGATGTGATCCTTTCGTCGCCAAGATAGGCATGAACTACCCCGCTGTGTAGGGGGCAGAGGTGGACAGCCGCACCCGGTTTGCGCTAACCCCGCGCCATGCCCCGTTTCGCGCTTCTTATTGACTATGACGGCACGCCGTTTTCGGGCTGGCAGCGGCAGGCTGCGGGCCAGCCTTCGGTGCAGGGCGCGGTTGAGGACGCCTTGGCGCGGCTGGAGCCGGGGTCACATACCATTGCGGCGGCAGGACGCACCGATGCGGGGGTGCATGCGACGGGGCAGGTGGCGACGGTGGACCTGTCGCGCGATTGGGACCCGTTTCGATTGTCCGAGGCGCTGAACTGGCACCTGAAACCTGCCCCGGTGGCGATTGTCTGTGCCGCACGGGTGGCGGACGACTTCCATGCAAGGTTTTCGGCAGTAGAGCGGCGGTATCTCTTCCGCCTCGTCGCACGCCGCGCGCCAGTGACGCATGACAAGGGCCGGGTTTGGCAGGTGCTCAACCCGCTGGACCTGTCGGCGATGCAAGCGGGGGCGGCGCATCTGGTGGGGTTGCATGACTTCACCACATTCCGCTCCACCATGTGCCAATCCAAAAGCCCGGTCAAAACGCTGGATGAGGTAACGATCACCGAACATCCCTATACGGGCGGCGTGGAATACCGCTTTGCCCTGCGCGCGCGGAGTTTTCTGCACAATCAGGTGCGCTCGATCGTCGGTACGTTGGAGCGCGTGGGGGCAGGCGCATGGTCACCCGACGATGTGAGGCAGGCGCTCGAGGCGCGGGACCGTGCCGCCTGCGGTCCCGTTTGCCCGCCGCAGGGACTGTATTTGACGGGGGTTGGCTATCCTGAAAGGCCGTTCGGGTCGGGTTCAGGATATTGATCTAAAGTTCCCAGCCTTTTTGAACCTGCTCACAATCGCCGCATCGGGCTACGGTTGTCCTCTGGCGGAGCTTTTCTGACGGGCTCTTGAAACCGTCTTTTGCGGGATGTCCGTCGCGCACCATGAGGGCGGCGTGACCGAATCGGCCCCCACCCAAAACGGAGGGGCGATTCGTGCTGCTACTGCCCTGATGGGCAAGCGTTTTGAGCTGTTACGCAGGTGTTTGTGATGTTTTGCAACTCTGACCAAAAATCGTCGTATCAATGTTACCCGTGTTACAGCCTTGGGCCGAGGCCATCCCTTGGTCGCATTTGGCTATACCGACGCGGCATTCCGCAAGGCCCGTGTTGCCTGCACTCTTTCACGCGAACCTGTGGAAGGGCACCGTCATGCGCATTTCGATCAAAACTCGACTTACGATTTCGATCTTCTTCATGTTGGCCCTGTTCGGCCTCTCAGGTTATGTCGCTATTAGCACTTTGGATGAGGTCACTGCGCGACAGGAAGAGGTGGTCAATGGAACCCTTCACCGTCTGCGCGAGGCCGATCGTCTGGGCACGATCCAGCAACGCATCCAGACCGAAATCCGCAAATATCTGCTGACCGAGGATACCGAGAAGCGGCGTGCCATCAAGGAGCTGCTGAAATCCCTGCGCGCGGATCAAGAAGAGCTGATAGCGAAAGCCCGCACCGCTGCTTCGCCGGAACAGGTGGTCATGCTGGATCGCTACGTTGCGATCAAGGATCGGATCGACGCTGTAAACAAACAGGTCATGCAGGTGCTGCTTTTTGGCGGTGCCGGCAAAGCCGAAGAAATGCTGGCCGGCGAAGGCGACGCAGCCGCCGCCGAAATGGAGGCGCTGCAGGCCGAAATCGCTGGCGAAGAGACGCGGCACATGGAACAGGCTGTGATCGCCGCCACCGAATTGTCGCGGCAAGCGCGCATTCAGCTGTTGGCCGTTTTGCTCGCCACCGTGTCTATCGGGGTCGGCGCCTGGGCTTGGATACGGACAAGTCTCAGCCGTGGTGTCCGGGCCGTGGCCGAGCGCACACGTGCGGTGGTCGAGGGAGACCTGTCCGATCCCGGCGATGTCGAAGCAAGGGACGAGATGACCCATGTGCAAGCCGATCTCGTAAAGATGGTGCGGGCCATGCGCGACGTGGTGGCGCGCGCCAACACCGGGGCGTTTTCTGTGGCGTCAGGGGCGACAGAGCTTTCGGCGACGGCGAGCGAGCTGGATGGGATTGCCGTGGGCCAAGCCCGCACGGCCGAGGCCGCGTCTTCGGCGATGGAGCAGATGTCGGCAAACATCACCGAAACCGCACGCGGTGCGAGCCAGACTGAAGCGATGGCGCTGCGGGCGATGTCGGCTGCGCAGGAATCCGCCGAGGCGGTCCATGCTGCCGTGTCTTCCATGCGCGACATTGCCTCGCGTATCGGGATCGTGCAGGAAATCGCGCGTCAGACCGATCTTCTGGCCCTTAATGCCGCGGTCGAGGCCGCGCGGGCCGGGGATGCGGGTCGAGGCTTTTCTGTCGTCGCGGCAGAGGTGCGGAAACTGTCCGAACGCAGCCGCGCCGCCGCGCAGGAAATCGACGATCTCTCGCGCAGAACCGTGCAGGTCTCGGAACGTGCGGGCGGGTTGCTTTCTGGCCTATTGACCGACATGCAAGATACGCAGCAGCAAGTCACAGCAATTTCTCGTGCCAATTCCGAAATGGTCATCGGTATGCAGCAGGTGAATGAGGCGATGCGACAGGTGGATATGGCCACCCAGTCCAACAGCGCAGCCTCACGGCAACTTTCATCAACCGCCGAGACCCTCTCGCGTGAGGCCGAAAGTCTGAAGAATACGGTCGCGTTTTTCTCACTAGAGACGGAAGAGGTCACGGTGTCCGCTGACAGCGTCCCACAAGCCGCCTAAGTCGGCGACACTGGGTCAATCGCCACGGAACCGATCCACCAACCGCTGCATGGGACTGCGGTTGTCTGGTGCAGAGGTAGGCTCTGCAGGCTTTGCGGGTGCTTCCACCGGGGCCCCTTCGCCCTTCCCCGTTGACGGACGTGGTGGCGCTGTCCGCAGTGCCACCGCGTTCAGGAACTTCGCCCCATCCCCCGCCGCCAAGGCCGCTGCACCATCCGAAATCCCGCGCATCAGATCGTCCAGCCAGTCCTGATCCGCCTTGCCAAAATCATGCAGCACATAACCCGCCACCGCGTCCTTGTGCCCTGGATGACCGATCCCCAGCCGCACCCGCCCATAGGCATCGGTCCCCAGATGCTGGTGGATCGACCGCAAGCCGTTGTGCCCGGCATGCCCGCCGCCCGCTTTGACGCGGCATTTGCCCGGCGCAAGGTCCAGCTCATCATGGAACACGGTCACTTCGGCGGGCGTCAGCTTGAAGAAATCCATGCAGGCGCGCACCGACTGGCCCGACAGGTTCATGAACGTCTCGGGCTTCAGCAGGATCACCCGCTCTGACCCCAATCGTCCCTCGGCCATCACACCCTGATGCGCGCGTTTCCACGGAGCAAAGCCGTGATCGGCGGCGATGCGGTCCAGCGTCATGAAGCCGATGTTGTGGCGGTTGCCCGCGTATTTCACCCCTGGATTGCCCAGACCCACCCAAAGCCGCATCTTCCTGCACTCCGTCATCCTATAGTCACCGTCTTGCCCAAAACGGCGGCCGGATTCCAGCACTGCCTACACGGATCGACGCCAAGTGGTCGGTCGGACTTGGTCCGTCCGTTTGCACCTTTAGAACATGCCTTTCGGTGGGGCTGTTCAAAAACTGCCCATCCTCCCTCAAATCCATGGTCAGTTTTGCCGTTACTGGAAAACATATAGGTTAAATCTGCTGCCGCGGCTGCGGCTGCTTTCATGGCGAAGGACTGATATGCGACTGACAATCAGGATGCGGATGAACTTGACGCTGATCCTCATGGGGGGGATGTTCATCGGTGCCGGGGCATTGGCCAGTCGCACCATGGGGGAACTGGCCGCCCAGCAAGCGCATATCGTGAATGTCGATATGGCCTCGCTTGAACGCGTGCAGCAACTGGGACGTTTGCTGGCGCAAACCCGCGCTGAAATTCGCGGCTTTGTCTTTGCCCAGGATGCCTCATCCCGCAGCAGAGCGAAGGCGGCGCTGGACCTGATCACCAAGGAACAAAGCAAGGTGCTGGAAGAGTCCTTGGCCGATGCCGCACCCGGCGAGGTCACGTTGCTGAATGCCTATGTCGATGCAGCCGCGCGCTTGAACGAGGCACATGCGCTGGTGATGAAGGCGGCTGCAAACGGCGGGGTTGTTGTTGCCGCAGGCCTCTTGACCAAGACCGTCGATCCCATTGTCACCGAGATGGACAAAGGATCGAGGCGTCTGATTACCTTGGAACGCTCGAGCATGAGCGCCTCGGTTCAAGGCGCAGAAGCGCGGGCGGAATTTGCAAACAAGGCCATTCTTGGTGCTTTGGCTGCGGCGCTGGTTCTGGGCGCTTTGGCGATGATCTGGACGCAGCGGGCCTTGACGCGCGGCTTGCGGTCTGTGACCCGTCTGGCGGGAGAAGTGTCTAGGGGCAATCTCGATGCCCGCGCCGTGGTGCGCGGCAACAACGAATTGACCGATCTCTTGAAAGTTATCGATGGTATGGCACAGGCTGTGCGAGTCGTGGTTGCTGAAGCGGCGGAGGGTGCCCGTTCCGTGGCGGGCGGGGTTCAGATGCTGTCTGAAACCGCGCAAGGGCTGGACCGCACGTCACGCGGGCAGGCGGCTGACAGTGATATCGCCTCGACCGCGATGGAAGAGATGGCGGCGAATATCGCCGAGACTGCCCGCAACGCCAATATGACCGAAGAGGCCGCGCGCCGGGTGCTGCTGCAGGCGCAAGACACGGTGGCCACGGTGGAACGCGCCGTAACCTCGATGCAGGAAATCACTGACCGGATTGGTGTGGTGCGCGATATTGCGCGCCAAACCGATCTTCTGGCGCTGAATGCGGCGGTCGAAGCCGCACGCGCGGGCGATGCCGGACGCGGATTTTCTGTGGTCGCGGCAGAGGTGCGCAAACTGTCCGAACGCAGCAATGCTGCAGCATCCGAGATTGACGCCCTGTCGCGCGTGACCGTGCAGGTGTCAACCGATGCCGGCCGTATGCTGTCTGGATTGCTGACTGATATCGACGGGACTTTGTCGCGTGTGGCCGAAATCAACCGCGCCAACAGTGAGCTGGCCTTGGGTGTGCGCCAAGTGACCGAGGTTGTCCGAAAGGTGGATGGCGCGGCCCAAAGCACGCGCGATGCGTCGCACAGCCTATCCTCGACTGCCGCCGATCTGGCGGATCGGGCCGAGTCCTTGCGCCGGACGGTGGGCTTTTTCTCGGTCGGCGGGGAATCGCAGCCCGTTGAGCCGACTGTGGAGACGCCTGATGCCGCACAAGCATTCGCACCGGTCGAAATCCAGCAACCGCCGCAGCAACCGCCCTTGCCCCGTGTGGCCTAAGGCGCGGGCAAACCTGCCACAGCAAAAAAAGGCGACGGGTTGCCCCGTCGCCTTTTCTTATTTCAGACCCTGCCCCGAGTGGCGCGGATCATTCTGCAGCGGCCAGTCCGGTCGGTGCAGCGATGTTCGCAACGGCGAAGTTGCGCGAAACGGTCGGCACGGCGCCTGCGGGCAGGTCGATGTCATTGACGTGGATCACGTCGCCGATCTGCTTGCCGGTCAGGTCTACGGTGATGTGGTCCGGGATGTCGCCGGCCAGCACTTCCAGTTCCACTTCGTGACGGATCACGGTCAGCGTGCCGCCG
Organism: Rhodobacter sp.; assembly: GCA_027487395.1. Classification (GTDB taxonomy): domain Bacteria; phylum Pseudomonadota; class Alphaproteobacteria; order Rhodobacterales; family Rhodobacteraceae; genus Paragemmobacter. The sequence continues at coordinate 8,408 of JAIYDR010000367.1, read as the reverse complement.
CGCTTTAGGCCCGGCGAGGCTTCGTGATTCACGAATTCCACATGGATGAACAGGTTGATGCGCGATTCGTCGTGAATGCGCATGAAGTCCACATGGGTCGGCAGATCCTTGACGACATCGCGCTGGACGCCGCGGCAGATCACATGGGCCTCTTCGCCACCAGCAACCTTGATGTTGAACAGGGTCTGCAAGAAGCGGCCCTGACGCAGGCGCTTCAAGAGGTAGTTGTAGTTCATGTTGATCGGCGTGGGTTCCTTGCCGTCACCATAGATGATCCCGGGTACGTAGCCCTCACGACGAGCTTGACGAGCGGCCCCCTTGCCTGTCCCCGTCCGTGCCTGGGCTTCAAGATCAATGATCTCACGAGCCATTTTGTCTCTCCTATCGAGTTTCAGTCCGCCGCCCTCCAAGGGTGAAACGGCGCGACCGGCGGCGGATAGCAGGGAATCGGGTCAAAGGAAAGCAGGAAACGCCTACAAAACCACTGCTTGCGCACGGGTCGCGGCGGGTATGTCGGGTGTCGCGGGCAGGAAAGCCGGTGGCCTGCGCGCCGCTATGGTCCGATCATGGACCGCATTTCCCCCGCCCTTGGCAAGACCCTTTCCGCTGCCCGCGCGCCCATTGCCGCTTTTGCCGCGATGGGGGTGTTATGGGGCACATTCGCCGCTGTTCTGCCTGATCTCAAAGCGCAATTGGGGGTGGACGAACGCACACTTGGTTTACTGCTTTTGGCGACTCCTTTGGCTGCTATATCGGCAATGCTGGCCGCGCCGATGATCGGTGCGGCTTTGGGTCGAGCGGCCTTGCCGGTGGCGGCGGGGCTTATGGCGCTGGCCTTTATGCTGCCGGGGCAGGTTTGGGTGCCGCTTTTGTTTCCCTTGGCCATGATGTGCTGCGGGGCGAGCACCGGCCTGACGGATGTGTTGATGAATGCCCGAGTCTCGGCGCTGGAAAATGCGCGCGGCCTGCATCTGATGAACCTGTGCCACGCGGCCTATAGCTTTGGCTATGCGGGCGGAGCGATGGCCACGGGGGCGATGCGTGGGGCAGAGTGGGGTCCAGCTTGGGTGATGGGCACCTGCGCCATGCTGGCCTTGGTGATGGTGGTCCTGACGATTGAGGCCGATGGCCGGATTGAGGGGTTGCGCAAGCCCAAGGATGGCAGCGCCGCCCCGCTGGGCCTCATCCCGGTGTTTGGTGGGGTGATCGTGTTGATCGCCTTCCTGACGGAGAATGCCGCCGAGAATTGGTCCGCCTTGCATATTGAACAGACGCTTGGTGGCAGTCCGGAACAGGGCGCGATGGGGCCTGCGGCGCTGGCGCTGACGATGGGATTTGCCCGTCTGGCGGGGCAGGGGCTGGTGGCGCGGATTAATCCGTTTCGGTTGCTGATGGGCGGCGCGGTGCTGTCGGCCATAGGTGCTTTGGGCGCCGCGATGGCTGTGACGCCGACGATGGCCTATGCTGGGTTCATCGTGATGGGGATCGGGTCGTCGGTGATCGCGCCCACCGGGTTTTCACTGGTCGGTCGACTGGCAGAGCCGCAGTCCCGTGCCCGCGCCGTGGCCCGTGCCACGCTGTTGGGTTATTGTGGTTATTTCTTTGGCCCGCCGATGCTGGGTTTTCTGGCAGGGACATTTGGCTTGCGGTTCGCCTTCGTCTTTGCCGCCGCGATGCTGTTGATGGTGTTGGTCGTCGCGCCCCTGATGCGGCGGGCGGGGAATGCAGAGTAAGGCGACCCGAACCTAAAAGGTAAGAAAACCACCCTTAGGTTGGCCCGGATGCCTTGGCCATTGAGGCAATCCCAGTTGTTTCGCCAAATCTAAATCACCCACCCGGACAGCCTTTTATCTCTACCGCCCGATCCGGTGCGATCACGGTGACGACGACGCCAGATCGGTCCAGCGCAAAGGGCGCTCCCTCGGGGGGCACCATGTCGGCAACGGCCGTCAAGCGATCCCCGTCGCGTGAAGTTGTCGCCTCAGAGACCCAGACCCCGTCCAGACCGGATTCCAGCACCACCGTCTCTTCCGCCCCTTGTAACGGAAGATCAAGATGCGCCGTGACGCGCAGCCCGTCGCGGATCGGTTCCACCGTACAGTGCACATCCTCCATCCCCGCCGCCACGCCGCTGATCGGTTGGTCGGCCAGCGCCGCACGGATCGTCGCATCCCCGTCATCCGGCGTCAGATCGGTGGTCAGATCAAGCGTCGCGGGCATACAGATATCTTTGCAGACCCCCAAATCAACCCGCAGGTGCAGCGCCACCGGCTTTGCGGGGTCCACGGGCTGAACCTCCAGCGGCAAGACCAGCGCATCATGATAGCCCACACTTTGCATCCCGTTCAGATGAAACACCGAGGGGCGCGGCCAGTGCACATGCACGGCCTTGACGTTCGCAGACCCGGACCAATCAAACACAGGCGGAATCCCGGCATCCCCCGGCGCGCGCCAATAGGTTTTCCACCCCGGCGCAAAGGCCATCTCCAGTCCGGCCATGCGCGTGCCCTGTTCGGTGGCATAGCCTGCAAGCAGTCGAGCAGACAGTATTTCCTCTTGGGTTTCGGCATGGGCCGACGGTGCCATCACGGCCAAAAGGGCGAAAGTGAGTGCTGTTTTGATCATGGCGCGACCATGCCTCAGGCGCTCAAGGGGGGGAAATCACGATAAGGCGAAGGCTAATCTCGAGGCAGGGACTTGAGGCATCCGCGCAACAGGGCCACATTGGGGACGAACGAGACGAAGGAGCGCCGCGATGGACCTTGACGGAAAGTTGCTGATCGCCATGCCCGGCATGGGAGACCCGCGGTTCGAGAAGACCGTGATCCTGATCTGCGCCCATTCTGACGATGGCGCGATGGGGCTGATCATCAACCGTCCCGCGCAGGACCTGACCTTTGCCAATCTGCTTGCGCAGTTGAGCATTCCCTTGGGCGAGGCCGGGCGCGACATCCGCGTGCATCACGGGGGTCCGGTCGAACGCGGGCGTGGCTTTGTGCTGCACAGCCGCGATTATCGCGGGGGGCCTGCCACAATGCAGATCGACGCGACCTTTGGCATGACCGCGACACTGGATATCCTTGAGGCTTTGGCAGCAGGGGATGGTCCGGCGCAGGCGCTTTTGGCACTTGGCTATTCCGGTTGGGGGCCCGGGCAGCTTGAGTCAGAGATTCTCTCAAATGGCTGGCTGATTGCTGATGCGGTGGCGGATGTGGTGTTTTCTGCCAATGACGCTGGGAAATGGGCGGCGGTGCTGCGCGGCATGGGGATTGACCCGGTCAGCCTGTCGGCCACGGCTGGGCGGGCCTGAATGCCTGACAGCCCTGCGACCCGGGCCTATGCGCGCCTTTTGGCCGAGAGTTTCGCCCGGACCGTGGGGCATGAATTGATCCCCGGCTATGTCGAAATGGGTGACGCCGTTTTGGCGCAGGCTTTACGAGACATGGCTATGCCACTGGTCTCGCATGGGGTCGAAGCTGATCCGATCTTTCGCTACGCCAACACCGCCGCGCTGACGCTGTGGGAGATGGATTGGGCGCGCTTCACCCTTTTGCCCTCGCGCCTGTCGGCGCAAGCTGAACCGGCCATCCAAGGCGACCGCGCGCGCCTGTTGGCGGTGGCCTTGGCAAAGGGGTGGGTCGGCGATTACCAAGGCATCCGAGTTTCGGCCAAGGGTCGGCGGTTCCTGATCCGCGACACCGTGCTGTGGACGGTGGCCGACGCGCAAGGCCTGCGCCATGGGCAAGCGGCCCTGATCGGTCGGGTTGATCCGCTGGATTGATTGCGGGCGGGTCTGAAGATTGGTACGGAAAGGTAACCACTTTCCAAGGATCTTCCCATGGCCGCCATCACCTGCATCGCCGACCTCAAACGCCTGCACAAGCGGCGGGTGCCGAAGATGTTCTACGATTACTGCGAAAGCGGCAGCTATACCGAGCAGACCTTCCGCGACAACGTCAGCGATTTTTCCCAAATCCGTCTGCGCCAGAAGGTGGCGGTGGACATGTCCAACCGCAGCACCGCTGGCACGATGATCGGACGCCCTGTGACCATGCCCGTTGCCCTTGCCCCGGTTGGGCTCTGCGGCATGCAAAGCGCGGATGGAGAGATCAAGGCAGCGCGGGCGGCGCAAAAGTTCGGCGTGCCCTTCACCCTGTCCACGATGTCGATCTGCTCGATCGAGGATGTGGCGGAGCACACCACTGCACCCTTCTGGTTTCAGCTTTACGTCATGCAAGATCATGACTTCGTGGACCGCCTGATCCAACGCGCGCAGGCGGCAAAATGCGAGGCATTGGTGCTGACGCTTGACCTGCAGATCCTTGGTCAGCGGCACAAGGACATCAAGAACGGCCTCTCTGCCCCGCCGCGCCTGACAATCCCCAATATGCTCGACATGGCTTTGCGTCCGCGTTGGGCGATGGGGATGCTGGGCACGAAGCGCCGCACCTTCCGCAACATCGTGGGCCATGCCAAGGGCGTGGGGGATATGTCTTCGCTCAGTTCCTGGACGAATGAGCAGTTCGATCCCAAGCTTGATTGGGCCAAGGTCGCGCGCATCCGCGATCAATGGGGGGGGAAGTTTATCCTGAAAGGCATCCTCGACGAAGACGACGCCAAGCGCGCGGCAGAGTTCGGGGCGGATGCGATCATCGTATCGAACCACGGCGGGCGGCAGCTTGATGGCGCGCTGTCATCGATCCGGATGCTGCCGCGTATCGTCGATGCCGTGGCAGGTCGGTCCGAGGTGTGGCTGGATTCGGGGATCCGTTCGGGTCAGGACATCCTCAAGGCGCTGGCGATGGGAGCGACGGGGACCATGATCGGGCGCTCTTACATCCACGGCCTGGGCGCGATGGGGGAAGCCGGGGTGACGGCAGCGCTGGAGATTTTGCGCAAAGAGTTGGACATCACGATGGCCCTGTGCGGCGAGCGGGATGTGAAGAACCTCGGGCGGCATAACCTCTTGGTGCCTAAGGGGTTTGAGGGGGAATGGGCATAGCCGCGCGCCGCGTGTTCAGCAGTTATCCTTCACATCGCCTCTGTGTCGAACGGCCGTAACGCTCTTCACTTCCGCCGCTTATGTTCTTCCAACCTCGGGAAAATCTCGACGAAGTTGCAGGGGCGGTGGCGGTAATCCAATTGCCACTTCAGGATCTCGTCCCAGGCGTCCCGGCAGCCCCCTGGACTGCCGGGCAGGGCAAAGAGATACGTCCCCCCCGCTACCCCGCCACAGGCGCGCGATTGCACGGCTGATGTCCCGATCTTCTGCATCGACACGATGGTGAATACCGTCCCGAAGGCCTCGATTTCCTTTTCATAGACATCGCGATGTGCCTCGACGGTCACATCGCGTCCCGTCAGACCAGTGCCGCCTGTGGTCAGGATCACATCCACCGCCGGATCAGCGATCCATGTGCGCAAATGGCTGGCAATGGTGTCCCGGTCATCCTGCACGATGCCGCGCGCCGCAAGGATGTGCCCTGCCCCGGTCAACCGCTCCACCAGCGTAGCGCCGGACCTGTCATCGGCGGCGGTGCGGGTGTCGCTGACGGTCAGCACGGCGATGCGGACGGGCAGGAACTCACGGCTCTCGTCGATGCGCGACATGGGATCAGCCTTTCTGCAAAAGGGCCAATCGCAGCGCGAGGCCCGCAAAGATCATTGCACTCGCCCGGCCCAACCAACGCGCAAACCCAGCAGAGCGGGCCAAACGCTGGCCAATTCCGCCCGCAAACACAGCCACTGCGCCGTTGACGACCAAACCGCCCACCGCAAACACGACGCCCAGCGTCAGGAACTGTCCCAGCACAGGACGCGAGGGGTCTACAAACTGCGGCAAGAAAGCGAGGATGAACAGGATCACCTTGGGGTTCAGCAGGTTGACCAGCATCCCATCCAGAAACACCCGCCCCAAGGGGCGCGGCAGAGCCGCCGCCGTCAGGTCCATGGGACCCGCGCGCAGCGATTGCGCAGCAAGGACCAACAGATAAGCCACGCCCGCCCAGCGGATCGCGTCAAAGGCCATCGGATGCGCTGCCACCAGCGCCCCAAGGCCAAGTCCCGCCACCAACGTATGGACCATCCCCCCCACCGCGATTCCGGCATTGGCCGCCAATCCGGCGCGTGGCCCGGCGCGCAGACCCTGGGCTAGCGTGAACATCATATCCGCCCCCGGCGTCAGGTTCAGCGCCAAGGCAGCGGGAACAAAGGCCAACAGGATCAGGGGCTCAACCGGCAACATCACGACGCAAGCCGCGCCTTGATGGCCAGAAGATCGCCCCAAGCCTCGCGCTTGTTGGCGGGGTTGCGCAGAAGGTCCGTCGGATGGGCCATCGGCATCACGGGTTTGCCCAAGGCGGTTGTCCATTTGCCGCGCAAGCGCAGGATACCCTTGGCCCCCAAAAGCGCGGCGCAAGGCGCGTTGCCCATCAGGACGATGATGTTAGGATTGGCCAAGGCGATATGGCGTTCGACAAAGGGGCGCATCATCGCGAGTTCTTCAGGAGTCGGTGCGCGGTTCCCCGGCGGACGCCATGGCATGACGTTGGCAAGATAGAGGGCGGTCGCGGGGTCAGTGCTGTCACGCGACAGACCAATGGCGGCAAACATGAGGTCGAACAGTGCTCCCGCCGCGCCGACGAAGGGCTTGCCTTCCAAATCCTCGTCCCGATCTGGGGCCTCGCCCAGTATCATGACGCGCGCGCTGGGTTGACCGCCCGAGAAGACCAGGGACTTCGCCCCCTGCTTCAACTCGCAATGGTCAAAGGCCGCGAGGGCTTCGCGTAGGGCCTTAAGGTCATGTGCGGCACGGGCGGCGGCTTCGGCGGCGGCTACACCTACATCCGCCGCGAGTTGCTGGCGTAGTTCGGCGCTGATCTGAGGTGTGAAATCGGCCGCTGGCGCCGCTTGCGGACGCTGAGTTGGGGCCTGTGGCGCAGCAGCGGCAGGCTTTGCCGACCATGGTGATTTTTCCGGCAGGTCATAAGCATTGACCGGATCGTCGCCGATAAACTCGGTCACCCCGCAGTCGATTTGCCACGCCAAAGCCGCCAGCGCCGCCTGAACCCCTGCAGGGGTGGATGTGTCGATCTCGATTCCCATGCGGGGACGGTAGGCCGCTGCAGCAGGGGCGGCAAGGGCTTGGGACGATACCACTTCACCATAGCCCTCTCCCCCGCCGGGAGAGGGGAAGCCCGGTGCGGATGGCGTCTTTCTTGTCCGAAGTTAAGGATTGCCTGACTGCCGCGTCTCATTAGAACCGAACCCTTGGCGAAACACCTCAACCTGCCCTTCTTGCTTGTCCCCTCCCCACCGGCTTTCTATAACCCGCCCAACCGCCGCACCGGAGAGATGCCATGTCCTTTCGCGCCCGCCACCTTTTGGGTATCGAGCATCTGTCGCCACAGGAAATCGTCACCATCCTTGATCTTGCGGATCGCTACGTCGATCTGAACCGCCGCACGGTGAAACAGTCCGATGTGCTGGCCGGCATGACGCAGATCAACATGTTCTTTGAAAACTCCACCCGCACGCAGGCGAGTTTTGAGCTGGCGGGAAAACGCCTCGGTGCGGATGTCATGAATATGTCGGTGGCCCAAAGCAGCGTGAAGAAGGGTGAGACACTGATCGACACCGCGATGACGCTGAACGCGATGCACCCGGATTTGCTGGTGGTGCGGCATGGGGCGTCGGGCGCGGTGAACCTGTTGGCCTCCAAGGTGAATTGTGCCGTTCTGAACGCGGGTGACGGGCGGCACGAACACCCGACACAGGCGCTGCTGGACGCGCTGACCATCCGCCGCGCCAAGGGCCGTATCCAGCGCCTGACCGTGGCGATTTGCGGCGACATCGCGCATTCGCGCGTGGCGCGGTCGAACCTGATCCTGCTGGGCAAGATGGAAAACCGCATCCGCCTGATTGCGCCCCCGACTTTGATGCCTGCGGGCGTGGGTGAGTTTGGCTGTGAGCTTTACGACGACATGAAGGCGGGCCTTGAGGGCTGCGACGTGGTGATGATGCTGCGTTTGCAAAAGGAACGGATGGACGGCGGTTTTATCCCGTCCGAGCGGGAGTATTACCACCGCTACGGGCTGGACGCCGAAAAGCTGGCCTATGCCAAGCCCGACGCCATCGTGATGCACCCCGGTCCGATGAACCGGGGGGTCGAGATTGACGGCGAGATTGCCGATGACATCAACCGCTCGGTCATCCAAGAGCAGGTCGAGATGGGCGTTGCCGTCCGGATGGCTTGCATGGACCTGCTGGCGCGGAACCTGCGGGCAGAGCGCGGGGCCAAGGCGGCGGGGGTGACGGTGTGATTAGCCTATCAAACCTTTGCTGCAACGTCACAGTCATGGGCGCGCACGCACCGCGGGGAGGGTGCACATATATGTGCGCCCGCCCCG
>JAIYDR010000017.1 GCA_027487395.1 Rhodobacter sp. | reverse complement strand
GGGATAAAAACAGGTCCGGTGCCGCGTGATGGGGCAAGTGGCCTGCATCGCGGATCAGATGGATCGCGGCGGTGGGGGGAAGCTGTGCGACGTCTCGCCAGTCGAGAATCTGGTCAGCTGTCCCAAAGATCACACGGGTATCGCAACGCAAGCTGGCAAGATCGGCGGAAATGTCGATTTGCTGAAAGCCATTCGACAACGTGGCGGCAGCTAGGGCGGAATGGCCACCGCGCAGCGACTTGATGCGGGCAAGCTCTTGCGCAAGCACAGTCTGCGACAGCGGGCCTGCGCCCAGCAGCGAAAGGGCGCGGGCCAAGGCCTGCGTGGTCTCTGCGGCAAGCATTCCTTGGGTGAAATCCGGGTTGAGGCGCGGGCCGAGACCGGCAGGGGCAGAAAGGATCAGTCGGTCGATGCGGTGAGACAGGCTGAGCGCGAGTTTGACGGCAAGGGCCGCGCCAAGTGAATGTCCGATCAAACGCAATGGGCCGTGCGGTGCCGCTTCGGTGAGTGCCTGCGCAAGCCGCTGCACGGCATCGGTCACGTCATTGGCCCGGTCGCTGTCGCCGTGTCCGGGTAAATCGGCCAAAAGGACACTGTAGCCCACGGCTGCGATGCGACGGGGCAGGTCGCGCCAGCCGCGGTGATCGTCGAACAGGCCATGTAGAAACACGACTGTTGGCCCAGTGCCGCCCGATCGGTGCAGGGCGATGCCATGCGCGCCTTTGCCTTCGGTTGCGCCCGCTACGTCTTGCGCGGTGATGCGGCCACGGCGGCCCGTGCCGACCACAAGCGCAAGGTCCGCGCCAGTGCGACGGGCTGCGGCGCGGGCAGCGGGGCTTGCGGCAATACGCGGCGCGGTGCTGCCGGGTGCTTGCACAGTCGGTGCGGGTGAAATCAGTGTTGGTGCAGTGACGTTGGGGGACGCGGTGGGGGCATCGGCTTCGCCTTCAGCCTCGACCAGCGCGATGGGATGGTCGAGGGCGACCATATCGCCGGATCCAACCAACCGTTCAAGCAGCGTTCCATCGGTCAGTGCCGGAACCTCAACCACCGTCTTGTCGGTTTCGACCTCCAAAAGCACATCGCCGCGTTTGAAGGCACTGCCGGGCGCGACAAGCCAGTCGGTGACCCGCGCCTCTTCCATCGTTTCGCCCAAACGGGGCAGGCGCAGCGTTACGCGGCCCATTCCGGAGCCTTTCGGGTGACGAGCCAAAGGGCGCTGTCATGGATCAGCGCCTCAGACGGAATCGAACCCCGTTCAAGCGCGGGAGAGACAGGGATGGGAATATCCTCGCCTCCAAGGCGGAGTATCGGTTCTTCAAGCCAGTCAAAGCAGGTTTCAGTCAGTCGAGCTGATATCTCTGAGGCGACCGAACCTGTGACCACGGCTTCGGTGACGACCATCGCGCGACCGGTGCGTTTCACAGCTTCGATCAGCGGCGCCTCGTCCAGAGGGTTGAGGCAGCGAAGGTCGATCACCTCGGCTTCGACCCCAGAAGCCGCGAGGCGCTCGGCGGCAGCGAGGCTTTCGTGCAGCATGCGGCTGTATGAAAAGATGACAAGGTCGCGGCCCTTGCGGCGTGTGACGGGCTGGCCCCACGCGCCATCGGGTGTTTCGGTGTCAAGCTCTCCCTTCATCGTGTAGAGGCCCTTGTGTTCGATGAACACCACAGGGTCGGGCTGGGTCAGGGCTTGGCGCAAAAGGTGGTAGGCGTCATTGACCGTTGCGGGCATGACAAGGCGCAGTCCCGGTGTGTGCATGACCCATGCTTCAAGGCTTTGGGAATGCTGCGCAGCAGCCGAGCGCCCGGTGCCGCCTTGTGTCCGCAGCACCATGGGCACGCCAATCTGCCCGCCGAACATGTAGCGGCTTTTGGCGGCTTGATTGGCAAGTTGGTCCATCGTCATGCCGATGAAGTCGACATACATCAGTTCCGCAACAGGGCGCAGGCCCGTCATGGCCGCCCCGACAGCCGCGCCGATGATGGCGGGTTCCGAGATTGGCGCATCAATCACACGCTCTGCGCCGAAGATATCGATCAGCCCTTTGGTCACGCCATAAGCACCGCCGTAAAGCCCGACCTCCTCGCCAATCAGGATCACGAAGGGATCGGCGTGCATGGCATCCAGCAGGGCTTGGCGGATCGCCTCACGGTAAGTCGATGGCATGGCGGTCATGCGCGGCTTCCTTCCCCAAGGATGGCGGCAAGCCGGTGGGCCTGAGGGCGCGGCGCGGGTGTGCCGGGGGCGTAGACGTCTTGGAACATGGTCGAAAGCGCTGGCGGCTGGGCGGCAATTGCATGCGACAATGCCGCGTCCATTTCTGTCACAGCCTCGGCATCGATGCGGGCAATGTCCTCGTCCGTGGCAAGGCCATCGGCAGCGACGCGGAGGCGGGCATTGGTCAGCGGGTCGCGGGCGCGGCCTTGGGCTTCTTCTTCCGCGCTGCGATAGGGGGATTTGTCCATGCGGGCATGGCCGAAGAAGCGATAGGCGTCGATTTCAAGGTATCCGGGCTTGCCCTCGCGGGCGGCGGCGACAAGGGCACGGGCGGCGTCATGCACGGCCTCTACATCCGCCCCATCGGCGCGGGCGGTGTTCAAGCCGAAGGCCGCAGCGCGGGCCGGAAAGTCGCGGTTGCCCGCTGAACGGTCGACGCGCGTGCCCATGCCGTATTGGTTGTTGATGCAACAGAAGATGACCGGCAGGTGCCAAAGTGCAGCCATGTTCATGGATTCGTACAGGATGCCTTGCGACATCGCCCCGTCGCCAAAGAAGGCGACCGAAATCTGGCCCGATCGCCCATTGCGGTAGGTGATGCCCGCGCCGACGATGTGGGGAATGCCACCCCCGACGATCGCATTGGCGCCAAGGTGGCCAAGGGCGCGGTCGGCAATATGCATGGATCCGCCCTTGCCGCGGCAATAGCCGTCTTCCTTGCCCGCAATTTCGGCCATCATGCGTTTGGGGTCCGCGCCGCGCCCCAAAAAGACGCCATGGCCACGGTGATGGGTGGTGAAGGTGTCGCCGTCCTGCATGGCATCGGTCATCCCGACAACCGCCTCTTCGCCGATCGAAAGGTGCAGCATGGACCCCGCACTTTCGCCTTTCAGAAAAAGTTCGCCCACCCGTTCCTCGAACGATCGAATGCGCCGCATCATGCGATAGCGGCCCAAGGCGGCAGAGTTTCTGGACAGGTGGTGGGCGTTCATTCACGGGCTCGCAGGGGTTCTAGGCTGTGGTAGGCCGCGCGGTAGCGGGCGTAGATCGGGGCATAGGCGTCATGGATCGCCAGATCGGGTTCGATGGTACGGGCCACGCGAACCATGGCCGCGACCGCGTCATCGATGGTCGGGAAATGTCCCGCACCATGCGCGGCAAGGATGGCCGAACCAAGGGCGCAAGCCTCGGTCTCTTCGGTGAGGATCAGGGGGAGGCCGAGCGTGTCGGCATGGACCTGAAGCCAAAAGGGAGAGCGGGTTGCCCCGCCTGCAACAACGATACGGCGGGGGTGAAAGGCATCGCCGAAGGCTTCGACGATGGCGCGAGTGCCAAAGCAGATCGACTCGATGAGGGCGCGGTAAACATGCGCGGGGGTATGCTTCAACGACAGGCCCATAATCGCGCCACGCGCGAGGGGATCGGTATGTGGGGTGCGGTTGCCTTGAAAGTGATCGACGGCAAGCAGACCCTCTGCGCCGGGGGGCAGCGCCGCCGCGAGCGCGTTGAGCGTGTCGAAATCCGTATGTTCGGCGAAGTGGCGCTTGAACCAAGCGATGACCGATCCTGTTGAGGTTTGCCCGCCTTCGATCACGGGGCGACCGGGATAGACACAATCCATGTAAGTGCCCCAAGTGCCCGGCTCATGCACAGAACGCTCGGCAATGCCCAGTTGCAGATGTGACGAACCGGTGATGAGCGCAAGGTCGCCGGGGGCGGTGACGCCAAGGCCGATCATGCCGATAAAGGCATCGGCTCCACCTTGAACGACGGGTATTCCGGCGCAAAGCCCAAGGTGCTCTGCCGCTTCCGCCGTCAGCGGGGCGATGGTCTGACCTGCGGCGACAAGTTCTGTCGGCCAGCGGTCAAGCAGGTCCGACAGGTCAAGACGGGCGAGCATCGACACAGGCCATCCGCCGTACTGCGTCTGGTAGTGCCAGCGCATGGTGGCGTTGTTCAGGCTACCGATCCAGCGACCCGTGAGGCGAAGAGTGAGATAATCCTGATACTCGCCCACCATGGCGGCACGTTCCCAGATCTCGCGCTGGTTGCGTTTCAGCCAGAGCGCCTTGGGGATCATCCATTCGGGGCTGACGGGGCCACGCCCGCCGCCGTTAAGCCGCAGCGTGGGATCACCGCAAGCGGCGACATCGGCCGCTTCACGATGGGCGCGGACGTCCATCCACAAAAGGCAGGGGCGGAGCGGGCGGCCCTGTGCGTCAAGGGCGACGACGGTACAAGACGTAGTGTCACAGGACAGAGCGGTGATTTGGTCGGCGGAAACCCCGGCGCTCGCAATCGCTTCACGGACGGCGATGCCTGCCGCGTGCCACCAGTCGTCGGGGTTCTGCTCGGCGTAGCTGGGTTCGGGAAAACGCGTCTCATAGCCACATTTTCCAACTCCGCGCGATCGCCCCGAAAGGTCAAAGACATGGGCACGCAGCCCTTCAGTTCCTCCGTCGATCCCGATCACATAGGCCAAGCGAGGTCTCCGTTTTCTGCGGGTGCAACGCTGCAATTGCAACATTGTGCACTTATTGCACTTTTGTTGATATGCGTTGACGAAGGCGCCAGTCAAGTGTCTAGTTGAATGGATGAAGTGGCGGAGGCGGCGGTGGGCGTGGGTCGCGAAGGGGACGATCTGATTCAGGCGGCGTGGCTCTACCACATCGGCAAGATGAGTCAGGAAGAGGTCAGCCGCCGCATGGGGCTTTCACGCTTTAAGGTGCTGCGACTGCTGGCCGAGGCCCGCGACTTGGGTCTGGTGCGCGTGTCCTTGGAACACGAATCGGTGCGAACGCTGGCCATTGCGGACCAGATCGCCGCGCGCTTTGACTTGACCGAAGTGCAAGTTGCCCCCGACGCAGGCGACAGCGACGATGCGGCGCGGCGCGCCGTAGGGCAATTGGCGGCAAGTTGGCTGGCGCGGGTGGGTCGCGAGGGGCCGTTGGTCGTGGGCGTTGGCTGGGGGCGTACCGTTGCCGCCATGTCCGAGGCGCTGACGGGTTTGCGTAATCCTGACCTTTGTTTCGTGTCGCTGATGGGGTCGATGACGCGAACCTCAGCGACCAGTCCGTTCGATGTGTGCGTGCGGCTGGCCGCGACAACGGGTGGGGGGGCGATGTTCCTGCCCGCGCCTTTTCTGGCCGACAGCGTTGAGGCGGCGCAGGTCATATTGGGCCAGCGCATGGTGCGCGAGGCCTTGGAACTTGCCCAGCGGGCCGATCACATGGTGATCTCCGTCGGGGAATGTTCGTCGGACGCGCTGTTGCAGGCAACGGGAGTTCTGACGGCGGACGAGATCGGGGCACTGGGTCGCGCGGGTGCAGTGGCAGATACGACGGGCAAGTTCTTTTGCGCGGACGGATCCTTGGCCGAGACCGATCTGAACGCAAGGGCGCCGTCGATCGGCCTTGCGGATTTGCAGCGGTCGAATGTTCTGTTGCTCGCTGCGGGACGGGCAAAGGCCACGGCCACGCGGGCTGTGCTACGGGCGGGATTCGTTGACCGCTTGATGGTGGACGAAGGATTGGCTTTGGCTTTGCTGGGAGGGGATAAATCATGAAAGGTTTCGGGGTTCACACGTCGATGTGGACAATGGCGTGGGATCACGCCGGAGCTGAGCGCGCGGTCGCCGCAGCGGTGGAACACAAAATGGATTTCATTGAAGTGGCGCTGCTGTCACCTGCAGCGGTGGATGCCAGCCATTCGCGGCGCTTGCTGGAAAAGCACGCGATGCCTGCGGTTTGCTCATTGGGTTTGCCGTCGGGGCTTTACGCATCGCAAAACCCCGCCGGAGCAATGGACTTTCTGCGGCTGGCTTTGGATCAGACGGCGGCCATTGGGGCTTTGGCACTGACTGGCGTCACCTATGGCGGGATCGGTGAGCGGACAGGGGTTCCCCCTACAACGGGTGAGCGTGACAACATCGCCCGTGTTCTGGTCGAGGCGACGGCTTATGCCAAAAAGCTGGGGCTGGAGTTCGGGATCGAACCCGTGAACCGCTACGAGAACCACATCCTCAACACCGGTTGGCAAGCGGTTGAGATGGTGGAAAGGGTGGGCGCGGAAAACCTGTTCATCCACCTTGACACCTACCACATGAATATCGAGGAGCGGGGGCTCAGCCTTGGTATTCTCGATGCTGCGAAGTATCTGCGCTATATCCACCTTTCGGAAAGCGACCGTGGCACGCCAGGCTCGGGCAATGTTCGCTGGGACGAGATTTTCGGCGCGCTGAAGGCGGTCGGTTTCACCGGCGGGTTGGCGATGGAGAGCTTCATCGACATGCCAAGCGAAGTTGCCTTTGGTCTGGCGGTCTGGCGACCAGTCGCGGAAAGCCGCGATGTGGTCATGGGCGAGGGGCTGCCTTTCCTGCGCAACAAAGCGCGGCAATACGGGCTGATCTGAACCGGGGGTGACAATGGGCTATGCGGCGCTGACGCCAGACACGTTGCCTGCACGTTTGGGTGGGCTTGCGGCTTTGACCGACAGGATCGGGCCTGCCAGTGGATGGCAGGTTGCCGAAGTCGGGGACGGCAATTTGAACCTTGTCTTCATCGTGACCGGTGAGGGTGGCAGGGTGATCGTCAAGCAGGCGCTGCCGTATATCCGGCTGGTCGGGGACAGTTGGCCCCTTCCACTGAACCGTGCCTTTTTCGAATATCATGCGCTGGTGCGCCATGCCGCTCGAGATCCCGGCCGCGTGCCCGAGGTCTTTCATTTCGACGAAGAACAGGCGCTTATTGTGATGCGCTACCTGACGCCGCATGTGATTTTGCGCAAGTCGGTGGTGCGGGGCGTTGAACATCCACATCTTGCGCAGCACATGGGGCGGTTTCTGGCACGCAGCCTGTTTCGCGGGTCGGGGTTGGCCCTTTCGGGAAAAGTGCTGCGCGAGGATATGGCACTGTTTTGCGCCAATCATGCTCTGGCGGATATCACCGAAAACCTCGTCTTTTCGGATCCATACTTTGCAGCGAAGTTAAACCGTCACACGCCGGGACTGGAGCCGTTTATCGCGCCATTGCGCGCAGACCGTGCCCTTCGGGTCGCAGCGCAAGAGATGAAACATACCTTTTTGGCTCAGGCCGAAACGCTGGTGCATGGCGACCTGCATGCGGGATCGTTGATGGTGACGCCCGACGACAGTCAGGTGATCGACCCTGAGTTTGCCATTTACGGCCCCTTCGGCTTTGATGTCGGGATGTTTCTGGCCAATATCCTGCTCGGCTATTTTGCACAGAGCGGGCACGAAGGCACTCGCGGCGCGCGGGACGGCTATCGTCAGTATTTGCTTGGGCAATTCACCGAGGTCTGGCAGGTCTTTGTGGCCGAGTTCGGCCAGCTTTGGCGCAGCGAACGAACCGGCCTCTTGTATGAGCGCACCCTGTTTGAGGACGCGGGTGATGCGGCCGGTGCCGAGGCGGCGCTGACCGCCGTGTTGCGCGGTATTTGGGTCGATGCTCTGGGCTTTTGCGGGGTTGAACTGCACCGCCGCATCCTTGGTCTTGCGCATGTCGAGGATATGGAAGCGATCACCGATCCCGCCCGGCGCGTGCCATGCGAGGCGCGGGCGCTTGAGGCGGGGCGTATCATCGCGGTGATGCGGGGCAGTTTGGGGGCGGGCGATGTACCGTTTCTTGTTCAAGAACTTGAAAGGACCATTGCAAGATGAAAGTGGGGCAGGGGCATTACCGGTCGATCTGGGTCGAAGGCGATGCGGTACGCATCATTGATCAGACGCGACTGCCGCATGAGTTTGTGGTCGTGACACTGGCCACGCTGGATCAGGCTGCGACCGCGATCCGCGATATGTGGGTCCGAGGCGCCCCATTGATCGGGGCGACAGCTGCCTATGGCATGGCGATTGCGATGCGGGCAGATGCATCCGATGCAGGGCTGGCGCGGGCGCTTGAGATCCTGATGAAAACGCGCCCAACTGCGGTCAACCTTCGGTGGGCATTAGAAGAGATGGCGGCCTGTCTCTCTCCCTTGGCGGTTTCGGCGCGGGCGGATGCGGCGATGGCGCGGGCGGCGGAAATCGCCGACGAGGATGTGGAGATCAACGCTGCCATCGGTGAACACGGCCTTGGCATTATCCGTGCGATTGCCGAAAAAAAGGGCGGGGTGGTGAACATCCTGACCCATTGCAACGCGGGCTGGCTGGCCACTGTGGATTGGGGTACAGCCACATCCCCGATCTACAAGGCGCATCTGGCCGGGATTCCCGTGCATGTCTGGGTGGACGAGACGCGGCCGCGCAATCAGGGCGCGCATCTGACCGCGTGGGAAATGGCAAGCCATGGCATTTCCCACAAACTCATCGTCGACAACGCTGGCGGGCATCTGATGCAACACGGCGAGGTG
>JAIYDR010000363.1 GCA_027487395.1 Rhodobacter sp. | reverse complement strand
TGGCAGAATGCGAGGATGAGGTGATGCTGACCGAAGTGGTCGATGGCATCGTCGCCGCCGTGCAGGCCGTGGCAGTCTGACGCCGCCTGCGCCCGCTGGGTCAGCACAGCGGGCGCAGGCGCATGGCAGCCTTGCCTCGCTTGGGTGTTGCGCCCATTGGCCAGCGCCCTCGGGAGGGCAGGGGGCCTATCTGCGCGCCGTTAGCACCGAAAGCACCCGTGGTGCGACGGCCTCGCCCAGGGTGTTCAGCAGAGAGGCGACGGCGAAGATAACCGGAATCTGCAGGGCAAAGAGCAGCGGATAGATGGCGTGGGTCACCTGAACCCCCAAGCCTTTGAACAGGACAGCCATCGCCGAAATGGTTAGCATATGGCTGCAAAACACCAGAAAGATTAGCGGCTCGCAGCGGTGCAGCAGGGTGCCGAGCCTGCCGTGTCGCTGCGCGATCGACATGGCGATACGCCACATCAACAGCGCGACCGCGAACCTGTGCAAAAGGTTTGCAGGGTCCTCCCACCTTGGAGGAACAGTAAAGGGACTATACTGTACCGCGATGTCCGTCGCCACTACGGCCGCGACAAGACCCCATGGCAAGACAAGGGAGCGGGGGGGCATGATGGCAATGCACAGGCCAAGACAGAAAAACAACAAGACCTGCGGTCGCAACAGCAACATGCCGTCCGCATAAACTTCAACGGCGGCTAGGGCCAGAATCGTAACCCGCCCCGCCCAAGGCAACAGCCGTTCAAGCCGCGTGGCTGCAAGGCCGATCAGACAGCACAGGAAGATATCGCGCAAAAACGCAAGGGGATGGTTGATCGGCGGCGCTGTGATGGCGAATACGCGGTTGATCCACTCCATTAGAGACACGCTGAAAAACGCGCGATCCTGCGTTGCCATGGCCTTTGCAACGAACATCAAAAGCATGAGGGCCGACCATAGCACCATGGGCACCAGCAGGGTGCGCAGCTTGCTGGCAATCAGCACCGACATCTTGTCTGAACGGGCGGACCGATAGAACAGCAATCCGGACACGGTGCTGAGCAAAGGCACGCTGGCAAGGCCAAATTCCCGAATGAGCAGCACATAAAACCAATGCAAGGCAAGCGGCACATCGGCTGTGGTGATGGCCGTGCGACCGGGCCAAATGTGGACGGTCATCATCGAAGTGATGCACAAGACGCGCGCCATGCGTATGGCACGGGACACGTCAGGCGTGAAGATGTCGTGCCGACCAGTCCCGGTCTTGGTCTCCTGCGGTCGCTCCGGATGTTCTGACGACATCAGCACACATCCTTTAAAGCGAAATCGGACGGGCTTGCGGGGCGGTCGTCTGGCGCAAAGAAGACCTGAGGCAGCGCCCGATCCCAAAGGCAAGGCGCACCCCGCCTGCCGCTGGTCAAGACCCAAGGGGTAAGGCGACCAAGGACCTGAAGGCCATTGCATCGCGGCACTGGAAACACCATTCAACACGATCCGGGACAGCAGAAGTGTCTGCAACTCTGCGGTGTTAAAGGGCGATAGTCAATCGCGCAAAGCGCGCCGCCGCCGCGTCATTCCTGCGCGCAGGGCTTGCTGTCGACCGGGGACAGGGGCAGTCTGGCACCATGAAAGACATCACGAACCCCGCTCCCGACTTCGCCGCCCTGCATTTTGCTGCCCTTGCCGCAGGCAGGGACAGCCGCCGCCAATCCTTTGGCCTGAGGGAACGCCGCGCCGCCTTGTCCGCCTTGGAGCGGGTGCTCCGCGCCAATCGCGCGGCCATCGGTGCCGCCTTGCGCGCCGATCTGGGCCGGCCAGAGGCTGAGACGGATTTGGTCGAGCTGCTGCCGATCCTGTCGGAAATCGGTCATGCCCGCAGCCGCCTGCATCGCTGGATGCGTCCGCGCCGGGCCGCGCCGACCTTGGCGATGTTGGGAACCTTTGCCCGCGTAATGCCCGAGGCGAAAGGCGTGGTGTTGATCCTTGCGCCGTGGAATTTCCCGCTGATGCTCTGCCTTGCGCCTCTGGTCTCGGCCCTCGCGGCGGGCAATGCGGCGGTGGTGAAGCCGTCGGAGATGACACCTGCCACGGGTGAACTGCTCGCGCGTTTGGTGGCCGAGGCGCTGCCCGCCGATCTGGTGCGCGTGGCATTGGGCGGGGTGGAAGTGGCGCAAGCGCTGCTGGAGCAGCCTTTTGACCATATCTTCTTTACCGGCAGTCCCGCCGTGGGGCGCAAGGTGATGCTGGCTGCAGCACGGCATCTGACGCCGGTCACGCTGGAGTTGGGCGGCAAATCCCCGGTGATCGTCGGACCCGATGCCGATCTGGCGCAGGCCGCGCGCTGGATCATCTGGGGCAAGGTGATGAACGCGGGGCAGGTCTGCGTGGGGCCGGATCATGTGTTCGTCCATGCCAGCCGGATGGCCGAGTTGCGCGCGGCTCTGGTGGCCGAGTTTGCCCGCCAAGGCGGCGACATCCCCCGCATCGCCAACCCACGCCACCATGCGCGGCTGGTGGCTTTGGCGCAGGATGCTGCCGACAAGGGGGCCACTGTCACAGCTTTGGGGGCGGATGACCCGGCGGGCTTGCGCTTGGCGGTGACGTTGATCGAGGGGCAGGGGCCAGAGATGGCCGTGGCCACGGAAGAGATTTTCGGCCCCCTGCTGCCGCTGATCCCTTATGATGATCCCATGCAGGTGGTGGCGCAGATCAACGCCGCCCCCAAGCCGCTGGCGCTTTATGTCTTCGCCCGCGACCGGGGGCTGGTTGATCTGGTGACATCGCGCACCTCCTCTGGTTCGGTCGGGGTGAACCTGACGGTGATGACCTTCAGCCACGGCAACCTGCCCTTTGGCGGGGTCGGCAATTCCGGCATGGGGGCCGCGCATGGGCAAGCGGGGTTTGAGACCTTCAGCCACCTGAAACCCGTGCTGCGGAACTGGGCCTCTCCGCTGCCGCTGGTGTTCCCACCCTATGGCGCAAGGGTCCGGCGGTTGATCGGCGCGATGGTGCGGTGGTTGTGAAGGCTCCTTCGCCGATGTTTCCTTGACACGACGCTTGGACCGGACCGGGCCCCAAAGGCCCGGTCCGCGCGCAGACCGCCCCCTCGGTCTGCGCGCCAGAGGCGCACATCCCGGCGGTCAGCACGCGGACCTCTGGCGGCCCTCTCCGACAGTCCCCCGGACTGTCTGAGAGGCCCTTGCACCCTTCGTCCTATGTCCTGGCGCTGAGCGAAGCCCGCTTACATCAAGCCGCGGCATTCCGGTTTTGGACGCTCGTCCTCCGTGCCCCAGCTTTTCAGCCAGCGGTCAACCTCGGCATGGGTGACATGCAGCCCAGAGGTCTGCGCCTCGTCCCATGCAGTCAGCGTGTCGCGGCGCAGCGCGTCGCGCTGTTCTTCGCGTTCGACATATTGCGACACGGCCTCTTGTACGATGGATTCGTACGTGCGTTGCCTCGCCTGTGCAAGCGAGCGGATGCGCCCCTTCATCTCATCGTCCAATTTGATCGACGTTGACGCCATGGAACCCTGCTGCAAAGAAAACCCTGCCTTACTCTAAGGCGGCGAGGGGCAATCTGTCCACGTTCTTAGCCCCCGCTCAATCCCGGCTATGCACCAGCCGCAGCTTTGGCCCGGGGTTGGGCGCGGGTGCCAGATCGACCGGCACCTCGGCCATTCCATCCTGGGTGGCGGGGGTGTTGGTGCAAAGCGGCTCGCGCAGCACGCGCTTTAGCGTCAGACGGCGCGGCGGCAGGTTGGTGCTGTGGTCCAGATCGACACATCCGATGGCCAGCGTGCAGCGCCCCTCGATCCCGGTCAGCGGGAGCACCACCATCCGCGTCTCCTGCGGCGGACGCAGCATCCCACCGGGAGCGCTGAGCGTTGCCTCCAGTGCACAAGGGCCGCTGAACACCAATTCCAATTGAGCCGCAAGGCGGGCATGGCTTTCTGGATCAAACAGCATCTCGACCGGGGCTGCGCGCAATTCCGAGCCGACCAAATCGCACAAGGCCTGTCCAGCCAGACGAAAGCGCAGCAGACCTGCGGCCTGTCGTTCGATCAGGAACACATGGCTTAACGCGGTGATCAGGCCACGGGGATCAATCTGTTCGCGCGCGGGCAGGCTGTCGGCGTGGCGCAACCCCTCCCAATAGGCGCGTAACGCGGCCACATGGCCGCGACCTTGATGGCGTCCCAGCGGGATGCCAGACTTTCCGATGACGAACATCTCCGTCCCTTTTCCTTGCGTCGGTTGTCCGCACGCTGTGGCTCTGCTAGGACAGGAACGGCTGCAAAGCGCGGTCTGCAAGGCCCGACACAAGGCGTGTTTACAGGCAATGGTATGGCGTCGCGCCGGAATTCTTGCCAATTGGTAAATGCCTCCCCGGGGCTGACTGGAGGTTTGGGTGACACTCTCGATGACCGGTTTTGCCACGGCAAAGGGGCAGGGGCTTGGCCATGGCTGGGCCTGGGATTTGCGGGCGGTGAATGGCAAGGGGCTGGACCTGCGCTTGCGCGTGCCCGATTGGATCGACGGGCTGGAACTGGCGGTGCGGGCGGATTTGGGCAAGGCCGTGGCGCGGGGGAATGTGTCGCTGTCGCTGCGGGTGACGCGGGACCAGACTGGCGAGGCGTCGGAGGCCCTGCGCGTCAACCCCACCACCCTCTCCGCTGTCTTGCGTGCGCTGGCGCAAGTGGAGCAGGCGGCGATGACGGCGGGTGTGACTTTGGCGCAGGCGACGGCGGCGGATGTCTTGGCGGCGCGTGGCGTGCTTGAGGCGAACCAACAGGACGACGATACCGCACCCTTGCGCGCGCTGATCCTGACCGATCTGCCCGCGCTGATTGCCGATTTCAACGCCATGCGTGCCGCCGA
>JAIYDR010000383.1 GCA_027487395.1 Rhodobacter sp. | reverse complement strand
GGAAGTTCGGGTTCAATCGCGCCATGATCTTGCGGGTTTCCGCCTCCATCTTCGTCTCATCGACAAAGCCAAAGCTGTTCACCAACTCACGCCCCAAAAACAGGTTGGACGCAGCATCGAGGTTATCCGCCAGCGCCAAGGTCTGATAGATCGTCTCGATGTTCTGGCTGCGGGCGTCGCGCGGATTGTTGATCTCAACCTTCTGGCCGTTGATCAAAATCTCACCTTGATCGGCCTTGTAGGCCCCCGACAGGCATTTGATCAGCGTCGATTTGCCCGCCCCGTTGTGGCCAAGCAAGCCCACCACTTCGCCGGGGTAAAGATCGACCGTCACATGGTCCACGGCCTTGATCCCGCCGAAGGAGATCGAGATGTCCCGCAGTTCGACAAGCGGGGTTCCGGTTCTGTCCACCATGATTATCTCCCCCTCACTTGATCCGTTTGCGGTAAACGATGTCCAGCCACACGGCGAGGACAAGCGCGATACCGATCACGATGCGCTGGTACGACCCGTCGCCAAACCCGATCAGCACCATCCCGGTCTGCAACGAGGTCAGGATCAAGGCACCGATGATCGCACCATAGATCGTGCCCACACCACCGGCCAAGGACGTGCCCCCCACAACCGCAGCGGCGATGACGTACAACTCGTCAAGGTTGCCCATCGCGTTGGTGGCAGAGTTCTGGCGCGCCGCGCCGATGACCGCCGCGATGCCAGCCAGACCACCCATCAAGGTGAAAATCTTGACCGTCATCACGCGGGTGTTGATGCCCGACAGCGCGGCCGCTTCAGGGTTGCCGCCAATCGCAAAGACATAACGACCAAAGCGGGTGCGCGTCATCAAGATGGTCATCAAAATCGCCACGACGATCATGATCAGCACCGGATAGGCGTAACCATGGCCAAAGCTGGCGCAGACGTCGCTATAGATATCGCCGCCCTTTTGGGCGCAAGCTGGCACCTCTTGGCCCAAGGCCGTGAAGTACTTTTGAATGTTGCCCAACGGCCAGATATAGGAGTTCACCATCGCAGTGATGCCCAGCATCGCGGCAATGATCACCCCGCCCACGAACCATTCAGCCCAGACCGGGCGCAGCGGGAAACCATGCAGCGTGCGCGACTTGCGGGCGTTGATGATGGCCCAGACCACGGCAATGCACGCGATGACGCCGAAGACCCAACTCCCCGTCGGGCCCAGCGCCCCAAAGGAGCCGCCGCCAATCAGCGAGAAGTTGTCATCCAGCGGCGCAATGGTCTTGCCCCCCGCCACCAGGAAAGCCGCTCCGCGCCAAACCAGCAAACCGCCTAGCGTCACAATAAAAGAGGGGATGCCCATATAGGCGATCATGCTGCCTTGCAGTGCACCGATCAGCGCCCCCATGGCGATGCCGAAAATCACCGTGATGATCCAGATCGCCGGATGGCCGAGGCCAAGCGCCGGCGAAAGCCATTCCACCTGCAACAGGCCCATGTACATGCCGACCATGCCCATGATCGACCCGACCGACAGGTCGATGTTGCGGGTGATGATGACCAGCACCATGCCCGTGGCCATGATGCCGATATAGGCCGTCTGAACAGACAGGTTCCAGATGTTGCGCGGCGTCAGAAAACCGTTCGCCTCGGCCTGCGACGCGCCAAACAGCATCGACGGACGGCCAAGAACGGCATTCGAATAAATCTCAAAGCTCAGCCAGATCAGCAAAAGCGCACCGATCATGCCCAGAAGGCGCGGGTCGATCTCTGTTGCCCGCAGGAAACGGGCAAAGCCGCTTTCGCCTTGGCTTGGTGCAGACGGTGATTGGGGTTTATCGGTCATGTCCTCATCCAACATGAGAGAGGGATCGGGCTGTGCCAAAGCAGCGCGCCACCTGCGCACCTGTCATGCCCAATGGGACATGATGCCACCCACCCGGAAAAAGGTCCGGCGCCGCCTTGCATCAGGCGGCGCCGGTTTATCAGACTAGATCACTGGCAAGCAGCGACGTCAGCCGCAGCGCCTTCGCAAGCCTGCTCTTTCGAGATGTGGCCAGCGTCGATGGCGATGTTCAGCGTCTCTTTGGTGATCGGGGTCGGGTTCAGAAGGATCGCGTTCATTTCAACGCCCTTCTCGCCGCCCGAGAACTTCACCGCACCAGCGACGGAGTCCAGAGCCGCCCCATCAGCCAGAGCCGAGGCGATTTCGCCAGCGGCCTTGCCCAGTTGACGCGCGTCTTTCCACACCGAAACGGTCTGAGTGCCACGGGCCACACGGTTGATCGCGGCGAGGTCGCCGTCCTGACCACCCAGCGGAACATTCAGGCCCTGTGCAGCCAGCGCGGCGGCGGCGCCACCGGCCATGCCGTCGTTCTGCGACAGAACGGCGTCAACGGCGTTGTTGTTGGCGGTCAGGATCTGTTCCATGTTCTTCTGAGCGTTCTCCGGCTTCCAGCCGTCCGAGTTCGCTTCGCCAACGATGACGATGTCGCCCGAGGCAACAGCAGCACCGATGACTTCTTCCATGCCCTGACGCAGGAAGCCAACGTTCGGGTCACCCGGGTCGCCCTTGATGATCGCATAGTTGCCCTTCGGAGCAACAGCGAACACCGATTCCGCGATGATGCGGCCGACGCCAACGTTGTCGAAGGTCAGGTAGAAGGTGCGGTCATCTTCGATCAGACGGTCATAACCGACGACCGGAATGCCTTCGGCAGCGGCTTTCTCGATGGCCGGCCCGATGGCGTCTTTGTCCCAAGCGTTGATGACCAGAGCGTCGACGCCCTGTGCGATCAGCGCGTCGATGTCCGAAAGCTGCTTTTCAGCCGACGACTGCGCGTCAGCCGACACATAGGTGTTGCCAGCCGCTTCGATCGCGGCCTTCATCGCTGCTTCGTCGATCTTCCAGCGCTCTTCCTGGAACTGGGCCCAGGACACGCCGATGACTTTGCCTTCTGCAAGTGCCGCCGACGAAAAGCCGGTGACCGCCACGATGGCGGCGAGAAGTGCGTTGCGCATTGTTATCCTCCCAAGATGCGGCCAATGCATGACCGGTCCGACAGATTCGTCGGTACGGGGCGGAAAATGCCGTGAATAATTTCAGTTGTCAAAATAAATTTGTTTTGGGAAGCTGAGTATGCCCGGAAAGCATGCGAGTTTATGCTGCATTGCAGCATTATCATGGCAAGACTGGGTTGATATCCCGCCGCAGCCCTTGAAAAACGCGGCAATTTATTCGGAGACCGAAGGAATGATGCGGCCGCACAGCGCCGAAATCGGGACGGATGGCCGCCATGGATGCGGGCCGCTGATTCCTCCGCTGTCCGATACGCTGCGCCCTTTGCGACAGCAGGTGTTCGAACGCGTGCGCTCGGCCGGATTGATCTCTCGCGTGCAGGTGTCAAAGGATCTGGGGGTCAGCCCCGCCAGTGTCACCACCCTGACCTCGGAACTGATCGAGGCCGGATTGATCGAAGAAATCGCCGCCCCGCGTGAGGCGGATCAAGGCCGGGGTCGTCCCGCCGTTCTGCTGGGCGTGCGGGCGCAAGCGCATCGCGTGGCCGGCATGAAACTCTCAGACCGCGAACACACGGCGGTGATCGTCGATTTCGCGGGCAACCTGATCGCCGATGATGTGGTGCCGCGCCGTCCCGGACCGATGAGCACGACCGAGCTTCTGGACGCCGTGGAATCTCTGCTGAACCGTGTCTGCGCCAAGGCCGGAATCGCGCGCTGCGATCTGTCCGCCGTCGGCATCGGCGTGCCGGGGTTTGTCGATACCACCTCGGGCAAGGTGATGTGGTCCTCGATCCTGATTGATCGGGCGGTGCCCTTGGCCGCCGCCGCACAGGCGCGGGTCGGCTTGCCCGTTACCATCGACAACGACGCCAATCTTGTCACACTGGCCGAGCTGTGGTTCGGCGCGGGGCGACGGCTGGCCGATTTTGCGGTGGTCACCATCGAGCATGGCGTTGGCATGGGCTATGTCATCAACCATCGCATCTATCGCGGCGCGCAGGGCCTTGGGATGGAACTGGGCCACACCAAGGTTCAACTTGACGGCGCGCTCTGCCGCTGTGGCCAACGCGGCTGCCTTGAGGCCTATATCGCCGACTACGCCCTTGCGCGGGAAGCAACGACCGCGCTGAACTGGACCCATCGCGAAGGGCAGTCCATCTCGGTCCTTCTGGAAAGCCTTTATGATCACGCCAAGGCAGGCAACACCGCCGCGCGGTCGATCTTTCGCCGTGCAGGGCGCTATCTGGCGGTAGGACTGTCCAATGTGATCAACCTCTTTGATCCCGCGCTGATCATCCTGTCGGGTGAGCGGATGCGCTACGATTACCTTTACGCCCAAGAAACGCTGGCCGAGATGGAAAATCTGGCCATCCAAACCGGCCGCCCCCGCCCCCCGATTGAGATTCACGCTTGGGGCGATTTGCTCTGGGCGCATGGTGCGGCAGCCTTGGCACTGTCCTTTGTCAGCGAAGGCTTGCTCAGCCCCACCCGCAGCGACATCGCCGCGCAGTAACATCCGCGTCAAGCGCACCGCTTTTCCGCCGCTTGCCAGCTTGGGCGCGGCTCTGCGCATTGCTCCGGGTGCCGAAGGTTGCGATACTGTAAACAATAATGAACCGGAGATTGATTTGTCCCGTCTCGCCCGCGCCACGCTGTGCCGTCTGTCCTTGGTCGCGGTGCTTGCGCTGTCCGGACCGCAGGCCAGCGCGCTGGAGACAATCTCGTTCAACACCCCCGGCGCGTCCAAAGACCTGCGCGCGGCGTTGCAGGGGGCGTCACTCTTGTTGACCGCGCAGGCCGAAAAGCGGACCGATCCGCAGGATATCTTCGCCGCAGCGCGGGCCGAGTATGGGCGGCTTTTGGGGGCGCTTTACGCCGAGGGGCACTATTCCGGCACCATCCGCGTGTTGGTTGACGGGCAAGAGGCCGCGTCGATCCCACCCTTGGACGCGCCGACCAGGATCGACCAGATCGAGGTCCAGGTGGACCCCGGCCCGCAGTTCCTGTTCTCAACGGCTGCGATAGACCCCGTGGCGGATCGGTCCAAACTGCCACCCGCGTTTGCCTTTGGACAGGTGGCGCGATCTGGCGCGGTGCGCGATGCGGCGGCAGTGGCCGTGCTGACATGGCGGGATGCGGGCCATGCCAAGGCGCAGGTGGCGGGTCAGGCCATCACCGCCGACCATCGCACTCAGCGCCTGTCTGCGGCCATCACGCTGGACCCCGGCCCCCGCCTGCGCTTTGGCCGCCTGACGGTGCAGGGCGCGGACCGGATGCGCCCGGACCGTATCCTTGCCATCGCCGGATTGCCCGAAGGTCAGGTATTCTCACCGGCCGAAGTGGACCGCGCCGCCGATCGCTTGCGCCGCAGTGGCGTGTTCCAATCCGTGGCCTTGACCGAGGCCGACCGGGTCCGCGCGCCAGACCTGTTGGACATCGACGCCACCGTGGTCGAAGACCGCCTGCACCGCTATTCCGTCGGGGCCGAACTTGCGACCGAGGAAGGCTTTGCGCTGACCGGCTATTGGCTGCACCGCAACCTGTTGGGCGGGGCCGAACGGCTGCGGGTGGACAGCGCCATTACCAACATCGGCGCTGATACCAGCGGGGTGGACTATTCCCTTGGCGTCACGCTGGACCGCCCAGCAACCTTTACTGCCGACACCACGCTCAGCCTGTCCGCCAAAATCGGCCACGTCGCCGATGTGCGCGAGGATTACGATTCCGCCGCCCTGTCGGCAGGCGTGTCACATGTGTTTTCAAACAAGCTCAGCGGCTCGCTGGCGCTGGCCTATGAATTCTCCAAAGGCAACGATGCGCGGCAAGATTTCCTCTATCGCAACCTCTCATTGCCCCTCGGCGCGACATGGGACAACCGCGACAGCAGCACCGATGCGACCAAGGGCGTCTATATCGATGCCGAGGTGAAGCCCTTCTACGGCCTGGGCACCACCGACAGTGGCGTGCGCCTGAAGATGGACGCGCGCGGCTATCGCGGCTTTGGCGCGGGGCGCTTTGTGCTGGCAGGTCGGGTACAGGCCGGGGCGATCTATGGCGCAGGGTTGCTGCAAACCCCGCGGGACTTTCTGTTCTATTCCGGCGGTGGCGGCACGGTGCGCGGGCAACCTTATCAATCGCTAGGCGTTAACGCGCTGCGCTCTTTGACCGATGACTATCGCACGGGGGGCAGTTTCTTTCTGGGCACCTCGGTTGAGGCGCGGGTGAAAGTGTCGCGCAAGATCGGAATGGTGGGGTTCTTTGACGTGGGGCGCATTGGTTTGGACAGTTTGACCGACGATGCTGGCGGTTGGCATTCCGGCGCAGGTCTGGGCCTGCGCTATGACACAACCGTGGGGCCAATACGACTGGACGTGGCCGCACCGGTGGGCGGCACAACGGGCGACGGCGTGCAGCTTTATGTCGGTCTGGGGCAGGCGTTCTGATGCGGCACCGCCTGATCCTTGCCGCGGCACTTGCCCTCTTCCCCCTCGCCGCACCGGCGCAAGACGACAAGGGCTATCTGGCCACGCTGCTTGAAGAAAACCTCTCTGGCGCGGGACGCACTGTCACGATTGACGGGTTTTCCGGGGCACTGTCATCCCGCGCCGCAATCCAGCGCCTGACCGTCGCCGATGGCCAAGGCATCTGGCTGACCCTGAATGGGATCAATCTGGACTGGAGCCGCTCTGCCCTGCTGGCCGGTGAACTGTCGGTGAATGAACTAACAGCGGATGAGATCATCGTCGCCCGCAAACCTGTGGTCCCCACAACCTCCCCATCGCCCGAGGCGGGGGGCTTTTCCCTGCCCGAATTGCCAGTGTCGATCACCATCGGCAGGCTGGCGGCAGGGCGCATCACCCTTGGCCCCGATATACTGGGCGAGGATTTTGCCGCCACACTGACCGCCTCAGTGGTGCTGGCGGGCGGCGAAGGGCTGGTCGATGCCCGCCTGACCCGCATCGACGATGGCCCTGCGGCAGAGATTTCCATCAAAGGCTCTTACGCCAATGCGGCGCGGCGGTTGGTGCTGGACCTGACGGCTTCGGAAGACCAAGGCGGCATCGCGGCACGCATGATCGGGATTCCCGGCACGCCCGCCACGGACCTGACCATCGAAGGCGCAGGTCCAATCGACGACTTTACCGCGCAGCTGCGCTTGGCCACCGATGGGCAGGACCGTCTGACCGGAACGGTGAGTGTCAAGGCAGACAGCTTTGCCCTCGATGTCTCAGGCGATGTGGCCCCGCTGTTCTTGCCGGATTATGCCGAATTCTTTGGCCCTTCGGTGGCGTTGAAGGCCACGGGGCGGCAAACTCCGGCCGGGGGGTTGTCGCTGTCCAACCTTGATCTCTTTGCCCGGTCTGTGTCGCTGAAGGGGGCGGTCGACCTTGCCCCCGATGGTTTACCCACGCGCATGAATGTGATCGGTCAGATTGCCGCGCCCGATGGATCACGCGTGCTGCTGCCAACCCCTGACCGGATCGAGATTGACCGCGCCGACCTGTCGCTGGCCTTTGACGCCACCGTGGATGACGGCTGGCGCGGTGCAATCACGCTGATGGGTCTGGACCGCGATGACTTCGACGCTGACCGTCTGGCGCTGACCGGATCAGGCCGCATCGCACGGCCTGCGGGTCTGGCCACCTTTACCGCCGCAATGGATTTTGCCGCCAATGGCCTGCGCCCCGCCGATCCCGCATTGGCACAGGCGCTGGGGTCTGATGTGACGGGCGATGCTTTGCTGTCGGCGCAGACAGGCGCCGATTCCCTGCGCCTGCCGCGCTTGGCCTTGCGGGGCGATGGCTACAGCCTGAACGGCTTGGCCGAGGTGGCAGGGCCATCCGACGCCTTCCGCCTGTCTGGCCGGGCCGAAGCACAGGTGGCGGACCTGTCACGCCTGTCGGCCTTGACCGGGCAAAGCCTTGGCGGCGCGGCGGCGCTCAACCTGTCGGGGAATGGTTCCTTGGGCGGGGATTTTGACCTGCAAACCACCCTGACCGCACAGGATTTGCAAGTGGGGCAGGCACAGGCCGACCGCCTGCTGACAGGCACATCCCGTGTCTCATTGGATGCCAAGCGCGACACCACCGGCACCACCCTGCGCGCGCTAGATGTGGCGGCGGGACCGCTGAACGCCACCGCCAAAGGCATGCTGACCAGCGCGGGCAATGACCTGACCGCACGGCTGGACCTGACCGACCTATCCCGCCTTGACCCCGCCAGGCGCGGGGCCATCAGCGCGGATGTCACCGCTACCGGCCCGACCGAGGCCGCCCGCATCACGCTGGACGGCCAGACCCGCGGCTTGGCACTTGGGCAGCCGGAGGCCGACAAACTGTTGGCCGGGGTGTCCGACCTGTCGCTTGTGCTGCGCTTGGCCGATGGCACGCTGCAACTGGACAGCGCCCGCCTGCGCAACCCGCAAATGACGCTGGACGCCACGGGTTCGGCCACCGCCACCAAGCGCGACCTGACATTGCGGGCGCGTTTGGCCAACCTTGGCCTCTTCGTGCCCGATTTCCCCGGTCCGGTGACCATCGCGGGCACGGCGTCAAACGCGGGGCAAGGCTATAACCTGTCGCTGACCGCCCAAGGACCGGGGGGCATTGACGCCACGGTGAAGGGCAACCTGTCCCAAACCCTTGACCGTGCCGACCTGTCGGTAAAGGGTCGCGCTTTGGCGGGGCTGGCCAATCCGTTCCTGTCGGGGCGGCTGATCTCGGGCCCCTTGTCGTTTGATCTGGCGCTGAAGGGGCCGATGGCGCTGTCATCCCTCACCGGCACCGTCGGGCTGACAGGTGGGCGCATCGCCGATCCGGCATTGATGATGGCCTTGCAGGATGTGACGGCCACCGCCCGCCTGACCGGCGCTTCGGCCAGCATTGCCGCCGACGCTGCTCTATCTACCAAAGGCCGTCTGGCGGTCAACGGCACTGTGGGCCTTTCCGCGCCCTTCACCGCAGGGCTGGACATCACCGTCCAAAACGCCCTGCTGCGCGATCCGCAACTGTTCGAGTCCACCGCCAACGGCACCCTGCGCCTGCAAGGACCGCTGACCGGTGGGGCAAGCATCGCAGGCCAGATCACCCTTTCGGGGACCGAAGTGCAGATCCCCTCCACCGGTCTTGGCGGGGCAGCAGACCTGCCCGGACTGAACCACCTGAACGAACCGGCCGAAGTGCGCGACACCCACGCACGCGCGAACCTTCTGGGCCTTGAACAAACCCCCACCACCAGCGCCGCGCCCTTTGCGCTGAACATCACCGTCTCTGCCCCCAACCGGCTGTTCATCCGGGGCCGGGGTCTGGATGCCGAACTCGGCGGCTCCCTCACCCTGCGCGGCACCACCGCCGCCGTCATCCCCAACGGCGGGTTTTCGCTATTGCGCGGACGGCTGGACATCCTTGGCCGCCGCCTGACCCTGACCGAGGCGCAATTGGCGATGGAGGGCAACCTGATCCCCATTGTCGCCATCGCCGCCTCAACCGAAAGCGACGGCGTCACCTCGACCATCCGCATCGACGGGGCGGCGACCGATCCCAAAGTCAGCTTCACCTCAACCCCCGACCTGCCGGAAGAGGAAATCCTGTCGCGCCTGCTGTTCGGGCGCGATCTGACGACGCTGTCGCCGCTGCAGGCCGCGCAACTGGCCAATGCGGTGGCCACCCTGTCAGGACGCGGCGGGCAAGGTGTGGTATCACGGTTGCGGCAGAGCTTTGGGCTGGACGATCTGGACGTCCGCAGCGATGCCACCGGCGGTACAGCCGTCACGGCAGGCAAATACCTGTCCGAGAATGTCTATACCGAGGTGGTCGTCGGCTCTGAAGGCAAGACCGAGATTAACCTGAACCTCGACGTCAGCGACAGCGTCACCCTGCGTGGACGGGCCGGGAATGACGGCTCAACCGGCTTGGGTTTGTTCTTCGAGAAAGACTATTAACGCACCAACCGCGCCTTGGCCCGCGCCCGCGCCGCATCCACGGCCGCGCCCAACAAGATCGCGTAGCCCGACAGATAGAGCCAGAAGAGCAACGCCACCACGGCCCCGATAGAGCCGTAAATCCGGTTATAGGCGTCAAAGTTGTTCAGATAGATCACGAACCCCCGCGAGGCCGCGACCCAGATCACCACCGCCACCAGAACCCCGCGCGTGAACAGGGGGTGATAGACCTCTCGGTTCAGGCCAATCCGATACATCAGCGCCATCCCGATGGCGACAAAGCCCAGCGCGAACAGGATTTGCACGACCTCCAGCGCCACGGCGGCAAACGGGCCAAGCGGCAGAAAACCCAAGGCCAGCGGCACCGCGATCCCCGCGATCATCCCCGCCAAGGCAAGGCCCACCATCACCCCGGTCAAAAGCAGCGCCCGAAGTTGATGCCAATGGCCCCAACGATTCTGCAAGCCGTGGATGGCGTTCAGCGCCCGGATCAAGGCCGCCGCCCCCGCCCGCGCTGACCACAGGGCCAGCGTCAAAGACAGGATCGTCGCCAGCCCAAGGTCATTGTTGTTCAGCGCCAACAACGCCTCAACCTGTTGCGAGATCAGGGCAAAACTTTCAGCGGGCAGATAATCGCGCGCCAGCTCCAACTC
>JAIYDR010000403.1 GCA_027487395.1 Rhodobacter sp. | reverse complement strand
CGGCTTCACCATCGCGCGGCGGTTGCGGATGATGGGCTACACAGGCCGCTTGCGGGCCAAAGGCGCGGTGATCGCTGATCAATACGCCATGGCCCGCCGCGTGGGCTTTGACGAGGTGGAAATCTCCGACGACCTCGCCGCGCGCCAACCCGCCGATCAATGGGCCTTCCGCGCCGATTGGCAGGCGCATCATTATCAGGGCAAACTGCGCGCCTAAGCCAGACGGGCTTGGCAAGCGCTGGACCTGCGGCCCGAAAACTTGTACGCATACAAATGAAAACCGCCGTATCCGCCGGGTCTTGCCATCGGGCGGTCTCCGGCTCAAACAACGGTCGTCCCGATGACGGAGCTTGCCAAGATGGCTGATGCCAAACCCCACCTGCCGGATGCCCAGACCGTGACACAGGTCACGCATTGGACCGACCGGCTGTTTTCCTTCCGTGTGACGCGGCCGCGGTCCTTGCGCTTCCGCTCGGGCGAGTTTGTGATGATCGGGCTGATGGGTGACAATGGCAAACCCCTGCTGCGCGCCTATTCCATCGCCTCCCCGGCCTGGGATGAGGAGTTGGAGTTCTACTCGATCAAAGTGCCAGATGGGCCTCTGACCTCGCGGCTTCAGCACATCCAAGTCGGGGATGAGATCATCCTGCGCCCCAAACCCGTGGGCACGCTGGTGCATGATGCGCTGCTCCCGGGAAAGCGGCTGTGGTTTCTGGCCACCGGCACTGGTCTGGCGCCCTTTGCGAGCCTGATGCGCGAGCCGGAGACGTATGAGAAATACGACCAAGTCATCATGATGCACACCTGCCGCGAGGTGGCCGAGTTGGAATATGGCCGCCAATTGGTGGACAGCCTGAAGGATGATCCCTTGATCGGCGAATTGGTGGGCGACAAGCTGCGCTACTACCCCACCACCACGCGCGAGGCTTTCCCGACGATGGGCCGCGTCACCGACAACCTGACCTCTGGGAAGGTCTTTGCAGACCTCGGTCTGCCCGCGATGAACCGCGAAGAAGACCGCGCGATGGTCTGCGGATCGCTGGCTTTCAACGTGGACGTCAAGAAAATCCTCGAAGATTTCGGCCTGACCGAGGGCGCGAATTCCGATCCGCAGCAGTTTGTCGTCGAAAAGGCCTTTGTCGGCGACGGAATTTGACGTCAGAGGCCCGCAAGACCGCGCGCAAACAGCGAATGCAGTTGAAAGACCGCCCTCACGGGTCTAAATTGCCGCGCGCAAGTGCCACTGAAAAAGGACCACCACCATAGCCCGCAGACCCCACAACGCCCCGCCGCAACGCGAAACGGGCCCCCGTGTGAATGATCGCATCCGCTCGCCGGAAATTCGGCTGATCGGCGCGGATGGCGAAAACGTCGGAGTCGTGACGCCCGCCCGCGCCATGGCCATGGCCGAAGAGGCGGGGCTTGACCTCGTCGAAATCAGCCCGAACGCGGAACCGCCGGTCTGCAAGATCATGGATTTCGGCAAGTTCAAATATGAACAGCAAAAGCGCGAAGCCGAAGCCCGCAAGAAGCAAAAGATCATTGAGATCAAGGAAATCAAGTTCCGCCCCGGCACGGACACGCATGACTATGAGGTCAAGATGCGCTCGGTGCTGAAGTTCCTTGAAGAAGGCGATAAGGTGAAAGTCACCCTGCGCTTTCGTGGCCGCGAAATGGCCCACCAGGATCTGGGATTGGAGCTTTTGAACCGCGTTGCCGCCGATGTGGGTGACAATGGCAAGGTCGAGTCGATGCCGCGGCTGGAAGGCCGCCAGATGGTGATGATGATCGGGCCGAAGTAAGGCTGTCGGTCACCCGGACAAAAGGCGCGCAGATTGCGCGCCTTTTTCATTTGGGCCGCACGGTTTCTCTGCGGAACATCGTTGCGCGGTCAGTCTTTGCGCGGTTTCGGTTCCCGCAGTTGCGGGCGCAGCGGGATTTCTTTCAGCAACCCGCCCACCCCCATCTGCGCGATATCCTCTGCCGTCACCGCCACGCCACAGGCCAACCGCTCCAGCACCCAATCCGCGCCATTCAGCGCGGGGGAACGCGCGCAACCGGGCAGCCCAATCACTGGACGTCCACCCAGATCGCCGTGGAACAAGAGGTTTCCGGGATCAACCGGCATCCCGAACCGTGTCACCTGCCCCCCCGCCAGCCGCAGCCCCTGCGGCGCGGTGTCCATCAAGTCAGAGGTGGCCGAAGCGGTCAGGATCAGCGCCATTTCCCCCGGCAACCGCCGCAAGCTATCAGCAATCGCGCGGGCATCATGGCGCACGACATCGACCCCTGCGAGGCGCATTCCCAGAGCGGTCAAACGTGCCTCCACCGCCTCCGCGCCTTTGCGGATCAGTTTGTCGTCTTGCCCGGCCACCCGAGTCAGGATCAACCCGGCATCGCGCAGCGCCACGGGGCGGATACGGATCGCGGCACGCGCCACGGTGCAGGCCTCCGCCAAGGCCTCCCCGCCCACCGCATAAGCGATGATCTTGACGGTTCCGGCCAAGGTGCCCGCCGTCACCCGCTGCCACTGCGGCAGGGTGGCCAGCGTGATCGCCGGATCAATCCGGTTCAGCGCGTGTATGGCGGCGGCGTCAATCTCCACGATCCCCGGCCCGCTGGCGTTCAGATTGACCCGTCCGGTGAAGGCCGTGCTCACCGCCAGCCCTTGCGCTGCAGGGTCCGGCACCAAAGCCGCCGCCAAAGCAGCAGCGGCGGCATCTTCGCCGACATCCCCCGCCCCCAGCCGCGCCACGGTCACCTGCGACAGTTCCGACGCCAAGACCGCCACATCGGCCGCGGTCAGCAGAGTGCCCTTTTTCAGCACCCGCCCGCCTGCGGTTTCCGAATGCGCAAGGATCGCGCCTTCGGCCTGCGCCACAGGAACCTCACCGAAAAACATCAACCCTTCCTCAGGGCGTGGGTGATCTGGGCCATGACGGAAACCGCAATCTCTGCCGGGGTTTTCGCGCCGATGTCCAGCCCGACAGGGGCATGGATACGGGCGATGTCGGACTCTGAGAACCCGGCGGCGCGCAGACGTTCCAACCGTTTGGCATGGGTTTTCGTCGATCCCAGACAGCCAAGGTAAAACGCGGGGGAAGCAAGGGCAAAGCGGATCGCCGGATCATCGAGCTTTGGGTCATGCGTCAACGTCACAATGGCGGTGCGCGCATCGGGGGCCAATGCCTCAAGCGCCTCATCGGGCCAATCCTCGATCAGCGTCTCACCCGGAAAGCGCGCGGCAGAGCCAAAGGCAGAGCGCGGGTCGATGATCGTCGGATCATAGCCGCAGGTGCGGGCGATGCTGACCAGCGCTTGGGCGATATGCACCGCCCCCACGATCACCAACCGCAAGGGCGGGTTGTGGATGACGATGAATCGGCCATCTTCTTCGGACCCCGACCGATCCATGCGGAACCGCGCATCGGCGGCGGCATCGGTGCCAGGAGAGAGCACCTGACGCGTCCAACCGGTCAGGTTCACCGCCAAGGCCACCGCCCGCCGCGCGGCGCGGGCAGCAACCACTTCGGCAAGCACCGCCACGGGCAGCGCTGGGGCCGCATCGCCCACAGGTTCCACAAGGATACGGATCGTGCCCCCACAGGCCAGGCCGACAGCAAAGGCCGTCTCATCGCTGACGCCAAAGGTCAAAAGCCGCGGCGTGCCATCCTCCAGCGCGGCCAAAGCCTCGGTCACCACCGCGCCTTCGACGCAGCCGCCCGAGACGGAGCCCATGATCTCCCCTGACCCTGAAATGGCCAATTGGCTGCCCGCTTGGCGAGGGGCCGAGCCCCAAGTTTCCACCACGGTCGCCAAAGCGGCACCCTTGCCCTGCCGGTGCCAGTCCAGTGCGATTTCGGGGATGCTGTCACTGGGGTCGCGTTGCATGAGGGGCCTCCGTTGCTTGGCACCGATCATGCGCCAGAGGCGGGCGCTGTGCCACTGGCAAAAGGTGGTATAAGGGAGTCAGGGGCCTGCCGGGCCAAGCGCCCCCCAAGGGCGCGACCGCACCATGGGTCATGTCCGCCCCGCATTTCCTGTCTGAAAACATCCTCGGGGGGGCCGGGGGGCAGACGGCCCCCGGCCTTTGGCATCGGAAACGGCTTTAGCTCAATTCGCCGCCGTCCGCAGAAGCGGGGTGATGATCCGCACCGCGACCCGGCGGTTCTGGCGCTCATCGGCCAACGTGTTCACCCGCAATTCCGACTCGCCATAGCCTTGGACGATCATGTTTTCGGGCGGCACGTTGAAGTATTCCGTCATTGCCAGCGCCACTGATTCCGCGCGCCGATCCGACAGCGCGAGGTTTGAGGCCCCAGAACCCACGGCATCGGTGTGGCCTTCGATCAGGAACATCTCGCCCGGATTGTCGCGGATGAGCGCGGTCATGAAGCGGCCAAGTGCGGCCAATTCCTCGGCCTCGGTCGCCTTGATCGCGGCTGATCCGCTGTCGAAGGTGATGTTGTTCACATCCACCGTCGCCGCCATCTGGCGCACCTGCGGGATTTCGCGGATCTGGCGCAACGAGAAGGTCCGACCCAACTGTTCGGTATCCAGCGCGGCCATGCGGGTCCGCAGGATCGCGTCTTCTTCGGAGCCCGAGATCGAGATCACCCGCGCACGCGGCGGCGGCAGGGTCGAGACATCGACGCGGCGTTCGGGCTGCAGATCATCGACCAACAGCACTTCGCGGCCAATCAGGTCATAGGCCGAGCGGCGCAAGACGCGGCCCGTCGCATCGCGGATGGTGACAATCTGGCTGCCATCGGCGCGCTGCACGATGGTCCGGGTGGAGCCGTCGTTGAAGGATTCGGTCCGCACCGTGGATCCGGGCTGGCGCAGCAAGGCATCGTCATCCTTGTAGACGACATAATTGCCCGCGCCACGCTCTACAATCACCCGGTCGCCAGAGTTGGACACCACGCGGTCCTTGTTGGCAGCATTGATGATCATGCCCACCGCCACGGCGCCAAGGGCGACGAGGCCGGCTTTTTCCAAGTTCGACAGGCCCTTGCGGTCATCGCGGGTGTCGCCTTCGCGGGCGGAGGTGGCGAATTCCTCACCCGAGGAACGCGCGGTCTGTTCGGTCACGACCTGCACCGTGACATTCTGCACCATCGCCGGGGGCGGCGGCAGATTTGCAATCGGGGTGGGCGGCACGGGCGCTGCAGGCGGGGTGCCTGGTGCCGGGGCGGGCACGAGCGCGAGCGCCGCTGCGGCGGCGACCGGGGCGACGATCGGGGCGGCCTCAAGCAGCGTCGGCGTCGCGGCGGGGGCATCGGTGACCGTTTGGGTTGTGCCGTCAGCGGGGGCTTGGGGTGTGGCTGCGGGGACCGTGCCCTCGGCCGGGATTTCTTGGGCCACCGAATCGGGGGCCGCCAAAAGCGTGGTCAGCGCATTGACCGCCGTTTCGGTGGGCGGTGCCACCTCGATCTGGTCTTCGGGGACCGCCTCGGGGACCACGACGGGTTCGGTCGGAGGCGTCGCCTCCGCCGTCGTGGCGCGTTCGGCGTCTGCAGCGGCCTGAGCGTCCAATGCTGTCTGCGCAGCGGCAGCATCTGCCGCGGCTTGGGCTGCGGCGGCATCGGCTGCGGCTTGGGCGTCCATCGCCGCTTGGGCTGCGGCATCGGCGGCGGCCTGAGCCTCTGCGGCGGCTTGCGCAGCGGCGGCGTCGGTCGCAGCAGCATCTGCCGCTGCCTGGGCCTCCAGCGCTGCTTGCGCGGCGGCCTGTGCGTCCAGTTCGGCCTGCGCTGCGGCTGCGTCTGCAGCGGCTTGGGCTGCAGCGGCATCAGCGGCGGCTTGCGCGTCTGCGGCGGCTTGGGCGGCGGCGGCATCAGCGGCGGCTTGCGCGTCTGCGGCGGCTTGGGCGGCGGCGGCATCGGCGGCGGCTTGCGCATCCATCTCGGCTTGCAAGGCTGCCGCATCGGCGGCGGCTTGCGCGTCTGCGGCAGCTTGGGCTGCTGCCGCATCAGCGGCGGCTTGGGCCTCTGCCGCCGCTTGGGCTGCGGCAGCTTCCGCTGCGGCTGCGGTTGCGGCAGGGTCTTCACCCGTGATATACTGGGCGATGTCGCAGATGTTTTCTGCCGTGTTCAGGCACAGGATCGTGCCGTCATCGGCATAGATGCTGCCATCCTCTGCCACGGTCTGGGCCATCAACGGGAATGGCGTGACCGAACCCAAGGCCACCGACAAGGCCGTGGTCGAGATCAGAAGCCGTTTCATGCAAGCATTCCTTTCGAACGAATGACGCGAGCCGCGTGTGGGGTGCAGTCTGGCCAAAAGCCATGACCAGAACGCGGCTGGCAGTG
>JAIYDR010000319.1 GCA_027487395.1 Rhodobacter sp. | reverse complement strand
GGTTGCACGTATACGTGCGGCCGCCCCGGGGGGGCGGGACGGCCGCGCCCCGATGCTTTGGTCATCGGGGCAATTGCCGTCGTTGCGGCTTTGATTTCAATGCTCCGCGCGACTGAGGGCTGGGATTACTCCTCCCCCTCTACCTTGCCGCGCATCGCCTTCACCTCACCGCGCACCGACTTGGCCGTCAGCCGCCGTTGCATGCTGCCCCATGTCGGCTTGGTCGCCACCCGCCGCTTGGGGGAGACCAAGGCCTGACGGATCATCTCGACCAACCGCTCCCGCGCAATCTCACGGTTGCGCGCCTGTGATCGCGTCTCATCCACTTGAATCACAATCGCGCCGTCCAGCGTCCACTTCCGCCCGGCCAGCCGCTTCAACCGAGTTTTCACCGGCGCAGGCAGATGTGGGGACCGTTCCGCCTCAAACCGCAGATCAACGGCGGTGGAGACCTTGTTGACGTTCTGCCCGCCGGGGCCGGAAGCGCGGTTAAACGTCTCGGTGATCTCCCAATCCGCGATGAAAAGCGTGTCGGTGACCCGCAGCATGATCCACTCCACACAGGGCAAAAGCGCCCGCCCAAAACAGAGAAAGGGTCGCCCCAGAGTGGCGACCCTTTCCGAGATCCAAGGAGATGGGCCAGTTAGGTTTCAAGCCCAATCATTCAGTCGTCGTCCAAGGGGCTGCCCTTAGAAAACACTCCTCATGACTGTCCCGACACCTCTCTCCAATGTAGCTCTAGACACTGGATCACCTCCTTTCAAAATGGTTTCGATAGGGGGAGGGTGACACAGATTTTGTGTTTGTCAAAAGTTTTTACGCTACCCTTGCGACAAATCGATAGACTGCCAGCCGGAACGGCAACAGGGCGATGACATCGACGGCAACCTTGACCATCCAGTCGGCAAAGGCCAACGAAACCCAGAACGGGACTTCCGGTCCAAAGCCCAAAAGCGCCACCGGACCAGCGGCCCAAGACACGTCATTGCCGGGTTCAATCCAGATCAGCGCAGTCGAAAACGCGATGGAAAAGAAAAGTGCCGTGTCGAGTGTAGACCCGAACAAAGTGGACACAAACGGCGCTTTCCACCACGCCACATTGCGGCGCAGACGGTTAAAGACGGTGATGTCCAAAAGTTGTCCCAGAAGGAATGCCGTGGCCGAACCTACGGCAACGCGCAGGGTCACCAAGGGGCCAAACTCAGTCATGATCTGTGATCCGACCACTGAACAGCCCAAACCCGCGACAAAGCCGGCATAAACCACCCGCCGCGCGGCCTTGGCGCCCTCCAGACGGTTGACGATATCGGACACAAGGAAGGCCAAAGGATAGGTGAACGCCCCCCAAGTCAGCCATTGGCCGACCGGATATTGCACAAGGACATTCGACGCCAGAACGACGAGCGTCATGGCGAGCACGCCATAAAGGGAAATGCGGGTCATCTGAGACGTCCGTTTTGACAAGGTCGCGGAAACTTGGTCCCGCCTCATGCGGAACATTGGGCCGATACGCCCCTGCGTCAGAGCTGTCAATGTTAGACCAGCGCCTTGCCTACGCGGTATTCGACAAATTCTGTGCGTTGAAGGAACATGAAATTGTCATCCGACACCATGGTCAGCCGCAGCCCCTGCGCGTCGCGCCAGACCGACAGCCCCTCAAGGTTGTCGTGGCGGCCATGCTCACTTTGCATCTCAACCCGCTCATCCTTAGGGCCTGCGCTGGTCAGGTTGAACGACCGCACCCGGCTGGCAAAGCCGCCAAGGCCATGGAAATCCCGCTCCAAAAGATAGAACCGGCCATCCGGGCCGAAATCGGCATCCACTGCCAAGAAACTGCCCCGCGTCGGCAGACTGAAGGGCTGATCCCAAATGCCGCGCCAAAAGCGCCAGACCGGAAACTGACTGCCCTGTGGCAACTCGGGTAGGGTGTAAAGCATTCCATTGGCAGCCACAGCCACCGACTCCAACGCTTTGTTGGCCGAAAGCGTGGCAAAGCTGTCTGGTGTCGGCAGGTTCTCCGCCGGTCCATCCAGACGGGCATAGCGCAGCACCCGCGCCTCACGTTCGAATGAGATGTAAACCGACCCGTCCGGGGCCATGGCCAAGCCTTCGGAATCGGTCCGCCCCTTGCGCAAGGGGGACGCGCCCAGCGCCCTGAGCAGCGTGATCGGACCAGAGGAGACGCCGGTGATTTGCCCGGCATCATCCCGCGCGAACCGCCCGCTCAGCCAGCCGCCCCGGTCGGTGATCGCGGTAAAGCCGCCACCATCCGCCGTGAGGCGCAACCCCGACAGCCCGCCCAGCCCTTTGGGACCGCTGCGCCAAGTGTAACTGCCGATCAACCCTGGTGGCGGCGTCTGCCCCGCGCTGCTTTGCAAGGCCAATGCCGCAACGGTCGCCCCGCTTAGTCCGAGGAAAGTACGGCGGCGCATTGTGCGGGCAAGTCGGCCAAGGTCAGTTCGCGGGCCGTCGGCTCCCGTTCCGCCGGTTTCTCTTCGGGTTTGGTATCCTTTGGCGGGTTCAGATAATCCGTCACCCACCACATCAGAGTGTCATCGCAGCCATTGCCACCCTTGGACAATTCACTGACGGTGGGGGATTGTGTCACGCAGCTCATGGCGCCCGCCGGACATTTCAGGCGCACATGGAAGTGAGTGTCATGCCCCGGCACCGGACGGATTTTCTGCAGCCAAGGCGTATCGGCAGCAGTCGCAGTGCGGCACATTTCAATCTTGACCGCTGCTGCCACGAAAATGCGATCCACCCGAGGGTCGAGCGCCGCCGCCCGCATCACTGCGCGATGCGACGCAGTCCAGTTGCCAGTGATGCTGCGCTGATCCGCCGAACGGACGGGGATTGACGAAATACTCTCCCGCTCAGCGACACTCAGGTCCAGACGCTGCGGTGGCAACTGCCAGATATCAGCGTCCAGCCCGATCTGGTGGCTGGCGTGGCCGGATGTCATCGGCCCCCCGCGCGGCTGGCTCATGTCACCGATGTAAAGCCCGGCCCACCCAATGGCGCGGGCCTGTTGCGACAGATCAATCAGGTATTGTACCAGTTCTGGCTGGCCCCAGTTGCGGTTGCGCGACAGGCGCATGGCCTGCCACGTCGGCCCCGTTTCCGGCAGTTGCATCATGCCCGCCGCACAGCCCTTGGCGTAGCTGCCAATCGGTTGACTGGCCTGATTAGAGGGGGCGTCCACCGCGCCGAACAACTGGTTTGCCCGCACCTCTGCCAGCGCCGGGGTCAAGCCCAGCGCCAACATCCCAACCAACACCCGAAAAACCTGCATCATACCTGTTCGCCCTTTGCCTTGACGAAGAGTAGCAGCAAAAGCCCCACCCCGAACATCACGATCAGCGGCGAAATCCCGATGCGCTGCGATCCAGACGCCGCCGTCACGATGCCGATCAGCGCCGGAGAGATGAAAGACGCCACCTT
>JAIYDR010000264.1 GCA_027487395.1 Rhodobacter sp. | reverse complement strand
GCGGGTGGTCATCAGTGATCTCGGATAGGTTTGTGTTGCAACCGTGAACCTTGATCTGACGACCCCAAGTAACCGAAGAGATGATGAGCCTGAATGCCTTGCTTAAGTAGAGCTAGGACGCCGTGTCAGGCCACTGGTGAGCGCAATGCGAACTGCATCCCGCTGAAATGCGTTGATGCATCGCTGCCATATCCGTCCGACGCACGGTCCGACCCTTGATGACGCGTATAGCTCTCAAAAGACCTGCACAAAACCGGTGCTGGTCCAGGTTGATCAGCGACCGCCGCTGGGGTTCGTCTTGGCGTGTCGCTACGACCTTGTTCGTGCCCTCCGCTTGCAGGCGCAATGCAAAGAAAAGCGCTTTGCAAAGCGACCTGTCGCAGCGCAGCGCGATTGGGCGAAGGTTATGTGGATCACTGATTATTTGGATCACTGGGGCGCTTTACAGTTCAGGTCAGGCCAGACGACCCTTCACTCATCATGGCGAGGTCAGTGACGACTCACTTCGCCGCGACTTGATTGCGCCTGTGTGGCGCTGCATCGATCAGCCTCTGACCGGATCGAGAAACCGATACCCGATCCCTGGCTCGGTCGCGATGTACCGCGGGTTCGCGGCATCATCGCCAAGTTTCTGTCGCAACTGACGGATGTAGACCCGCAGGTACTGGCTGTCCTCGGCATGTGCGGGGCCCCAAATCACGCGCAGGATCATCTCTTGGGTGACCAGACGCCCGTGGTGGCTGGCCAACATCCAAAGAAGATCGAATTCACGCCG
This sequence comes from Rhodobacter sp., assembly GCA_027487395.1. Lineage (GTDB taxonomy): Bacteria > Pseudomonadota > Alphaproteobacteria > Rhodobacterales > Rhodobacteraceae > Paragemmobacter. Next base: position 4,388 of record JAIYDR010000264.1, on the reverse strand, counting down.
GGTGAGGTGCAAGGCAGTGCCGTCCAGTGATGCTGAATGATCGGCCGCATCAATCCGCAGTTGGCCGATGGTCAGGAGAGACGACACTGCCTCGGTGCTGCGGTCCCTGAGCAGGCCGCGAACCCGTGCAAGGAATTCCTTCATGCCAAAGGGCTTGACCACGTAATCCTGTGCGCCTGCGTCCAGCGCTTCGACCTTGTCGCCCTCATCGGCGCGGACGGACAGGATGAGGACAGGAACCGGGCTCCAGCCCCGCAGATCACGCAGCACCGTGAGGCCGTCTGCATCCGGCAAGCCCAGATCGAGCACCACCAGCGCAGGGGTCTCGCGCGCGGCCATAGCCAGTCCCTCGCGCGCAGTGCCAGCTTCGATCACGACATAACCTTCGGCCTCAAGCGCCACCCGCAGAAAACGGCGGATCGGCGCTTCGTCATCAACGACAAGGATTCGGGCAGGGGCATTCACGCAGCGACCTCGGGGTTTTGAAGCGGAAGGGCCATCACGATACGCGTGCCGTTGCCATCCGGCCAGCCGGTCTCGGCCCGGATCGTGCCGCCCATCGCTTCGATCAGGCCCTTGCAAATCGCAAGGCCAAGGCCGGTGCCCGCTCTCTGACGGTCACCCCCGGCCACGCGATAGAACATATCGAACACGCGAGCCTGATCTTCGGGGGGGATGCCTGGGCCACGGTCTGTGACCGACAGTTCGACTCGGATGCCCTGCAGCCTTGCGTTTACGGCAATCTCTGTACCCTCGGGTGCATACTTGGCGGCATTGTCGAGGATGTTGACCAATACCTGTTCCAAAAGCACCCCGTCAGCGACGATCAGCGGCAGGTTTGGCGCAAGGTCGACCTTCAGATCATGCCCGCGCAGGACACTGCGCGTCCGTAACCGGACAAGGCCCACGATCTCGGCCACATCCTGCGGCGCGAGGCGGGGCTTGAGGGCACCATGGCCAAGCCGGGTCATATCCAGAAGGTTTTGGACGTAGCGGTCCAGCCGCTCGCCCTCTTCGCGGATGTTCTCGGCCAGATCGCGTCGCGCATCGGCGGGCAGGTCGGCTTCCGCCAGATGGCCAGCGGCACCGATGATCGTCACCAGCGGGGTGCGCAGGTCGTGGCTGACGCTGTTCAGCAGGGCCGTGCGCAGTCGATCGGTCTCGGTGGCAAGCTGGGTCGCGGCGAGGTCTTCGGTCAGCCGCAACCGTTCCAGCGCCAGCGCGATCTGGTCGATGAGTGCATCCAGAAGGCGGCGGTCGGTCCGGGCGAGTTGGCGGTCATCCGAATAGGCGATGCCCAGAACGCCAAGCCGTCTGTCGCCTGCGATCAAGGGCAAGAAGAACCAGCGCGCCATCGGCAAGGTGTCCGATCCTCGACCTGCCGCTTCGCCTTTGTCCCATGCGAATTGCGCGGCAGATTTGTCGCGCACATCAAGCCGGTCTTCCGGTGGAAAACCACCTACCACCCGCAAGTCGCCACCTTGCGGCATCAAGAGCAGGGCGTCGCAGCGAAGGGTCGTCGCAACGTGGCTGATTGATGCCCAGACGACGTCATCCGCCGTGGCGGCGGCGGCCACTCTGCGACTGAAGTCAAAAAGCTTGTTCGTGCGGTCGGCGATGGCGGCCTGTGCCTCGACCCTGGCGCGCAGGCGCGCGGCGAGGTTGCCGGTCACCAGAGAGGCCGCAAGGAAAAGCCCGAGCGTCAGGAACTCGCCCTGACGCGAGACTTGAAAGCTGAAGCGCGGTTCGGTGAAAAGAAAGTTGTAGGCCATGAACCCCAGCACGGCGGCGGCCATTGCCGGGCCAAGGCCGCGACGACTCGCCACGACCACAACAGCCGTCATGTAAATCACGCTTAGGCTTGCGACGGGGAACATCAGATCAGCCCCCCACGCACAAGCCGAGGCGATGGCGACCGCAAGCACCGCCTCACCCCATGCTTTCGGTTCCGACCCAAGACGCGGCAGGCGGAACCGACTGGCCTTTGGCTTCTCGTCCGGTTCAGAGGCGATGGTGACCTCGAATGCTCCCGATCGGCGCAGGACATCCTTCGCGACATCCTCGGATGTTGCCCTAGCCCAGAACGGGCGCGGGCGCGGGCGACCGATCACGATGCGCCGCACGTTGCGATCCCGCGCATAGGTCAGGATCGCCTCGGCCACGTCATGTTCGGCTTCCAGCGTGGCCAATTCCGCGCCCAGCCGTTCGGCCAACCGCAGACTGCCCGCCAGCCGGTCCTTGTCGGCCTCTGGCAGCGCCTCCATCCGCGCCTGTGCGACGTTCACCGCGATCCATTCGGCACGCGCCCGGTCGGCGCTGCGCTTGGCGACCCGGATGGCCTCCCGTGCGGCAGGGCTTTCGTTGATGCAAACGAGAATGCGGTCCTGTGTGGGCCAGGGTCCAGCGATGGCGTTGGCGGCCATGTGTTCACGCAGTTGCGCATCGACCCGGTCGGCGGCCGCACGCATCGCCAATTCGCGCAGCGCGGTCAGGTTGCCCTTGACGAAGAAGGATCCCAGCGCGCGGGCCGCCTGGTCGGCGGGATAGACCTTGCCCTGCTTCAGTCGATCCACCAGTTCATCGGGTGGCAAGTCGATCAGTTCGATCTCGTCGGCCATCTCTAACGCGCCATCGGGCACGGTTTCCCGCACGCGGACGCCAGTGATACGGGCGACAGTCTCGTTCAGCGTCTCGATGTGCTGGATGTTCAGTGTGGTGTAGACGTCGATGCCAGCCGCCAGCACCTCCTCGACATCCTGCCAGCGCTTCTCATGGCGGCTGCCATCGGCATTCGTGTGGGCCAGTTCGTCGATCAGGGCGAGGTCTGGCTTGCGGGCCAGCAGACCGTCCAAGTCAAATTCGGTCAGCACCCGGCCGTTGTGGATGACCGGCTTGCGGGCCAACTGCGGCAGTCCGGCCAGCTTGGCCTGCGTTTCGGCTCGGCCATGCGTCTCGATCAGCGCTGCCACCACGTCCCGGCCCTTGGCAACCTCGCGGTGGGCGTCGTCGAGCATCGCCCAGGTCTTGCCGACACCCGGCGCGGCGCCCAGAAAGACCTTCAGCCGACCCCGCCCCTCACGCGCGGCCTGCGTGAGAAGTGCTTCAGGAGAGGGACGAATTTCGGCATCGGGCGTCATTCGGTGGCTTGTCCTTCGCCTCCAGACGGCGGCATCGGGAAGGCCTCGTCAAGCGCAATGTTGGTCAGAAGGACGTTCACGCGCGGCTCACCATATAGGCCGAGGAAAGGGCCTTCGATGGCAGCTTCGATCCGCGCACGCACCGCAGCAGCATCCACACCGCGCGCCGCAGCAATGCGGTTGGCCTGTGCCAGCGCGTTTTCCGGGCTGACATCCGGGTCCAACCCCGAGCCCGAGGCGGTGACAGCATCAATCGGCGCGGTGGTTCCCTGTGCCGCTTCCCATGCTGCACGGCGTTCGGCCACGGTCGCGATCAGCGCCGCCGACGTCGGCCCAAGGTTCGAAGCCCCGGTTGCGGCAGCATTCCAGCCGCTGGCCGAGGGGCGTGGGTGAAGCCATTCATTTCCTGCGAAAGACTGTGCGATCAGTTCAGAGCCGACGATGCTATCGCCCCGGTCTATCAGGCTGCCATTGGCGGCAGAGGGGAACAGGGTTTGTGCTGCGCCAGTCAAGATCAGGGGATAGGCAAGGCCCGTTAGCACAGTAAAGAAAACGGTCAGCGCGATAGCTGGGCGAAGGTGGCTGAGCATGGCTTTCTCCGTCAGGCGAGGTTCAGGGCGACAAGCCCGATGTCGATGGCCTTGATCCCGACGAAGGGCACGATCAACCCGCCCAGCCCGTAGATCAGCAGGTTCCGCCGCAAGAGCGCCGCCGCCGAGGCCGGGCGATATTGCACGCCGCGCAGCGCCAGTGGCACCAGTGCCACAAGGATTAGCGCGTTGAAGATCACGGCTGACAGGATGGCGGATGTGGGTGAGGCCAGCCCCATGATGTTCAATGCGCCAAGCCCCGGATAGGCAGCAACAAAGATGGCGGGCAAGATGGCGAAGTATTTCGCGACATCATTGGCGATGGAGAAGGTGGTCAGCGCCCCGCGCGAGATCAGCAGTTGCTTGCCCACCAGCACCACCTCGATCAACTTGGTCGGGTCGCTGTCCAGATCAATCAGGTTCGCGGCCTCTTTGGCCGCTGGGGTCCCCGCGTTCATCGCCACGCCCACATCGGCCTGCGCCAACGCGGGCGCGTCGTTCGATCCATCGCCGCACATGGCGACCAGCCGACCGCCTGCTTGTTCGCGGCGGATCAGGTCCAGCTTCATTTCGGGCGTGGCTTCGGCCAGAAAGTCATCGACCCCAGCCTCGGCGGCGATTGCGGCAGCGGTGAGGGGGTTGTCGCCAGTGATCATCACCG
>JAIYDR010000085.1 GCA_027487395.1 Rhodobacter sp. | reverse complement strand
GGTTCTCGTCGCGGCCAAGCAGCTTTTGGAATGGCAAGGTGTGGAGAGAGTTCAAGACGGGCAGGGTGTCGAGTACTGGCACTTGATGTGCGACCGACATGAGGTGATCTTTGCCGAGGGAACAGAGTCGGAAACCCTGTTCACTGGCCCCGAAGCGATGGCCGCTATCCCGAAGGAATGCCGGGATGAGCTTTGCCAGCTGTTCCCCGACATCGCGACACGCTCCAGCAAGACATCCATCGCCGCCCGCCCTCTGCCGAAGGGGGCCGCCTGCCGCCAACTCGTGCATCGCCATATCCTGAACGGGAAACCCATGCTGTCCGGCACGCCCACACATGCAAAGGCGCTCGCGGGCGGACAGAGATAACGTCAGGTTTTCTTGACTGGTCTGAGAGTGCACCGACAACCGGACCGGCGTTGACCCAATACGGGACGCATCGAGGGTTGGTCCGGGCTTTTGCTCAAACGATCCGGTCCCCTTTGGCATCTCAAGCCGGTGGAAGACAGCTCATCTGAGTTGACGGACACCTTCCGGAGGCGGCGGTGCAGTGACGTTCGCAAGACGTAAACTCCGAAGGTCACTTTCTACGCTCTCTGCCAGACATCCGTATCGCAGTCTGCTTCCGTTTATCTCAGGAGACGTGAGCCGATGCTTCGGTACCAGGGAGGCAGCTTCTCAGGAACGTGTAGGCCGCCGTGATCCCTTCGTCCGAGATGCCATGCCCGGTGCCGGACATGAGGATGCGTGTGGCGGGAATACCGGCATCCGACAGGACGGTGGCCGTTTGGGCGATCTCGTCAGCGGTCAGCAGGCGGTCGTCCTCTCCGGACATGATCAGGAAGGGCGGCTTCGAGCGAACCTCGACGGCGAGAGTGTCCTTGCGCTTCATCCGGCCCGCGATGGCGACGACGCCGGCCAGTTGATCGCGGCGGCGGGGGGCGACCTCGTAGGCCATCCCGGCACCTTGCGAGAAGCCAAGGAGGGCCAGCGCGGAAGCGGGCAGGCTGTGTGCGGCCAGTTGGTCATCGAGGAAGGCATCCAGTTGCCGGGCCGAGGCCTGCAGGCGCAGGTCTGCCTCAGTGGCGCTGGAGCCGCCGAGTTCGGGGATGGTGAACCACATGCGCCCGCCGGGGCGGCCCGGTGCGGCGTCAGGCGCATCGGGGGCGACAAACGCTGTGTCGGGGAGCGCTGCGGACAGCGCCTTGGCCAGACCCAGCATGGCCGCGCCGTTGGACCCGAAGCCGTGCAGCAGGACGACGAGACTGTGTGTCCGGCCTGAACGGGCGGGGAGAGTGTGATGGCCAAGGGTCATGTCTGCAGACCTATCGTGCCAGCGGGGCGAAGGCGTGCCCAGAGGATGAAGATGGTAAGTGCGAATACAACGGCCTTGACCGGCAGATCGCCGAGGTTGCCTGCGGCAAGGTCAAGCCCAAGGGCAACGATCTGGATGACCAGCAATACCAGCGCCGAGGCGGTGACAACCGACAGCGGCAGGCGCAGGAGGCCCGGCAGGATCAGGCCAAGTGCGGCCAGCCCCTCGATCGCTGCCACCCCCCGCACCAGCCAGAGTGGCGCGTCGGGGATCCAGACGAGATCCATTTCGGCGAGCGTTTCGGGCGATGACATGCCTTCCAGCCAGGCTGCGATGAAGAAGGGGATGGCGACCAGCACGCGCGCGACCCAGAGGGCGATGGTCCAGGGGCGGGACAGGGTGCTGGTCATCACGCCCTCACTTCCGCAGCGCGGGGATCATCCGCGCCAGCGTGCCGTCCTTACGGACAAATTGGTTGAAGATGGCGGCAAGGCCGTGCGCAATGGCCGCAAAGAACAGCGCGGTCGAAAGCGCGAAGTGCAGGCCGCCGAGGGGCGCGATCTCGTTCCAGGTCAGCATGCCGGTGATGACCATGGCGATCAGCAGCCCATAAAGCGCGTTGTGCATGACTGTCGCGATGCGTGCCTGAGCGGCCGAGGTGCCGGGGGCATGGCCGGGCACACCATGGCGGAAACGCAGGACAAGCCGGGCGATGACGGCCAGCAGGATCACGAAGCCGATGCTGACATGGAACCAGGCCCAGGTCATGTCGGCATCAGCGGCGGCCTGGCCAGCCTCGCGCGCATCGACGACGGCGACGATGGCACTGTTGAAGCCGATCTGCAGGATAACCCCGATCACGACGATCCAGTGCAGCCAGATCTGGACGGGGCGGTAGGTGGCGGGGGTGTCGGTCATGACGGGGTCTCCGGGATTGGGGTCAAGTCAGGCGGCGGTGGGACGGGGGCGCAGGTACCAGTACCAGATGCGGTAGGCCTCCAGCGCGATCAGCGGGCCGAAGTGGACGAGCGCCGGCGCAACCCCGCCCCAGTCGTTCAGCGCGGCCCAATGGGCCAGCGTCAGGACGGCGGCGGCATAGGTCCAGCGCTGCAACCACTTCCACCAGGTGCCCATCTTGCGGACGAACCAGTCATGCGAGGTGACGGCCAAGGGCACGAAAATCAGGAAGGCGACCCAGCCCGTCCAGATGTAGAACTTGGGCAGGTCCGTCAGCACGGGGTCGAGCGCGGCCTTGTCGATCAGGTAAAGGATGGTGTGCAGAAGCGCATAGCCGAAGGCCGCGACACCCAGATAGCGGCGGTTCCGCTTCATCCACTGCGGCCCGCGCCAGCCGCGCAGCAGCATTGTGAGGGGCGTCGCCATCATCGCGACGATCAGGAACCGGGCCGAGAACTCACCCGACGGGTGTATCATCTCGTGGATCATCGTCGCTGGGGTCTCCGAGGTGAAGATCGCCACGGTCATCGCCACGCCGGGCAGCGCGAACAATGCCCAGAGGCCGTAAGGGTAAAGCAGGGTCTTGAGCAACGAAGGGGCCGGGGTGGTTTCGATATTGCTTTGCAGGGTCATGCTGCATCTTCCTTTTGCTGTTCTGCGGCACGCAGGGCCAAAGTCACAATGACGCCTGCGGGGTCCGTCCCTGTCAGAACGTCCGAACCCGGGATTTCCGTCAGCCGCGCCTTTGCGGCGACAAAAATCTCGGCATCAGCCGCGTCCAGCCGATAGGACAGAAGCCGGGCGGAATTGGCAGGCGCAGGCCGCGCCCCCGGCCCGGCCCAAAGGTTCATCGCCAGCCGGTGGGTATACGGGGCACCCGCGCCCATATCGGCCATGCCGAAGTCGGGCAGGTTCAGGTTGCGGGCAAAGCCCAAGGACTCGAACCAGCCAAGTGAAGGGTCGAGCGCAGGCACATGCAGATGCAGATGCGCAACCGTGGCGTCGCGGTGCAGGGGGCGGGCCGGATCGGTGTTGTCGGCCGATGCAAGCTCCGCCACCACATCCAGCCTCTCGCGGCCGCTATGGGGCCGACCCACCGCGTCGAACATGGTGAACCGGCCGCCCGCATCGCTAAACCGGCCAAAGCGTTCCGGCGTCTCATAGGCGATCTCGATGCCGTGGCCGTCAGGATCGTCAAGATAGATCGCCTTCGACATCAGGTGATCGACGGGTGAAAAGGGAACACCCAGATCCACGAACCGCTGCATCCGGCGCGAGAATTCGGCCTGGGAGGGCATCCCGAAGGCCACATGATACATGCCCGCGTATCCCTTCGTGACCGGGCTGGTGGCACCGGGAGCAAGCACCACCAGCGTCCGGTCAGGGGTGCCGAGCGCAAGGCCCGGACCCCGTTCGGGGCGGCGTACAAAACCGATGACGTCGGTCCAGAACGCCGCAGCGCGGTTAAGGTCGGTGACCGACAGGGTCAGCGGGCCCCAAGTCAACCGCTCGGGAAGGTTGGCGGCGGCGCGTTGCCGGGCAAGGGCGAGGGCTGGCGTGTCCATGTCGGTCTCCTGTCACTTACGGGATTACGCGCGGGGCGTGATGGGGGCCTTGCGGGCGCGGCCCCAGAGGACGAAGACGGCCAGCACGACATAGATCAGGTTGAAGGGCAGCGGCTCGAACTCACCCCGGAAGGCGTGGAACGGAATGGCCAGCGCCTGGATTGCCAGCAGGCCTGCGGCGGCCCAGACGGTCAGATGCGGCATGATGCGGGTGGCGGCGGGCAGGATCAGGCCAAGTACGCCCAGAACTTCCATCACGCCGATGAAGCGCGGCAGCGCGATCGGCACCTCCGACATCCAGACCGCGCCCATCTTGGCGGCCTCTTCGGCGGGCAGGAAGTGGAACCACGCGCCCATCGCGTAAAGCCCGGCAAGCGCGATCTGGGCGGCCCAAAGGCCGATGTGCCAGCCACGGCTGGGGGTTGCGTTGGCGGTTGAAGTCATGGTCATGGTCTGTCCCTTCGGGTTCCGGGGCTGGTGCCCCTTTTGTGATACGCCCCGAGAAATACCCGATCCCCCGCCCTTGATCATTGGTGCGCCGGTGAAGGCTGACTTTCCTCTCAGTTGATGATCTTTCGGAAAATCCCCAGTATTGCGCATTGAGCGGAAACTCCGGCATCTCTGGATTGCCTGCCGGAAGAGCGTCCCTTGCCTGCCCCATCATTCGATTTATCAGGAGGAAACCATGGACAGCCTTCTCAGCCTGCGGGTCTTTGCCGCCGTGGCCGAAGCGAAAAGCTTCGCCGCTGTGGCCGACCGCATGGACATCTCGGCCGCCATGACCAGCAAACATGTCCAGCACATCGAGGCCGAGGTCGGCGCGCGGCTTCTGAACCGCACCAGCCGCAACGTCAGCCTGACCGAGGCGGGCGCGATCTACCTTGCCGCCGTGCGCCCCTTGCTGGAAGGGCTGGACGAGGCGGGCGCACGGCTGGCGCAATCGACGATCGACCCGCGCGGAACGCTGAAGATCAGCCTGCCCGTCTGGTTGGCGGAACCCGGCTTTGTCCGGGTGCTTGCCGCCTATCGCACGCGCTATCCCGAGGTCGCCTTCGACCTCGACCTCAGCGGGCGCGCGGTCAATCTGGTCGAAGACGGCTATGACCTTGCCCTGCGCGTCAGCCCGGCGCTGGACGAGGGGCTGATCGCGCGGCGGCTGGTGGACGTGACCTTCTTCATCGTGGCCTCTCCCGCCCTGTTGGATCGGATCGGCCGCCCGAGTGAGGTCACAGACCTGAATGGCCTGCCATTCCTTGCCTATAGTCCTGTCACCACCGGGGGCCGTGTGCGTCTGGGACTTGGCCCGAACGCACCAGAGGTCAGGATGACCCCCGTCATGCAAAGCGCCAATGAGACACTGCTGTTTCAGGCCGCGCTGGAAGGGATGGGAATAGCGATCATGCCCCACCCGGTTTGCCGCAGCTACTTGGCTGAGGGGCAGTTGGAGCGGCTGCTTCCCGACTTCCCCGCGCCCACCGTGGCCCTGTCAGCCATCTACCCCGACCGCAGCTATCTGCCCGCCAAGACCCGCAGCTTCCTGGATTACCTTGCTGGCCCCGAAGGCTTTGGTGGCCCGCTGGGGGCGTTGTGATGGATGCCCATGAGAACCGTCATCTCTCCACATGAAATTCTGAATTCACTGCGGACCAGATGATCTCCTGAGAATGAAGGCTTAGCGTCCTCTCATCGGGCTGCAAGACAGCCAAAGCCAAAGCGGCCCCGATCCGAACCCGAAACACGAACCGCCCGCCGGGCTGCGCAAGGAACGCGCGGCACCGATCCGGTAAACTCAACCCACGGAAGGAGACCATGATGTCCATCACCCGCCGCGCCACACTGGCCCTCGCCACCGCCGCCGCCACCCTGTCGCTTTTTGCCGGGACCGCCATGGCCCAGGACGACTACAAAGAGCGGATCCGCATCTTCTACGAAACCTTCAACCAGAATGACCCGAACCTGCTGGACCAGATCATCGCCGAGGACTGGGTGAATGTGCCGGTCAATCCGGGCCAGGGCCCTGGCCGCGAGGGCTTCAAGAAAATGATCCCGGGCTTCGCCGCCACCTTCGCGGACGGCAATCTCAAGATCGAGGACATCGTGCAGGAAGGCAACAAGGTCGCCGTCCGCTCGACCTACACCGCCACCCAGGTCGGCCCCTTCGCAGGCTTTCCGGCCAAGGACCGTCCCTTCACCATCATGACCATCGATATCCACGAGTTCAACGAGGACGGTATGGTCCAAACCACCTGGCACCTCGAAGACTGGCTCGGCGGCCTCTTCCAGATGGGCGCATTCGAGCAGTAAGCGCCCCCTCCCACCGTTCCTCCCCACACCACGGCCCGAGGCGCAAGCCCCGGGCCGATGGCATTCTATCCCCCCGCCGGGCAAGCAGCGCTGTCACTCCCCGTCGCCTCCTGCCAGCCAAGGGCCGCCCGATAGGCGCGGGCGCGTGCGTCATCAATGGTGGCCCTGGCATCTATCAGGGCCAACTCGGCCTGAATGACATCAAACCTGTCTGCCTCGCCCGCCCTTTCGCGCGTCAGCACGCGCGCGAGCTCGGCCTCGGCCATGGCCAAACCGTCACGCGCCGGGGCAAGCGCCGCCCGCGCCCCGGAAAGCTCGATCGCGGACTGTAGCATATTGATCTCCGCCCGCCCCCGGGCCTGCAGCCAGGCGACCTCGGCCTGCGCAACCGCCAGCCGGGCCTGATCCAGCCGACTGCGCGACTGACCATTGTCGAGCAGCGCGGTCTCCATCAGCAGTGTGGTCGCGATTGGCGCAAGGCTGCCCGTAATCAGCCCTTGGAGACTGGTTGCCATCTGGGTCAACGAACTGGTCAGCACCAGACGCGGGCGACTGGCCAAAAGCGCATCGGCACGCGCGGAATCGGCGCCGCGGAACTGCAGGAAGGCCATGCAGACCTCGGGCAGCAATCCCACGCGGGCAAGATCAAGCGACGGCGGCACGGCTGGCAGCCGCGCAGCGTCAAAAGCGACTCGATCCGGAATTGTCTTCACCCCCAGCGCACGCAGCCGCGCTTCTGCAAGGGCGACCTGACCAGGCGCTTGGGCAGCGGCCTGCTCGGCCAGTGACAGGCTGCGCTGCGCCTCGGCCAGATCGCGCGCCGTCACTTCACCACCCGAAAGCCGGGCCTCGGCGATCGGGATCAATTGACGCACCAGCACGCGACGATCCTCAGCCCGGTCGGCGGCAATACGCGCTTCACCCAACGCGATCCAGCCCAGAACCACTTCGCGGACCAACGCCCGCCGAGCGATCAGCAGTTCGATTCCCGCAACCTGATGTTCGATTTCGGCGGTGCGGATGGCCGATTCGATCCGGCCCGAAAGATCGGGTTCAAAATTGACCGAAAATGTGGCGGTGGCCGAGGTGCCGGAAAGCGACAGATTGCCTGAAGGCCGGGGCGCCCCTGTGGCCCGCGCCTGTGCCAGTACGAGATCCGCCAGCATCGCCCGCCCCCGCGCCGCTGCAAGGTCAAGCCCGGCCACATTCGCTTCATCGATCATTTGGCGCAGGCCTGCATCGTTGAAATCGGGCAGGTTGATCGGCTGCATTTGCGCCAGCGGCCCGCTCAAATCGGCGGCGCGCAGGGCTGCAACCGGCGCACCGTCCATCTCGGGGAATGAGGCGCAGCCGGACAATATCAAGACAACTGCCAGCAAATCACGGGGATATGCCATGATCACCCCCCGATCCGAGCGACCAGACGTTCGCCGAGGATGAGGTCCGACGCCTTCTCGCCCTCTATGCTGAGCACGATTGCCACCCCAGTGGTTTCGGTCTGACTCTGGTTTTCTCGGGTCTGTCCGGGTGTACCGAAGATCGGCGCGATGCGCAGAACCCGGCCCTTCAGTTCCACACCGGCCATCCGTTCGCTGATTAGGACGGCGGACTGTCCGGGCACCACTTGTCCCACGAACTGTTCATCCAGCATCCCGCGCAGCACCCTCTTGCCGTCTGGTGCCAGCAGGAACATCTCGGTCACTGTGCTGGTCGAAGTTGCGTCGCCAACCCTCGCCGAACTGCGAAGGATCACCCCGGCGAGGGGCGCGCGGATTTCGCGGGCTGCAACCTCAAGCTGCGCGACGGCCAGACGGTTCTGGGCCAACGCCTCGGCGATGCGGGACTGCTCGCGTTCGGCCTTTGCCACAGCGACGGTCTGTGATGCTTGGTCAATCTCTTTGCGGGGGATGGCATGAGCGGCGGCCATTTCGGTCAGACGGGCCAGTTCGGCTTCTCCGTGATCCAGCTTCATCTCGGCCATGCGGCCGCCCGTTTGTGCTTGGGTCAGTTCCAGTTCGGCCGCGGCCAGTTGCAGACGCGCCACTTCGTCATCGATGCGACCGAGCAATTGTCCCGCCTCGACCCGGTCTCCTTCCTGAACCAGCACCTCGACAATCAGCCCCTCGCGCTGAGCGGCAAGCCGCATCAGGCCGCCCTCGACATCAACCGTTCCCCGCAGGGCGGCGGCCCATGCAGCGGGCGCCTCGGCTGGCATCGGTTCTGCATCCTGCCCCTGGGCAGAAAAGGGATTGATCAGGACAAGAGCACAGAAGATCGGGGTCAGAAGGCGCATGGCATCGGTTCCTTGATGATCCGTTCGGCGTCGATACGACCCGCGCGCAGCAGCAGCACGCGGTCCGCAAAGTCCAGAAGGCGGTCGTCATGTGTCACGCACAGCACCGCAGCCCCGCGCAGGGCGGCTTGCCCCCGCAAAAGACGGCCGACCGTCGCGGCGTTTTCGCTATCCAGCGCACTGGTGGGTTCGTCGGCGAAGACAAACTTCGGCTGCTTGGCCAGAACCATGGCGATGGCAACCCGCTGTTTCTCTCCGCCCGACAGGGAGGCAGGACGCAAATGGGCGCGGTCGGCAAGACCCACCGCCGCAAGGGCTCTATCTGCCCGTGCCAGTCCTTCGACACGGGCGAGGCCCATTTCGGCCAGCAGAAAGGCAACCTGCTCGCGCGCGGCAAGGGCCGGAAACAGCACCGAACCCTGAAAGATGAACCCCATCTCGCGCAGTCGCAGCTGGTCTCGCTGCCGTCGGGGCAAGGCCCAAAGGTCAGTCCCATCGACCAGCACACACCCGCTGTCGGGCCGCGTCAGCCCCGCGAGCATTGCCAGCAAGGTGGACTTGCCGCAGCCCGAAGGCCCCTTGATCAAGGTCAGCGATCCAGCGGCCACCGACAGGTCCAGCGCGCCCACAACCTCGATCCGCCGCGTGCCGGTGCCGAATCCCTTGGCCAGCGACCGGGCCGTCAAGATGACTTGATCGTTCATCCCGACCCTACCGCAACAGGCTGGCCGGATCGGCCTGCCGAAGGTGCCGAAGGGCAAGCACGATGGACAAAAGAAGGACGGCTGTGATGCTGAAAAAGACAAGGATCGTCAGCAGGGGCGGTAGCGCATAGGGGATCGTTGCCCACTCCAGCAGGGCGAGCAGCCCAAAACTCATTCCACCCATCACACCGACCGACGCCGCAGCGATCAGGCCGCCCTGCAAGAGAACCAGCCAGCACAGTCGGGCAAAGCTGACGCCAAAGGCGCGCAATGCGGCATATTCCCGGATCGCACCCAGGACCGCGGCCCGCATCACTTGACTGACCACCATCGCCGCAATCACGAACGCGAGGCCTGCGCTGTACATGAAGATGCGGCCTGCCCCCGATTCGACGATGAACTGTGTCACAGTGGCCTGCGACAGCACCTCGGGGCGAAGGATCGACAGGCGCAGGTCGGGGCCCATCCGGTCCACGATGTCGGACAAGCGCGCCTCGGATGTGCCGGGCGTCAGGCCGACCAGCCAAAAGGCCGGCGGTTGACTGGCCGCCTGCCCACTCTTGCCGACCAGTACGGTCGAGGCTCCAAGGCCCAAAAGACCTGGCATCGTCCCGACCAGCCGCAGCGGACGGTTTTCCAGCCAGACCCGGTCGCCGACCGTGACACCAAGGGATCGGGCATCCTCTTCGCCGATCACGATGGTATCGGCCTCGCGCAGGCGGGCCCGCAGGTCGGCCGACATATGGCGGGAATAAAGCATCGCATCCGCAGCTGGATCAAGGTAGATGATGGTCACTGGTCGTAATCCGCCGCCCGGATCGTCGAACATCGGGACGTCACCCGTGCGCGGACGTAAGCTGAGGAAACCGAAGCCCGTTGCAAAGGGTTCCAGCTTCTCCAATTCGGGGATCACCCAAAGGACGGAGGCTCGGTTCGGCGCAAGGCCCATGCTGTCATTCAACGTGGCTGCCCCTTCAGGCCCGACCCAGAGCTGCGCGCTGGACCTTTCGACGGATGAGGCGGAATCGCGGAAAATGCCGTTTGCAATTGCGATCTGCGCCAGCAACATCAACCCTGCAATCACCACAACGGCGGCAATCGGGGCGTAGCGGCGTCGGTCAAACCAGACAGTGGCGCGGGCGAGTCGGAACATGATCCCAAGCTAGGCCCACAAACCTCAGGTATCGTGGACGTTTCATGGAGATTTGGTCGAGATGGACCGCACCAACCTACGCCTGCGGAAGAACAAGCTCAAAGCTTGTGCCGCCACCGGCGCGTGACAAGGCCCGGATGCTGCCGCCATGCCCCTTGGCGATCGCCTGGACCACTGACAGGCCAAGGCCTGAGCCATCCGGCGCGGCATTTTCCGCGCGAAAGAACCGGTCGAACAGCCGGTCGCCTGCGCCCTCGGGCAGGCCCGGCCCCCGATCCATGACACGCAGCACGATTTGACCTTCCGCTTTTGCCAGTTCCACCCGGTCCGCCCCGCCTGCGTGCCGCGCTGCGTTGTCCAGAAGTGCGGCCAGGGCCTGCCGCAAGCGCGCCGCATCCCCCTTGGCCTGCATCGGAGCCAGTTCTGCCGTCAACCCGGGATAGTCCGCGACGACCTGATGGATCAGCGCCGTCAGGTCCAGCAACTCCGTCCGGAATACCATGCGCCCCGCTTCGAAAAGGGTCAGAAAGCGCAGATCCTCGACCAGACGATTCAGCAACTCGACCTGATGCAGCACCAAGCGGATCGATTCAGTATCTGTCACAAAGACGCCATCCAGCAGGCCCTGCAGGCGCCCACGGATTATGGTAAGTGGCGTGCGCAGTTCATGCGCCAAAGCCGCAGCACTGTCGCGGCTTTCGCGTTCAGCCTTTTCCACCCGCTCGATCAGAGAATTGAAGTCAGCGGCAAAACGGTCAATCTCGGCGGCCGTCATGCGAAAGTCCGAGACTCGGGCAGTAAGGTCGCCCCGTCGCACGGTTGCCGCTGTCTGGCGCAGGGCCATAACATGACGCAGAAGCGGAGAGGCAAACAACCAGCCGATCAAGGCCGCGACGGCGAAACTCAGCAAAAACCCGAGGGCGATGAACCGGGGGCTTGCATACCAGTCGTAGAGTTCGAACATCTCTGCCTGAGCATCCGGGATATCCTCACCCGCCATGATCCGCGCATAGACGTCATCTCCGAGCGCGGCCCGGATTTGTCGTTCGGCCAGCATGTCAATGGCTGTGAAGTAAACCAGCAAAGCCGCGAGCGCTGCCGCTGATGCCAGCGCGGCCACCCCCAGAAGCCAACTGCGCAGCCCGGGCCTCATGTCGCGTCCAGCCTGTAACCGACGCCCCGAACGGTCGTCAGTTCGGCCTGCGCTCCGGCCTTGGCCAGCTTGCGCCGCAGATTGGCAATATGGCTGTCCACTGTCCGATCCAGCGCCTCGGCCTCAGGCAGACAGGCGTCAACCAGATCATTCCGCGCAAAGACCCGACCGGGACGGCGCATCAGATGTTCAAGCAGACGAAACTCGCTGGGCGTCAGGGCAAGGGGGCCCTCAGCCGTCGAAATCTCGTGCGCCTGACTGTTCAGGACCAGCCCGCCCACCCGCAAAAGCCCCGTCTCGACATTGGCCAGACTACGGCGCAGCACCGCTGCCACCCTTGCGACCACTTCATTCGGGTTGAACGGTTTGGTCACATAGTCATCCGCCCCGATCCGCAGCGCTGTCAGCTTGTCAATATCCTGGTCGAGGGCCGATATGACGATGACTGGCGTGTGGCCGTCCTGCCGCAGGCTGGCCAGAACACCGAACCCATCCCGCCGTGGCAGGTTGAGGTCCAGCAAGATCAGATCGGGCCGAAGAGTCCGCGCCAGTTGCAAAGCTGTTTCACCATCCGCTGTGTGGGCCGTCCGGAAACCGGCCCGGCGCAGATAGGCATCAAGAATATTGGCAATCTGCGCTTCATCTTCGGCAATCAGGATCAGGCAAGGGCTTGGGTCTGGCAAAAGGCGAATTCCCTGGCAAGATTTCCGAGTTTCCGACCGGTAGGCAGGCAAGCCGCCGGTTTCATGGACATCACGGCAAGCTAGCACGATTCCTGGCTCGAAAGCATCACGCATGGGACGGTTCTTTGGCGGCGCAGGCGGCTTTGCGGGTGGTCATCAGTGATCTCGGATAGGTTTGTGTTGCAACCGTGAACCTTGATCTTACGACCCCAAGTAACCGACGAGATGATGAGCCTGAATGCCTTGCTTAAGTAGAGCTAGG
>JAIYDR010000134.1 GCA_027487395.1 Rhodobacter sp. | reverse complement strand
TCCTTCTGGTTGTCGCGCAACTCCGCACTTGGCGGCTTGTCGATGATCGCCGGGGGGATCACCTCTCCCGCCGGGGCTTTCATCCACGGGCGGTGGTTGGCGTTGCGCCAGCGGCAGGTGTCAAAGACCCGCGTTTTCCACAGGTCCTTGATCGGATTATAGCCGCCGTTCATGTCGCCATAGATCGTGCAATAGCCCACCGCGACCTCGGATTTATTCCCGGTCGTCAGCAGCATCGCACCGAATTTGTTCGACAATCCCATCAGCAAAAGCCCGCGCAAACGCGACTGGATGTTCTCTTCCGTAATCCCCGGCTGCGTCCCGGCAAAGAGCGGCGCCAAAGCCTCCCCCACCGCCTCTTGCGGGCCAGTGATCGGCACGGTGTCTAGGCGGCACCCCAACCGCCCCGCACAGTCGGCGGCATCGTCCAAGGACCCCTGCGAGGTAAAGCGTGACGGCAGCATCACGCAATGCACATTCTCTGGTCCCAAGGCATCGGCGGCAATCGTCGCCACCAGCGCGGAATCGATCCCGCCCGACAGGCCCAACACCACGCGCGAAAACCCGGATTTCGACAGATAGTCCTGCAGACCAATCGTCATGGCGCGGTAATCCGCCTCGGCCACCGAAGGCACCTCGGCCAGCATCCCCTTTTCCGCGCGCCACCCGTCCGGCCCCCGCAGGAAGTCCACATGCGCGATGCAATCGTCGAACTGCGGCATTTGCACCGCCAGATGCCCGCCGGGGTTCAACACCATCGAGCAGCCGTCAAACACCTGATCATCCTGCCCGCCGGTCATGTTCAGGTAAACCAGCGGCAAGCCCGTCTCGACCACCCGCGCGACCATCAGGTTCAGCCGCAGGTTCGGCTTGCCGCGATGATAGGGCGAGCCATTGGGCACCAGCAGAATCTCCGCCCCGGTTTCGGCCAAGGTTTCGGCCACATCGGGGTGCCAGCTGTCCTCGCAAATCGGCGTGCCGATGCGGACGCCGCCCACCACATAGGGACCGTGGACATCGGCCGGGGTGAAAAGACGCTTTTCGTCAAAAACGCCATCATTGGGCAGATGGTGTTTCAGAACCCGCGCGGTGATCCTGCCGCCTTGCAAGATGTAATAGGCGTTGAAAAGCGCCGTGCCGTCGAAATAGGGCGCACCGATGCCCAGCGCAGGCCCCTCGGCACAGTCTTGTGCCAACTGTTCCACCGCCGCCATCGCATCGCGCACGAAAGCCGGTTTCAGGATCAGGTCCTGCGTCTGGTAGCCGGTGATGAACATCTCGGTCAGCGCCACCATATCGGCCCCGGCGTCGCGGCCTGCCTCCCATGCGGCGCGGGCCTTGGCGGCATTGGCGGCCAGCGCCCCCACGGTAGGGTTCAACTGGGCAAGCGTCAGGCGAAAACGGTCGGCCATGCAGGGGTCCTTCGGGTCAGCGTCCCCTTGGGTTGTAGCCCTGCGAGCGGCGAAGGGAAACCCGTCCTGCATGGTCGGTACCCATGGCAGCAACTTGTCTGACGACAAAGACAGAGTTAGGCTTATCGTCGCGGGAACCTTGGGGGGCAGGCAGATGCGGCATGACGGATCAGCACGGGCCGGATGGCCCCTTGCGGCATTGGCAGCCGCGATAATGACCCTTGCTTTGCCCGCCCATGCGGAGGGCGAGGTCGCCGCCAAGCAGTATGACGATGGCTCTTTCTATGAGGGTACGTTCAAGGACGGCGTTCCCGATGGCACTGGCACCTACCGCCTGCCCAATGGCTATGAATACAGCGGCGATTGGGTCGCGGGACGAATCGAAGGCCAAGGCCGCGCCAGCTATCCCAATGGGGCGGTCTATGTCGGCACGTTCCAGAACGGCAAGCCCGATGGCAAGGGCAAGATCATCTATGCCGACGGTGGAACCTATGAGGGCGACTGGCGCGCCGGTGCCATAACCGGCACGGGCAAGGCCAGCTATAAGGACGGCTCGACCTATGAGGGCGGCTTTAAGGACGGCAAGCATGACGGCGCAGGCATCCTGACCGGTCCCGGCACCTATCGCTATGACGGAGGGTGGGTCGCAGGCCTCAAAGAGGGTCGGGGCAACATCCGGTATCCGGACGGCACGGTGTATGACGGCGCGCTCAAGGCGGGCAAGCGCGACGGTCAGGGCGTGCTGACCCTGCCCGGAGGCCTGGTCTATGATGGCCTCTGGGCCGCCGGTCAGATGAACGGCATCGGCAAGCTGACCCTGCCAAATGGCGATGTCTATGAGGGTGCGTTCCGCGATGGTCGGCGTGAGGGTCAGGGCAAGCTGACCTACAAAACGGGCGACAGCTATGAAGGCCAGTTCCGTGCCGACCGCCGTCATGGCAAAGGCACCTTCCGCGCGCGGGATGGCTATGTCATGGCAGGCGACTGGACAGATGGCGTACTGCAAGGCCAAGGCCGCCTCTCTTATCCGGACGGATCGGTTTATGACGGTGCGCTCAAGGATGACAAACCACATGGGCCGGGCAAGATCACCTATCCCGACGGCGCATCCTTTGAGGGCGAATGGATCGCGGGCGCGGTCGGCCCCAAAGGCCGGGCGACCTATGCCAATGGCCAAGTCTATGAAGGCGCGCTCACCAATGCCAAACCCGACGGAATCGGGCGCATGACATGGCCGGATGGCGCGACTTATCAGGGCCAATGGACCTTGGGCGAGCGTGAGGGCTTTGGCCGCGCGACCTGGCCCGATGGCACGGTCTATGTGGGCGAGTTCCGAAAGGGCCTGCGGAACGGCAAAGGCAAGGTCACCCAAGCAGACAGCTTCACCTATATCGGCGACTGGAAGGCTGGGATGATCGACGGCACAGGCGTGGCCACCTATGGAAATGGCGATGTCTATGTGGGCGATTTCGTCCAAAATCGCCGCCAAGGCCAAGGCCGCCTCACTTATGCCAAAGGCCAGGTGGCCGAAGGCGAATGGCTCGCCGGGATCCTCGTTGCCCCACCCGCAGCCAAGCCGGACGCGCCCGAAGGCAACTGAGCCCTCCCCCCTCTCCTTTGCGAAAAAATCATCGGGGGGAACGGCACTTTCGCCGTTGGGGGGCAGACGGCCCCCCTCTGCCCTGATCTGCGCCCATGGCGCGGATCAGGGCGCACAACAGCCCGCGCGGTCCGTGCGGTCACATAGCTTCACCCGCCTCCAACCGCTGCAGGAAAGACCCCGCGTCCGCCAGCACTCGGGCGCGGTGGCCTGCTTCCATCTTGTCCCAGGTGCGATACATCTGCGCCATGCGGGGATTGCTGGCAAAACGGTCGCGGTGGCGGATCAGAAAATCCCAATAAAGCAGGTTGAACGGACAGGCCTTTTCCCCGGTCTTTTCCTTCACCGCATAGGCACAGGATTTGCAGTAATCCGACATCCGGTCGATATAGGCGCCGGAACTGACATAGGGTTTTGATCCCACGACGCCGCCATCGGCAAACTGGCTCATACCAAGGGTGTTGGGCGCTTCGACCCATTCGAAGGCGTCGATATAGACCGCCAGATACCACGCGTGCACCTCAGCCGGATCAATCCCTGCCAGCAGCGCGAAGTTGCCGGTCACCATCAGGCGCTGGATATGATGGGCATAGGCCATGTCGCGGGTCTGGGCCACGGCGTGAGAGAGGCAGGCCATCCGGGTCTTGCCCCCCCAATAGAGCGATGGCAACGCGCGGTCATGGCCCAGGGCGTTGCGGGTCATGTAGCCCGGCCCTTCCAGCGCCCAGATACCGCGCACGAATTCGCGCCAGCCGATGATCTGGCGGATGAAGCCCTCGGCGGCATTGATCGGCACGCGGCCTGCCTGCCAAGCGCCCTCAACCGCGCGACAAACCTCCATCGGTTCCAAAAGCCCGAGGTTAAGGTAGGGAGAGATCAGCGCATGGCTCAGCGTTGGATCATCGCGCAACATGGCGTCTTGTTCATCGCCAAAGCGCGGCAGGGCATGGGTCACGAAGTGATCCAGCGCCCGCAAGGCATCAGAGCGGGTTACGGCCCAACCAAAGGAGCGGGTTTCGCCGAAATGGTCCGGGAAACGGGCCTCTACCAACGCCAGAACCTCCTCCGTCACCGCATCGGGGGCAAAGCGCGGCGGGCGGGGGCGCAACAAGTCAGGCTTGGCGGGCTTGCGGTTGTCATGATCGAAGTTCCATTGCCCACCTGCGGGATGATCGCCCTCCATCATCAACCCGGTTTTGCGCCGCATCTCGCGGTAAAAGAACTCCATCCGCAGGGCCTTGCGATCCTTGGCCCAAGCGGCGAATTCGGGTTCGGAACAGAGGAACCGGTCATCGGGCCGTTGCGTGACAGGAACCGGGCATTCGGCCAGCACTTGGCGCAACCGCCAATCGCCGGGTGCCGTGGCCAGCACAGTCTCCGCCCCCGTCTCTGCAGCCCGCCGCAGCAGTTCACCCGCGATGGACTGGCTGTTCTCCGGATCATCCAAGCGGCTATAGGCCACCCGCCACCCTGCCCCGCGTAGTTCATCCGCAAAGTGGCGCATCGCCGACAGGATCATCGCGATCTTCTGCGGATGGTGCGGGACATAGGTTCCTTCTGCCATCACCTCTGCCATCGCCACCACATCGCGGGCGGGATCCGCCGCCCGCAGCGCCGCGATGGAGGGGGTGAGTTGGTCGCCAAGGATCAGGATAAGACGGGTCATGGCTTGGCTAGTCGCGCAACATAAGGGGCGCGCACGGCACGCCGGGGTGGGTGCAGGTATACGTGCGCACAGCCCGGGGGGGAGGGCTGTGCGCGCCCCGATGCTTTGGGCATCGGGGCAATCCTAACCGTTGCGCACATAAAGACGCTCACCACGCCACCACCTTCCCCTGCCAGTCAAAGAACCCGCCCGTCTGCGCCGGCGTCAGCCCCGCCACCACCGCAAGCAGGTTCTCTGCCGCCACCTCCGGCGTCACGGTCGGATGCGCGCCCACGTATTTCTCGGTGAACCCCGTCGCCACGGTGCCCGGATGCAGACAGGCCACCACCGCCTGCGGATGGCTGCGTGCCACCTCAATCGCGCCCGTATGGATCAGTTGATTCAGCGCCGCCTTGGCCGCGCGATAGGAATACCACCCGCCCAAAGCGTTATCCCCGATCGACCCCACCCGCGCCGACAAGGCCACAAACACCGACCGCCGGTCTCGTGGCATCAACCGCAGCGCATGTTTCAGCACCAGGGCTGGTCCTATGGCATTGACCGCGAACTGCGCAGCCAGCGCGGCCGGATCCAAGGACCGCAGCGTCTTTTCCGGACGATGCCCGCCGATCTCTAATGCCCCTGTCGCCACGATCACCAATTCGAACCCCGGCTCAAGCCGCCCCAAGACCCGCGAAAGGCTGGCCTCATCCGTCACATCCAGCCCATCGCCGCGCCGCGACAGGCCCGTCACTGCCCAACCGCGTGCGCTCAACGCCGCAACCAAAGCCGCGCCGATCCCGCCAGATGCGCCCACCACCAATGCCCGCATATCCACACCTCCGACCGCGCGACCTAGGGCGTCTGCCGAAGCCCGCCAGTGGCCCCAACGCCGCATCCCCACGCAGCCAGCGCTTTTTCCGCTTGCCCCCGCGCAAATCCTGCGTATCGTCCGATCCCATGACACGGGAACCCATCATCGCTTCGGTCCAAGCTGCCACGCGCGGCCTGTCGTGCTGCGCGACGCCCCGTTCGCTTCTTCTTACCCGCCTCTGAGCGTGCCCTTGGGCGCGACCGCTCAGAGGTGAACAGCGCCCGGACCTGAAGAAGCCAAGGATCCCAGAGGACAGACAGATGACCGATAAAAGCACGCAACCCCGTGTGATGATTTTCGACACCACCCTGCGCGATGGCGAACAATCGCCGGGTGCCACCATGACCCATGAAGAAAAGCTCGAGATTGCGGGGCTTCTGGACGAAATGGGCGTCGATATCATCGAAGCCGGGTTTCCCATCGCCTCGGAAGGTGACTTCGCCGCCGTGTCGGAAATCGCCAAACGGGCAAAGAATTCGACCATCTGCGGTCTGGCCCGGGCCAATTTCAAGGACATCGACCGCTGCTGGGAGGCCGTGAAACACGCGCGTTCCCCGCGCATCCACACCTTCATCGGCACCTCTCCCTTGCACCGCGCCATTCCCAATCTGGACACGGACCAGATGGCCGAGCGTATCCACGAAACCGTGACCCACGCGCGCAACCTGTGCGACAATGTGCAATGGTCGCCAATGGATGCTACCCGCACCGAGCATGACTACCTCTGCCGCGTGGTGGAGATTGCGATCAAGGCCGGGGCCACCACGATCAACATCCCGGATACCGTCGGCTACACCTACCCGATGGAAAGCGCCAAGATCATCCGGATGTTGTTGGACCGCGTGCCGGGGGCCGACAGCATTATCTTTGCCACCCATTGCCACAATGACCTTGGCATGGCGACCGCCAATGCTTTGGCGGCGGTTGAGGCGGGGGCGCGTCAGATCGAATGCACCATCAACGGACTGGGCGAACGCGCGGGCAACACTGCGCTAGAGGAAGTGGTGATGGCGATGCGCGTGCGAAACGACATCCTGCCCTATCGCACCGGCATCGACACCACCAAGATCATGAACCTGTCGCGCCGCGTCTCGACCGTTTCGGGCTTTGCGGTGCAGTTCAACAAGGCCATCGTCGGCAAGAACGCGTTCTTGCACGAATCCGGCATCCATCAGGACGGCGTGCTGAAGAACGTTGAAACGTTTGAGATCATGCGCCCCGAAGACATCGGCCTGACCGCGAAAAACATCGCCATGGGCAAGCATTCGGGCCGCGCCGCCTTGCGTGCCAAGCTCAAGGAACTGGGCTATGAGCTGGCCGACAACCAGTTGAATGACGTCTTTGTGCGGTTCAAGGCTTTGGCCGACCGCAAGAAAGAGGTCTATGACGACGACATCCTCGCCTTGGTCGCCGATGAGCAGACCAATGACGCGCATGACATGCTTGTCTTGAAAAAGCTGCGCGTTGTCTGCGGGACGGATGGCCCGCAAGAGGCCGATATGGTGCTGACCATCGACGGTGTGGATCATCACATCGACGCCACGGGCGACGGTCCGGTCGATGCGGCCTTCAACTGCATCAAGATGCTGTTCCCGCACAAGGCGCGGCTGCAAGTCTATCAGGTGGCCGCCGTGACCGAAGGCACCGACGCGCAGGCAACGGTTTCTGTGCGGTTGGAGGAAGACGGGCGCATCGTCACCGGCCAGTCTGCGGACACAGACACTATCGTGGCCTCGGTCAAGGCCTATGTGAACGCGCTGAACCGCCTGATCGTGCGCCGCCAGAAAACCGCACCGGGTGAGGATGTGAAGACCATCACCTATCACGGCGAGTGAACGACATCTGACGCAGATTTCGGGCCGTTTCCTGACGCAGGAAACGGCCACCACCCTCCCCCCGGAATTTGCGTTGAAATTCCGGAGCGGTTTCTGCGCCAGAAACCACCCTTCTCCTAAATCACCCCAAACCGCGCCGTGATCGCGGCGGCGTGTTCCGCCAGTGCCGGAACCCCCGCCCATTGCTTCAACAGGTCCGCCCAACGCACAGGGGCAAAGGTCACGTCCTGCCCCTTCACCCGCGCGGCAAAGTCCCGAACCTCTGCCGCATGCGCCCGGATCGCGGCGGGGTCCAGCAGCTTTCCATTGGCCCAAGCGGCAGGGGCGGCGTGCAAATAGACCAGCACCGCCCCCCGTGCCCGCTTTTGCGCCTGCGTCCGCAGAGCGTAAGCCTGCTTGACCAGTTGCACCGCATCCAGATGGCGATAACTCAGCCGCCCGTCTGAAAGCGCCGCGCGCAAGGCGTCATAACCCGCCATCCCCGGCCCCCAATCGCGGCTGTCATAGGCCTCCGAAAATGCAGTGGCTTTGCCGGGACGGAACGGCTCATAGCGATTGCTTTCCACCCCCACCAGCGTGGTCGCCGTGGTGAGGACGGCGTCCAGCCACGGATGCCGCCCACCGGACCATGGAAAGCGCATCTCGGCCTGCACCTCCACCGCCTCAGGCCGGCCCATCGGGACACCCGGCAAGGCGGGCAAGAGCGTGGGGCGGTCCAGAAACCAGCCAAAGGCATTCGCCGCCAAAGCCGAAGAGGACTCAGCGGTGGCGAACTTTCCGCTCGCAAGCTCATTGCCCGGAGCGCGCGACAGGGCGGCACGGACGGCATCGGCGGGAACGCCAGGCAGGAAGTCAGTCAAGGCGCATCCCTTCGGTTGATCAGCGAAGGCCCCGCTTACCCCCGATCTTGCCGCACGGAAAGACGCCACAAACTCTGAAACGGGCCGAAACGCGGCGCAAGAGGCAGTCTGGTGATGCACGCAAAGAGGGTAAATATTCGATTAGTATAACTTTATGCAGAAATAATGCATTCTTTTTGACTAAATTAATTGTATTACTTCAATGACTTCGAGAACACGCTGAATTGCGCCGGGACGCGCTGACCGGGGCTTTCGCTTATCTGACACTGTCATTATATGAAAAAGCCCGCCTTGGATGCGTCCGAGTCGTCGGGTTTATCTTGCGTTGGATAGGACAGGTCGCACATGTCGTTACTCTCGAGCATTTTTTCGTCGGACATGGCGATTGACCTAGGGACGGCGAACACGCTCGTATATGTGCGCGGCAAGGGGATCGTGCTGAACGAACCTTCAGTCGTCGCTTATCACGTGAAGGACGGCAAAAAGCAGGTTCTCGCGGTGGGCGAGGATGCCAAGCTGATGCTGGGCCGCACCCCCGGCACCATTGAGGCGATCCGCCCGATGCGCGACGGCGTCATTGCCGACTTTGACAGCGCGGAAGAGATGATCAAGCATTTCATCCGCAAGGTCCACAAACGCACCACATTTTCCAAGCCCAAGATCATCGTCTGCGTGCCCTATGGCGCGACGCCGGTGGAAAAGCGGGCGATCCGTCAGTCGGTGCTTTCAGCAGGCGCAAGGCGTGCCGGTCTGATTGCAGAACCGATCGCGGCGGCGATTGGTGCGGGAATGCCGATCACCGATCCCACCGGAAACATGGTCGTCGATATCGGCGGAGGGACCACCGAAGTTGCGGTGTTGTCCTTGGGGGACATTGTCTATGCCCGTTCCGTCCGCGTTGGTGGCGACCGCATGGATGAGGCGATCATTTCCTATCTGCGCCGTCATCAGAACCTTCTGGTCGGCGAGTCCACAGCCGAACGCATCAAGACCAGCATCGGCACCGCCCGTATGCCCGATGATGGACGAGGCGCGTCGATGCAGATCCGGGGCCGTGACCTGTTGAATGGTGTCCCGAAAGAGACCGAGATCAATCAGGCCCAAGTGGCGGAAGCTCTGGCCGAGCCCGTGCAGCAAATCTGCGACGCGGTGATGCAGGCGCTGGAAGCCACTCCGCCCGATCTGGCGGCGGATATCGTAGACCGTGGCGTGATGCTGACGGGGGGCGGGGCACTTTTGGGCGATCTGGACCTGTCATTGCGCGAACAGACCGGGCTTTCGATCAGCGTCGCGAACGAGTCGCTGAACTGCGTGGCGCTGGGGACGGGCAAGGCGCTGGAATACGAAAAGCAACTGCGCCATGTGATTGATTACGATAGCTGAGGGTGCGGCCCCCCTTCGCCGGGGGGTCGACCGCAGCCGCTGCACCAGAGTTGAGAGACCGCCGTGGCCAAGTCGCGCAGCAACCCCGAAGATTTTGCCCGCCCCCTGCGGCGCATCGTTACTGCGCTGATAGTGCTGTTGTTGCTGGCGCTGTTCCTGCTGTGGCGCATCGACAGTCCGCGTGTGGAACGCTTCCGCTCGGCCCTGATCGACACGGTGGTGCCCAACATGGATTGGGCCCTTCTGCCGGTCACGAAGACCATCGACATGGTCGAACATTTCCAAAGCTACGCCAGCCTTTACGAACAAAATCAGGAGTTGCGGCGCGAGTTGCAGCAACTGGACGTCTGGAAAGAGGCGGCGTTGCAACTGGAACAAAAGAACGCGCGCCTGCTGGATTTGAACCAAGTGCGGCTGGACCCCAAGCTGACCCATGTCACCGGCGTCGTGCTGGCCGACAGCGGCAGCCCGTTCCGGCAATCGGTGCTGCTGAATGTCGGCGCGCGGGATGGTATTCGCGATGGCTGGGCCACGATGGACGGCATCGGCCTTGTCGGTCGCATCTCTGGCGTGGGGCAAAAGACCAGTCGGGTGATCCTGCTGACAGATTCCAACAGCCGCGTGCCGGTGACGGTGCAGCCTTCGGGGCAAAAGGCGTTGCTGTCAGGCGATAACAGTACGCTGCCGCCGATGGATTTTCTCGATGACGCGGATGAGGTGCGACCGGGCGATCGGGTGGTCACCTCGGGCGATGGCGGGGTGTTGCCCGCCGGTCTGCCGGTGGGGCAAGTGGTGATGGGCACCGATGGCCGCTTGCGCGTCTCGCTGTCGGCAGACTACCAGCGGCTGGAATTCCTGCGCGTGCTGCGCAGTCATGAGTTGGTGCCGATCACCGATCCCGGCGCCTTGGTGGCCCCGCCCCCGGCCCCAGCGCTGACAGAAACCGATCCGACCGAAGCACCCGAAGACGGGGCGGCGGAGACAGCAACGCCTGCCGTGACAACGGGCGAGCCGAATGATTGACCCGGCCCGCGCCTCGCTTTGGCTGCATCGGGCGGGGATCGTCCTGGTGGCGCTTTCGCTGATCTTCCTGAAACTCTTGCCCATTGGATCGACCGCCGGGGATTGGCCGGGACCCGACCTGATGGTGTGCCTGATCTTTGCGATGGTGGTGCGGCGGCCGGATTACCTGCCAATCTGGCTGGTGGTGATCGTGGTGCTTTTGGAGGACCTGTTGTTGCTGCGCCCACCGGGGCTTTGGGCGGCTCTGGTGGTGCTTGCATCAGAATTCGTCCGCTCGCGCGCGGCGCTGACGCGGGAATTGTCGTTCTGGGTGGAATGGATGCTGGTCGCCGGGGTGATGGTGGGGATTCTGGTTGCCTATCGCGTGGCCTTTGCGATCACGTTCTTGCCGCAGGCCGGATTCGGCTTTGCCATGATGCAAGTGCTGTGGTCTATCCTGTGCTATCCTTTGGTTGTCGGGGTCTTGCGGATAAGCCTTGACCTGCGCAAGCCCGCGACGGGCGAAGTGGATTCCTACGGAAGACGGCTATGAGACGCACCGCCCGCGATACCGACGCCAGTTCCCGCACCATCACCCGCCGCAGTCTGATGATGGGCGGCGCGATGGCGGCGATGTTTGCCGTGCTGGCGGGACGCGTGCGCTATCTGTCGGTCGAAGAGGCCGATCAGTTCAAACTGCTGGCCGAAGAGAACCGCATCAACATCCGCCTGATCCCTCCAGAGCGCGGGCTGATCCAAGACCGCAATGGGCGGCTGATCGCGGGCAATGAACAGAATTACCGTGTCACCCTCACACGCGAAGCTGCGGGCGATACCGAAGTTATCCTCAATCGCCTGTCGCATCTGATCCCGATGACCGCCGAGGATCTGGACCGCGTGACGCGCGAGATCGAGAAAAACAGCGCCTTCGTGCCGGTGATCGTGTCTGACCGTCTGGTCTGGGATGATTTTTCTAAAGTCGCCCTGAACGCCCCCACCCTGCCCGGTGTCTCGCCCGAGGTTGGGTTGTCGCGGCATTATCCGCTGTTTCAGGATTTCAGCCATGTCGTGGGCTATGTCGGGCCGGTCAGCGAAAATGACCTCAAAGACATCGACAACCCTGACCCAGTGCTGATGATCCCCGAATTCCAGATCGGCAAGATCGGGGTTGAACGTTGGATGGAAAACGACCTGCGCGGGCAAGCAGGCAACAAGCGGATCGAGGTGAACGCCGTCGGTCGCGTGATGCGCGAATTGGAACGCACCGCAGGCACCCCCGGCCATGACATCCGCTTGACCATTGATTCCGATGTGCAAAACTTTGTGCAGGCCCGCTTGGGCGAGGAAAGCGCCGCCTGCGTGGTGATTGATGTACAGTCAGGCGAATTGATCGCCGTCACATCGTCACCGGGCTTTGATCCCAACCTCTTTGTGCGCGGGATCAGCCAGAAGGATTATTCCTCGCTGATGGAACATGACCACCGCCCCTTGGCCAACAAATCGGTACAGGGGGCCTATCCGCCGGGATCGACCTTTAAGATGGTCACGGCACTCGCGGCACTTGAGGCGGGCGTGATCTCACCGTCCGATACAGTCTATTGCCCCGGCTACCTCGAATTCGGCAACCGCCGCTTTCACTGCTGGAAACATGGCGGGCATGGCACCGTCGATCTGACCGCTTCGCTTGAGCAAAGCTGCGACGTCTATTATTATGAAATCGCGCAGAAAGTCGGGATCGACAAAGTCGCCGAGATGGGCCGCCGTCTGGGACTGGGCATCCGCCACGATCTGCCGATGTCGGCCATAACCGATGGCATCATGCCCGACAAGGCCTGGAAGCGCGAACGTTACGATCAGGAATGGCGCGTGGGCGACACCATCAACGCCTCGATCGGGCAGGGCTATGTGCTTTCCTCGCCTTTGCAACTGGCGGTGATGACGGCGCGTCTGGCCAGTGGCCGTGCCATCTTACCACGACTGTTGCACAGCGTCGGTGGCATCCGTGTGTCGGAGGAGGCCGCCCCGCCGCTGGGTCTGCCGGGGGCCGCCTTGGATGCGGTGCGGTTGGGCATGTTTGATGTGATCAACTCCAAACGCGGGACGGCGCATTCTTCGCGCATCATTGCGCCAGAATTCATCATGGCGGGCAAGACGGGCACCAGTCAGGTTCGCAACATCAGCGCCGCCGAACGTGCACGCGGGGTGACAAAGAACGACCAACTGCCATGGAATCGACGTGACCACGCGCTGTTCGTGGGCTATGCGCCCTATGACGCACCGCGCTATGCCTGTTCGGTGGTGGTGGAACACGGTGGCGGCGGATCGGCAGTGGCCGCCCCCATCGCGCGCGATGCACTGCTCAGGGTGCTGCATGGCGAGGTGCCACCCCTGAGCTCCTATCCCGAAGAGCAACGCGGCCGGATCGAGACCGACCTGAAAAACCTGAAACTGCGCCAACCGGATGGCAGCACACCCGGCGCGTCGCGGGCATGAGGGGCGCATGAGCTTTCTTGAATACCGCCTGAAAACCGCACCCACAGGGCTGTCCAAGGTCTTTCACCTGAACTGGCCCTTGATCGTTCTGGTCGCCGCGGTGTCGGCCATCGGCTTTCTGGTGCTCTATTCCATTGCCGGGGGCAATCTTTCGACCTGGGCCGAGCCGCAGATGAAGCGCTTTGGCGTGGGCTTTGTGCTGATGTTCATCGTGGCCTTCGTGCCGATCTGGTTCTGGCGCAACATGGCGGGGCTTGCTTACGGCGTCTCAATCCTGTTGTTACTGGCGGTAGAATTCTTCGGCGAGGTGGGCATGGGTGCCCAACGCTGGCTAGACATCGGTCCCTTGCGCCTGCAACCCTCCGAACTCGCCAAAGTGACGTTGGTTCTGCTGCTCGCGGCTTACTACGACTGGCTGGACATCAAAAAGGTCTCGCGCCCGCTGTGGGTGCTGGTGCCAGTGTTGATGATTTTCTTGCCGGTGGGATTGGTGTTAATCCAGCCGAACCTTGGAACCTCGCTCTTGTTGCTCATGGGCGGCGCTGCGGTGATGTTCGCCGCCGGGGTAAGCATCTGGTATTTCGTCTTTGTGCTGTCAGCGGTGGGCGGGGTGATCGCAGGGGTGTTCTTTTTGCGCGGCACGCCATGGCAATTCCTGCACGATTACCAGTATCGCCGGATCGACACCTTCCTTGACCCCTCAGCCGATCCTCTGGGCGCGGGCTACAATATCATGCAGGCCAAAATCGCACTCGGGTCAGGCGGATGGGATGGCAAGGGCTTCATGCAAGGGACCCAAAGCCGCCTGAATTTCCTGCCCGAAAAGCACACCGATTTCATCTTTACGACGCTGGGAGAAGAGTTCGGCTTCATCGGCGCAATCTCGCTTTTGGTGCTTTATGCCTTGATCCTGTTCTTTTGCTTCGCCAGTGCCATCCAGAACAAGGACCGGTTTTCGTCTCTGCTGGTCATTGGTTTGGCGGCCAACATGTTCTTTTACATCGCAGTCAATCTGTCGATGGTGATGGGCATGGCCCCGGTGGTCGGGGTGCCGCTGCCCTTCCTGTCTTATGGCGGGTCGGTGATGATGACACTTTTGGTGGCAATCGGATTGGTGCAAAGCGCGCATGTCCATCGCCTGAGGTAGCCCTGCATGACCCTGACCGTTCTTTTCGCCGCGACCCCTGCCCTATGGGATGAATTCTCAGCCCCCCTGTCCAGCGCCTTTTCCGATGCCGGATTGGATGCCGCGCTGGTGTTACAGGCGGACCCAGCATCGGTGGATTACATCGTCTATGCGCCCTCGTCTCCGTTGCAGGACTTCATGCCCTACAGGCGCTGCAAGGCAGTGCTATCGCTGTGGGCGGGGGTGGAGCGGATCGTGGGCAACCAGACCCTGACGATGCCTTTGTGCCGGATGGTGGATCCGGGCCTGACGGAGGGGATGGTGGAATGGGTCGTGGGCCATGCCTTGCGCCATCATCTGGGGATGGACCGGCATATTGTGAACCCCGGTCAAGTCTGGGACCCGACCTGCCCACCGCTTGCCCGTGAAAGGCCTGTGGCGATGCTGGGCATGGGTGCTTTGGGAACGGCCTGCGCGCAGGCCTTGCGGGCCCTGCATTTCCCGGTGACGGGGTGGAGCAGGACCGCGAAAGAGGTGCCAG
This sequence comes from Rhodobacter sp., assembly GCA_027487395.1. Taxonomy (GTDB): domain Bacteria; phylum Pseudomonadota; class Alphaproteobacteria; order Rhodobacterales; family Rhodobacteraceae; genus Paragemmobacter. Next base: position 721 of record JAIYDR010000134.1, on the reverse strand, counting down.
GCATTCCGTGTCTGCACGGCGAAGATGGTTTGCGTCAGGCGTTGTCCACGGCGCAGATCGCGGTGACGCTGATGCCCAAGACGCCCGAAACCGAGAACACGCTGAACGCCGAAAGCCTGTCATGGCTGCCGCGCGGGGCGGTGATCCTGAACCCCGGTCGCGGAGCGTTGATTGACGACGCCGCCTTGCTGGCGGCGCTGGAGACAGGGGCTATCGAGCATGCCACGCTGGATGTGTTCCGGGTGGAGCCCCTGCCGGCCGATCACCGCTACTGGACCCATCCACGCGTGACGGTCACGCCCCATGTCGCTGCCGATACAAGGCCATCGTCCGCCGCGCGAGTGGTGGCCGAAAACATTCGGCGCGGAGAGGCGGGGGAACCGTTCGTGAACTTGGTAGACCGGGTCAGAGGGTATTGAGGGGGGAAAGTCCCATTAATCCCACGCAAAGATAGGGATTGCCCCGATGCCCAAAGCATCGGGGCGCGCCCGCACCGCCCCCACGGGGCGGGCGCACGTATACGTGCACCCACCCCGCGGTGCGTGCGCGCCCCTTTGGCTGGCGCTGCTTATCCAATTTGGGATTAAAGAAAACTCTGCGGATCAATGTCCACCGACAGCCGCAAATGCGTTGGCACCCGGAATTGCGCCAGCCATGCTGATACAGCGGCTTGAATCGCTATGCCCTTGTCAGCCTTGACCAGCAGGCGCACGCGGTGACG
>JAIYDR010000244.1 GCA_027487395.1 Rhodobacter sp. | reverse complement strand
GTGGGCGTGATCACCCCGGCCTCGCGCCAGGCGCGGGCCAAAGGCCCATGCACCGGCAAGCGACGGTCGCGCAGCAGTTCCCACAGCCAGACGAAGACGGCGATGGGAACGGCAAAGAGGAAGATCAGCGTGAAATAGGTGTAATACTCGGCGCGCGGGGTGCGCGCGGGGTGGTGGTGGTGCTGGGAAGAGGTCCCATGCCCGCCGCCAGCGGTATGATCGGTCATGTCGCTCCTCCTTTTTGGGTTGTGTCGCGCCGGGGCATGCCGCCAAGGCTTTCGACGAATTCCAGCACCACCCGCTCGGCCCCAAGGTCGAGCGCGTGTTTCTCGGCCGCATCGCGCAGGGTGCGCGCAGCGGAAATCCGGGTCAGGACGGGATGTTCGGTGACGATCCGGTCCAGTTCGGCCTGAGCATCGGCATCCCAAGGCATGTCGCGGCGCAGGCGTGTGGGTGTGGCCGCCGCGCTGTCCATGTCGGACCCAAGCGGCAGAATGTGGAACAGCGCGTCAAACAGGCTGTTGCACACCTCTTGCAGTATCCAGACCGCCCCCGCGTAGCCCATGAAGGGCGTTCCCGTGGCCCGCCGGATCGCGGCACCGGGGAAAGAAGCGGCGATAAAGCTGGGTTGCGGGCCAAAGCCGCCCTTCAACTCGGCCAGATACATTTTCTCGTTGATCGACCCCATCACAACCAAGGGGCGGTGCTGCTTCAGCAGCGCGCGCACCTGTTCGTTGTTGGTCTTTTCCCCGGCCTTGCGCGCCACGGCGAATGCGCAGGGCAAGCCAAGGTCCGTCTCCAGGAAATGCCGCACGCCACGGGCATAAGTCTCATTGGCGACGATGGCAAAATTCGCGGTCGCAAAGAAATCCTGCGTAACCGAGCGCCACAGATCCCACACCGGTTTCAGCGTGGAGTGCTTTTCCTGCGCGATGAAGGGCTCTGGGTCCAGACCCAGCAACTCGCCCAGTTTGCGCAAGAATTTCGTTGTGGACTCAAGACCAAAGGGCGCTTGCAAGTAGGGCTTGCCCAACACCTCGGCCAGACCGCGCCCGAATTCGCGATACATGGTGATATTGACATCGGCATTCACCAGATTGCGCATCTCGGCCAGATGGGCGCCAAGCGGCATCACCATATTGACCTCTGCGCCGATGCCTTCGACCAGACGGCGGATTTCATGCAGGTCCGACGCCATGTTGAAGACGCCATACATCGGGCCAAGGATATTGACGCGCGGCTTGTCCTGCGCCTCACGCTTTTTCTCGATCGGCATCCGGCCTTTGGTCATGCCGAATTCGGTGAAAATCCAGGTCATCGCGCGGTCGGCGCATTGCCATTGATCCTCGTCAATGGTGCGCGGCAGGAAGCGCTGGATATTGGTGCCCATCGGCGTGACGCCGCCACCGATCATCTCGGCGATGGAGCCTGTCACGACCACGGCGGGCAAAGCGGGATCGAGCGTTTTCCAAGCCCGGCGCATCGCGCCTTCCGTGCCGTCGCGGCCGAGTTCCTCTTCGCCCAAACCCGTCACCACAATCGGCAACTCATGCGGGGGCAGACCGTCGGTGTAATGCAGGACCGAGGTCACCGGCAGGTTTTCACAGCCCACCGGACCGTCGATCACCACTTGCAAGCCCTTGACGGCGCAGAAGGCATAGATCGCCCCCCAATAACCGCCCGCGCGATCATGATCCTGCACCAGCATCAGATCATCTCCTCGGCTTTGGCGGCCTTCGCCAGCTTGTCGAGTTTCTTCTGATGCGCGGCGCGGAAGTCGGGGCGCAGGTTCGGCGCGCCTTCCCAGATGCCTGCGGTATCGCCTTCGCCCACACCTTCAAAAAAGGCTTTCATGCCATCCATGCGCCCTTTGTTGCCCATGGCGGCATTGACCACCTGTGCCAGGCTCCCTGCCCCCGCCGGACCCATCAAGGGGCGGGCAGAGATCAGGTTGGTAAAGTAGAGCGATGGCACGCCCGCCTGTTTGGCCTTTTGCACCACCGGCGTCGTTCCGATGGCGAGGTCGGGACGGAAGGCCTCCATCGCGGCCAGATCGTCTTCAAGGCTGGCGCGGTACTTCACCATCACGCCGCGTGCTTCCAACCACTCGCGGTCAGCCGCGCTCCATTCCGTCTTGCCGCAAGCGGTGCCGACGTAAGGAACATCCGCGCCGCTTTCGATCAAGAGACGCGCGACAAGGAGTTCCGACCCCTCATAACCCGACAAGGTGATGCGGCCCTTGATCGGATTGGCCGCCAAAGCGGCCTTGATCGCGCCGCCAAAGGCGTTCTGGGCGGCGGCAATCTTGGCAGGATCAACGTTGTAAGCCGCGCCAATCGCCGCCAGCCAATCCATGGTACCGTCATGACCCACGGGGGCAGAGCCGACAATCGTGCGACCCGCTGCTTGGAATTCGCGGATGCTGGCGGTGTAGAAGGGATGGATCGCTGCCGCCACACCGCAATCCAGCGCGGCATAAAGCTCACGCCATTCGCGGCAAGGAACAACCGGTCCGGCCGCAAGGCCAAGCGGGGCCAGCATTGCGCCGATCATCATCGGATCGGCAGGGAACATCTCACCCAGAAGGGCCACGGTCGGGCGATCCGCCCTGCCCTGCGCCGGGGTGGCGACGGGGCCAGCCTCAGCCTCAGCCCGCGCGAATTTCAGCATCGCTCCGGCGAGGACATCCTTCGCCTCGGCATGGGTCGGCACACCAAAGCCCGGAACGTCGATGCCGACAATGCGGACACCATTGATCTCAGACGGCAGCAGTTTCAGTGGCACGCCAGAAGCAGTCGGCACACATAGATTGGTCACCACCACGGCGTCATAGCGGTCCGGGTCGGCCAGTTCATGCACTGCGTCGCGGATGTCTTCAAACAGCTTGCCGGTGACAAGTGTTTCAGAGCTGAAGGGGACATAGCCCACAGACCGCCGCGCACCGTAGAAGTGCGATACAAAGGTCAGGCCATAGACACAACAGGCCGAGCCTGACAGGACTGTGGCCACACGGCGCATCCGCAGCCCCACCCGCAGGCTGCCAAAAGCCGGGCACATGCTTTGCGGTTTGTCATGCGGCCCTTGCGGGTAATCAGCGGCATAACGGTCAAGGATTTCAGAATTCCCCGCCGCCCGCGCCGCCGCTTCCATTTCGGCAGCACCCGCGTGGCAGCCCATACCATCCGCCACAACCGGCGCGGCTGGTTCAGGGGCAGAGGTCAACGCCTCCATCACCGGAGTGTCGCCTGCGTCATCGTAGCGGATTTCCTGAGCCATCACTTGCCACCCTTGGCAGTCAAAGCGCGCAGAGCTTCTTCAAGTTTTTCAAGCAGATGCAGGTCAAACATTGTCATACACCACTTCCAGGGATTTCGCCGCGACAGCGTTCTTGCCGCGCATGTCGCCATCGGTGGCCGGGGTCAGCACGAAGTCGGCCCCAGTGGTTTCGGCGTCAAACAGGCCCAGAAGCCCATCTTGCGTCAGCGGTTTGGGGCGCAAGGGCGGCGCGTCAGCCACGTTGCCGGCGAGTTCTTCAAACAAGGCGCCCCATTGGGTCTGGTGCGTGCCGACGATCTGGTAGTTCGCCGATTTGCGGCGCAGGTCGTCATCGGCGGGGATCGCAGCGAGGATCGGGATATTCACGGCTTTGGCAAAAGCCGCAGCCTCGCCGGTGCCGTCATCCTTGTTGATGACCATGCCCGCCACGCCCACGTTGCCGCCCAATTTGCGGAAGTATTCCACCGCCGAGCAAACGTTGTTGGCGACATAGAGCGATTGCAGGTCGTTTGAGGCGACGACGATCACCTTTTGCGCCATGTCCCGCGCGATGGGCAGACCAAAGCCGCCGCAGACCACGTCGCCGAGGAAATCCAGAAGGACATAGTCAAAGTCCCAGTCGTGGAAGCCCAGCTTTTCCAACAGTTCAAAGCCGTGGATGATCCCGCGCCCGCCGCAACCGCGCCCCACTTCCGGGCCGCCCAGTTCCATCGCGAAGACACCGCCGCGCTTGAAGCAGACGTCGCCGATCTTGACCTCTTCCCCCGCCAGTTTCTTGCGAGTGGAAGTTTCGATGATCGTGGGGCACGCCTTGCCGCCGAACAAAAGCGAGGTGGTGTCCGATTTCGGATCGCAGCCGATCAGCAGCACGCGCTTGCCCATTTCGGCCATCATGTGGCTGAGGTTGGCCAGCGTGAAGGATTTGCCGATGCCCCCCTTGCCATAGATCGCGATGATCTGGGTCTTTTTGGTGGGCGGGTCCATCGGAACCTCAAGCGAAGGTTCCTCATGCGCCTCGTCACGCAAACGGGCGTCGAAGTCCTTGAGGTTCGGAATGTCGAGGGTCATGCGGCGTCACTCCAGTCGAGGATCATTTTCAGACAATCGGGGTCTTCAAAGGCGGTCCGATAGGCCTCTGCCGCAGCGGCGCCAGAGCGGTGATGGGTAATCAGCCCGTCCAAGGACAGCGCCCCGGATTCGATCAGCGCGCGGGTTGCGGCCAGATCGGCGGGCTGCCATTCAGCGGAAACACGCAGGCGCATTTCCTTCATGAAGGCGGGCACAAAGGCGAAGTTGATGGCCTCGGTGTAAAAGCCGCAGAGCACCACTTCGCCGCCCTTTTGCAGACGCGGCACCAGCGTATCCAGCAAACCGGGCGCACCGGACGCGTCATAGATGGCGCGATAATCCCGGCGCGGGTCGTCGTT
>JAIYDR010000120.1 GCA_027487395.1 Rhodobacter sp. | reverse complement strand
GGTCGAAGACCTCGCCGCGACGGCGATGGTGGCGGTGGATAACCTTCAGGTGCCCGCCGACCAGGTGCTTGCGGTCTTCGACAGCTTGGCACAGGCGGGCAAAGAAGGGGCCTTTGAGCTGCGAGACATGGCGCAATTTCTGCCTACCTTAGGGGCGCAGTATGCCGCCATGGGGCAACAAGGCGTCGGTGCCCTGTCCGACCTTGGCGCGGCGGCGCAGGTTGTCCGCAAGGATACCGGCGACGCCTCGACGGCGGCGACACGGCTACAAAACGTCCTGCAAAAGACCTACAGCCCCGCGACGATCAAAAAGTTCGCCGACAAGGGCGTCGATCTGATGGCCGAAATGGAGAAGGCGGCACAGCGCGGCCTGACGCCATTGGAGGCTATCGCCGCGATCACCGAAAAGACCCTTGGCGGCGATCTGACCAAGATTGGTTTTCTGTTCGAGGATGCCGAGGCACAGGCCGGTATCCGGTCGTTGATCCTGCACCAAGAGGAATTCCAGCGCATCCGGGCCAAGGCCCTCAAGGCGCAGGGTGTGGTGATGAAGGATTACGAGCGCCGGGTCAGAACCGCACAGGGCGCGCAGCGCCGTTGGGCGGCGTCGGTCGAGGCCTTGAACGTCGCGCTTGGAACGACCCTTCTGCCCCTCTTGAATGACCTTCTCGACCGGATCATTCCAATCATCCACCGCATCGGCGATCTGGCGACAAATTTCCCCGAGGCGACACGGGCCATCGCCGCCGCCGCCGGTTCGCTGATTGCCTTTCGCGCGTCGATGGCCGCGCTTAGGCTGATCGGCCTTACCGGCAAGGGCGGCGTTTTGAGCTTATTGCAAGGCGCAATGGGTCTGATCGGCGAAAGCGCAAACAAGGCGGCGGGTGCGGTCGAGGCATCCGTTGCACGGCAGAACCGGGCGCTGAATCGCCTCAAGTTGGGGGCACTGACGGCGGGTGCGATGGCCGCCCTTGCGCTGGCAAAGGTGCCGACAGAACCGGAAAAGCTGAAAGAGTTTCAGGCGCAAAACCGCGCGGCGATGGAAGGCGCGTTTCGTCAAACCCCTCTGATCGGCGACCTGATGCGCGGATACGAGCGGATTTTTGCGCAGGTTCATGGTCGGCAAGCGCCGTCACCTGACCAAGAGCGTCGCATCGCCGAACTGAATAAGGCCATTGCCACCCTTGAGACGACCGGGGCGTCGTCGGTCGATCTGCCTGCACTGCTGGAAAAGCAGACCGCGTTGACGACGAAGCTGGCAGATATGCAGGCCGCGCTTGACGCCTCGCCGAACCCCTTCGGTTTTGATCCGGAAATGCAGAAGGTCGCGCAGGAACTTCGTGACACCGAAGACACGATCCGAACCGCCGAAGAGACGACGCGCCGGCTGCAAGAGGCCCTCAAGGCCGTCGGTGTGACCGACGCCTCGCCAGTCATCGACCAGACGTCACTGGACCGGGCGCTTCTGACGGCCCGCCAGTTGCTGGCCACGATCAAAGAGGCCGGGGCGATCCGGTCGGGCGGGGCGGATAGCGGGGCGGGCATCGACGGGCGGCGGGCCAAGGGCGGCCCGATGTCGCCGGGCCGCACCTATCTGGTCGGGGAGCAGGGGCCGGAACTGGTGACCCCATCGCGGTCTGGCCATGTCCACCCCAACGGGTCGGGCACGAGTGCCGGGGCGATGACTGTGAACCTGTCGCCGTCGTTCATCATCAATGGCGCGCAGAACCCCGAGGGTCTGTTTGCCGATATGGAACGCCACCTCGCCGACATGGTGCGGCGGGCGCTGCGCAGTACCTATTCCGACCTTGGGGAAGCGCACTGATGGCCTTCCCCATCTTCCCCCACCTCTGCCCCGCCGCCCGCCGCGCCGCGCTTCAGGAAGCGCAGGCGGCCCATGGGGCGGCCCGAACCGAAAAGGAAGCGACATGCTGAATACCGGCCTCGAGAACGTCCTCGCCGATTTGAACAAGAACGGGTGGCACGAACAGACCGCATTGATCCGGGCGGAGTTCGAACGTCTGGAGGCGGAAGGCGTCGCAGCCGCGAACCGCCTCGCCAATCTGAAAACCGACCACGCCCGCGCCCTCGCATCCGAGCGGACCAAAGAGCGGGAACGCATTCGGGGCATCATGACCCACCCCGAGGCCGCGAACCGGAAGACGCAGGCCGAACATCTGGCGATGGAAACTGACCTTTCCGTCGATGTCGCCGCGACGGTGCTGAAAGGTTCGCCCACCGAACGGACCAGCCGCACCCCGACCATCGAAGAACGCGCCGAGGGCCTTGCCGAGTTCGGTGCGGCGCACGGCGGAGTCACCTTCGGGGCGAAGCTCGACCCGTGGGCGAAGATCGTGGACCAGACCAACAAGGGCCGCTGAATCGGCCTCAAACCCAAAAGGAGAACCTACAATGTCGATTTTTGACGGCGACGCATTCACCCTCGCCCGCCTGACCAGCGTCGTGAACGAAATCAAATTCCGGCCGGGCCGGATCGGAGAACTTGAAATATTCGAGGCGCAGGGCGTCGATACGACCAGCGTGAGCATCGAACGCAAGGGCGACCAGTTGATCCTTGTGCCGCCGACGCAGCGCGGCGGGCCGGGCGTG
>JAIYDR010000181.1 GCA_027487395.1 Rhodobacter sp. | reverse complement strand
TGTACGGATGGCGCTGACGTTTTCCCAGCCCGGACGGGCCAGGATGCGGTCGCGGTTCACCTTCTTGCCGCACCAGCTTGCAAGGATCACCTCTGGATCGCGCGGCGGGATGGCGTCGGGCAGCAGGATACGATCCTTGGCCGCTTTGCAGGCGGCAAGTTCGGGGAACACATCCTGCCCGCCCGCAATCCCGATCAACTCGGACGCCCAACCGATGCCAGAGATCAGCGGGTCATCCCATTCCTCGAACCACACCCTTGGGCGATAGGGGCGCGGGGTGGCGGCGATGCTGGCAAGACGCGCCTCATATCCCGCCGCCAAACCCTCGGCCCTTTCGGGCACACCCGTCAGCATGCCACAGATGCGGATCATCCGCAGAATGCCCGCAACGTCGCGCTGGTTGAAAGCATGCACCTCTACCCCGGCCTTGATCAGATCAGCGGCAATCGGGGCCTGAAGGTCGGAAAAGGTCAAAACGAGGTCGGGATTCAGTGCCAAAATCTTCGGAATATCCGCAGAAGTGAAAGCCCCGACGCGCGGCTTTTCCCGCCGCACCCGCGCCGGGCGGATGGCATAGCCGGTCACGCCGACGATCTTTTCCTCTTGGCCCAGCAGATAGAGCGTCTCAACCGTCTCTTCGGTCAGGCAGACGATGCGGCTGTAACTCATGGCGTCGCTGCCCTGCGCGCCAGTTCTGCGTCGCGCCAGACCACCCAATCGGCGGCGGCTTTGGTGACGGCGTGGCGGACGGCGGCACCGATCACCTCACCCACCGCCGTGTGCAGACCGGCGTAGCGGGTCTCGCCCGGATCACAGGCCAGCACGACGCAATCGGTGCCGGTGCCGGTGGCCAAACCGGTGGCGAGATGCACCCCCGCCGCCATCACCCCGGCAGTGCGGGCCTGCACGGCAATCGACATCGCCTCCAGCATCGCCGTCTCCGTCAGCGCGGCATCGGTGGCAATGAGCAGGTTGATGGTGCCATAGTCCGCCGGATGCCACGGCAAGCGCGCCCCCACGCTTTCGCCGTTCGACAGGCCAAGGGTGCACAGACAGGCAGCGGTCAGGTCACCCACCTGCGCCACCTCCATCCCCCATGTCCCGATATCGCGCGAGGTCATCATCCCCACCGCGCCGGGGTAGCGGGCCATCTCAGCCGCGAACCAGCTTTCCACATCAAAATCAAGGGGAAGGTCGGCGTTCTTGACCTCTCGCCACACCACTTGATCTGCCGTCACATAGCCGGGGGCATGGGGGGCCCAACTCAGCATCCGCATGGCGCGCGGCAGGTGGGCGATCAACCACGGGCGGTCCAGCGTGACGGTGATCACCGCACCACCCCCATGGGTAGGAACACCGGCCCATCTTCGGTCTCGGCATGATAGCCGCGCACGCCGAAAACCTGTGCAAGGTTCTGATCCGTCAGCACCTCACGCGGCGCGCCATCGGCCACAAGCCGCCCCTGATGCAGCATCACCAGCCGCGTGCAATGCCGCGCCGCAAGGCCCAGATCGTGGATCGAGGCGACAACCGCCCGCCCTTCGCGCGCCAAACCTTCAAAGACCTGCATCGTCTTAATCTGCGCCTCAGGGTCCAGACCCGCCACAGGCTCATCCGCCAGCAAAAGCGGCGTATCCTGCGCCAGACAGCGGGCAATCAGCACGCGCGCCTGTTCACCACCTGACAACTGTGTTGCCGTCCGGTGGCGGTAACTCTCCAGCCCCATCCGCGCCAAGGCACGGGTGACGGCGGCGGCATCGGCTTTGTCGTTACGCAGATGTGGGCCTCGGCCAAGGCTGACCACATCCTCCACGCTCACCGGCCAAGCGATATCACGGCCTTGCGGCAGGAAGGCGGCTTGCAGCGCCCGTGCCGCAGGGGCCATGCGCGACAGGTTCGAGGTCCCCTCATGCGGCAGCAACCCTAAGGCCCCGCGCAGGAGCGAGGTTTTCCCTGCCCCATTCGGCCCGATCAGACCGACACATTCCCCCGGTCCCACCGACAGCGTTACACCATCCACCACAGGACATTCGCCGCGTCGGACAGTCAAGGAGTGCAACGAAAGCAGGTTCATGCCTCGACCCCGCGCAGACGCCAGATCAGGTGCAGAAAGAACGGCGCACCGACAAGGGCGGTCAGAACCCCTAGCTTCAGATCCTGATCCGGCGCGATCACCCGAACCGCGATATCGGCAGCCAGAAGCATCGCCGCCCCGCCCAAGGCACTGGCGGGCAACAACAAAGACGGCCGCCCGCCCATCAAAGGCCGCAGCAGATGCGGGATCACCAGCCCGACAAAGCCCACGGCCCCCGCCACCGCAACCGATGCCCCCACCGCTGCCGCCGTGCCAAGCACGACCATCAGCCGCAGGCGGTTCAGATCAACGCCCAAGGACTGCGCGGCATCTTCGCCCAGCGTCAGCGCGTCCAGATTGCGCGCCGTCGCCAGCAAAACCGCCATCCCCAGCACCATGAAAGGCGCGGCCAGCCAAACATGCTCCATCGACCGATCCGCAAGCGATCCCATCATCCAGTACACAATCTCCATCGCCGCAAAGGGGTTGGGCGACAGGTTCAGCACAAGCGATGTCAGCGCTCCCGCCAGCGCCGAAATGGCGATCCCGGCAAGGATCAGCGACAGCGCCCCGCCGCGCGGCCCGGCCAGCAGCAGGATCAGAAGCACCGACACGCCCGCCCCAGTCAAAGCCGCCAAAGGCAGAGCCAGCGCAAATGCCGCCGCCACACCCGATTGCAGCGCCAGCACCGCCCCTAATGCAGCGGTCGAGGACACGCCCACAAGCCCCGGTTCTGCCAAGGGATTTCGCAAGAAGCCCTGCATCGCCGCCCCAGACAATCCCAGCGCTGCGCCCACCATCAAGCCCAGCACCGCACGCGGCAGGCGGATTTCCTGCATCACCAGCACGACAGGACCGCCCTCGCCGCGAAACAGCGCCGACAGGCTTTCGCCCAAGCCCAGCGCCGCAGGGCCGATCAACAGGGAGGCAAAGAACAGCAGCGCCACCCGCCCCGCCAAAAGCCAAAACACGCGGGTCATGGCGTGTCCCCCAAGGCGTGCCGCGCCTCAGCCATGCCACGCACGGCGTTGAGCAGATAAGGCGTGCCGCAGACCCAATCGGCGTCAGACATCCGTGCCCGTGCCGCCTTGTCACGAACG
>JAIYDR010000414.1 GCA_027487395.1 Rhodobacter sp. | reverse complement strand
CGGCTCCCCCCATACCACAGGGCCGGAGTGGATGGGCAAATCGCGGCCATCCATCGCCACGCGCTTGCCGTTACTCTCCATCTCCAACTGTTGCAGATAGGCGGGCAGACGGCTGAGGCGTTGGTCATAGGGCAGCACGGCGCGGGTGGCATAGCCGCAGATTTGGTTGTGCCAGATGCCGACCAAGGCCAGCAGCACCGGCAGATTCTCCGCGAAAGGCGTGTTCAGGAAATGCAGGTCCATATCCCGCCCACCGGCAAGGAAGGCGCGGAAGTCATCGGGCCCCACGGCAATCATCAGCGAAAGGCCAATCGGCCCCCACATCGAATAGCGCCCACCGACCCAATCCTCAAACCCGAACACCCGTTCGGGATCAATGCCAAAGGCGGCGGTTTTGTCCTGCGCGGTGGAGACTGCCGCGAATTGCGCCGCCGGATTCGCCACTTTCGCAGACATCCAAAGCCGTGCGGTTTCGGCGTTGGTCATCGTCTCGATGGTGGTGAAGGTCTTGGAGGCGACGATCACCAAGGTCGTCGTGGGATCCAGCCCCTTCAGCGTATCCGCAATATGCGCGCCGTCGACGTTTGAGACGTAATGCAGGCGCGGCCCATCGTGATAGGGGGCCAAGGCCAGTGTCGCCATCGCCGGACCAAGGTCAGACCCGCCAATGCCGATATTGACCACATCGGTGATCTTGCCGCCCTGCCCCTGATAGCGGCCGGATCGCACATCCTCGGCAAAGCCCGCCATCGCCGCCAACACCGCCTGCACAGCGGGAATGACGTTCTTGCCATCCACGATCACCGTCCCATCCGTGTTCCGCAGCGCGGTGTGCAGCACGGCGCGGCCTTCGGTATCGTTGATCTTGTCGCCCGTAAACATGGCGTGGCGCTTCGCGGCAACCCCCGTCGCCTCGGCCAGCGCCAGAAGCAAGCCCTTGGCCTCAGTGTCGATATTGGTCTTGGACCAGTCAAACAGCATCTCCCCACAGCGTGCGGAAAACTCTGCCGCACGGTCGCCCGTGCCGAACAAATCAAGGATTGCGCGGTCCTTGACCGCCTGATGATGCACGGTCAGGTCTTGCCATTCGTTAATCATAATTCACTCCGCCCAATGCACGGTTGCGTTGTCGAGGACGCACCGGACCGGTGCCTCCGCCGGGGTCAGGGTCAAGGCGCGCTCTAATGCGGCGCGTTTTTCGGCCCCGGTGATCAGAATATGGATGTTCATCGCACCTTTCAGCACCGGCGCGGTCAGGGTGATGCGCGGTTCCCCCGCCGCCTCGGCCCGCATCGGCAACAGGATCGGCGCGTCATGGGACAAGGCCTCGGCCAGACGATCCGCGCCGGGAAAGAGGCTCGCCGTGTGCATATCCGCGCCCATGCCCAAGAGCAGCACCGAGATCGGCAGATGTGGGCGGATGCCGTCGGCCAAAGCGTCCAGCGCGCCTTCAGGCACCGGGGCGTCCGCATAGAGCGGCACCAGACGCGCCGCCGCCGCCTTGCCACGCAAGAGCCGCGCCTTCAAAAGCGCGGTGTTGGAGCGGGGCGAGTCTTCCGCCACCCAGCGCTCGTCGTTCAGAAACACGGAAACATGCGCCCAATCGATCTCGACACCCGACAAAGTGTCAAAGATCGGCCCCGGCGTCGTTCCCCCCGGCACGGACAAAGACGCCCGCCCCTCCCGCCGCAGGAAATCCGCCAGCTGTGCGGCGATGACATTTGCAAGCCCCAGCATCAGCATCTCGCGGTCGGGATAGGTCTCAAACCTCATTCCTTGATCTCCCGCCAGCGGCGACCATCGCGGTGCATCAGCATCAAGGCATCCTCCGGCCCCGACGATCCCGCATCATAACCCTGCGGGCGGTCCCCGCGCGCTTCCCAGCCTTGGATGACCGGATCGGCCCAGGCCCAGGCGGCCTCCACCTCATCGCCGCGCATGAACAGGGTCTGATTGCCCCGGATCACATCCATGATCAGCCGTTCATAGGCGTCCGGCACCTCTTCGGCCCCGGCCCCCAAAGCATCCGCAAAGGTCATGTCCAAAGGCACCTGCATCAAGCGCATCCCGCCCGGCCCCGGTTCCTTGATCATCACCATCAGATTCATGCCTTCATTCGGTTGCAACCGGATGACGAGGACATTTTCGCGCCACCCCTTGGCATCGTCAAAGATCGAATGCGGCGGTTCCTTGAAGGTGATCGCAATCTCTGAGGTCCGCGCCCGCAGCCGCTTGCCTGTCCGCAGATAAAAGGGCGTGCCCTTCCAGCGCCAGTTTGAGATGTTCACCTTCAGCGCGATATAGCTTTCGGTGGTGGAGGCCGGGTTTTCGGAATGCTCCACATAGCTGCCGGTCCGCGCGCCATCGTGCCCTTTGCCCGCCAGATACTGGCCGCGCACGATGTCCTCGGGCCTGACCGGGTCTAACGCCCGGATCACCTTCAGCTTTTCATCCCGCACGGCATCGGGATCAAAGTGATAGGGCGGCTCCATCGCGATCAGACACAGAAGCTGCATCATGTGATTCTGAACCATGTCCCGCATGGCACCGGATTTGTCGTAATAGGCGCCTCGCCCATCGACATCCACGGTTTCGGCCACCGTGATCTGCACATGGTCGATATACTGCGCCTTCCAGATCGGCTCGAACAGGATATTGGCAAAGCGGACGGCCATCAGGTTCTGGACGGTTTCCTTGCCCAGATAATGGTCAATCCGGTAAATCTGCTGTTCGGTGAAGTGCTTGGCCAGCGTCGCATTCAGCGCCCGCGCGGTGGAAAGGTCACGGCCAAAGGGCTTTTCCACCACGATACGGCTCCAGGCATCCGCGATGCCATGATCGTGCAACCGCTCCGCCAGATCGCCAAACAACGCCGGTGCCACCGAGAAATAGAACGCCCGCACGACATTGGGCCGCATCCGCGCCTTCAAGTCCGACCAACCGCCCGTGCCCTTGGCGTCAATCGACACATAGCCGACCCGTTCCAGGAAGGCAGAGACATTGGCCGCCTCGCGCAGAGCGGCCGGCAAGAACTCGGCAAGCGCCTCATCCACGATCTTTCGGAAACTGACATCGTCCAAATCGGCGCGCGCGGCCCCGATAATCCGGCTGTCCGGCGGCATCTGTCCGGCAAGGAAGCGGCGATACAGCCCCGGCAGGATCTTGCGTCGGGCAAGGTCGCCCGTTCCGCCAAAGATCACAAGGTCGAAGGGATCGACCGGAATGACACGCGAAACCATGGGCTTACCTCGCTTTTTGTCGGTGGCAGGTCTGGGCGGTTCGGCTGTGCACCGCCATGTTAGCGCTAACTGAAAGCGCTTTTATCCAAGCCAGCCCAGCAAGTCTAGCATCCGATTGCTGCACTGCAATACCGCGCGGCGGCTGCACCGCTTCGCCCGCTCGGACCAAGCGTAAACCGCAGGCCCGCTTTGGCGCATCTGTGATCCTGACAGCAGGCAAGCCAACCGCCGAGCATACAGCAAAAAGATAAGTTGACATAGCGCCAATCGAATCGATTACTCTATCAATATGATAGTGATTCTATTTGTTGAAAAGGTAAAAAATTGAAAAAGCTTCTCACAACAGTCGCCTTTCTGGCGCTGCTTCCGACTGGTTCTATTGCCGAACCGACAGTGGGTCTGGGTGTTTCCTTCAAATTCGGCTCAAAGAGCGTGGATCCCGGCCTAGCGCTGCGCCTGTTCTCGGACAACCGGCACAACCGGATGGCGGGAACCATCGGTCTGGATTTCCTTTTCCAGACTTTAGCTTGGCGCGCGACAGTTGGTGCCGCCTACATGGGCGATGATACATTCTTGGGCATCGACTTCGGCCTTGGCAGCGGATTTGGTAGCGGTGGCATCAACACTGGACTCAGCGGCGGCTATGTAAACACCTTCGGGCCGGCTGGTCCGGCAGCGACACCGCCTGCCCAGACACCTCCGGTCGTTACCCCTCCAGTTGTCACACCTCCAGTTGTCACACCTCCGGTCGTGACACCTCCTGTCACGCCACCCGTGGAAAAGCCGCCGGCAAATTCGGCCTTCCTCGAGGAAGACAACATGGACCTGATCATCGGCGGAGAATCCGACTTCGCTTAAGGGGGATGATGGTTATAGGTTTGACGGGGATCGGCGGTTGCCGGTCCTTTGTCATTTCGGGAGAGTTCAATGGCGCAGGCAATCGGCAGACGGGCCGTCATGGCGGGGATGGGGGCCACGATGACGACGGCGTTTGCTGGCACAGCGGCCCTCTCCGGCCCTGCATTGGCCAGGTCATCCCGGCGCGTTCTCATCATCGGCGCAGGTCTGGCAGGTCTGACGGCAGCGCGTGATCTGGCAGAGGCTGGTCAGGATGTCACGGTGATCGAAGCGCGTGACCGCATCGGTGGGCGGATTCACACCTCGCGCCTTTGGCCGGACCTGCCGATGGACCTTGGCGCAAGCTGGATTCACGGCACAAAGGGCAATCCGATGACCGCCCTTGCCCGTGCGGCCAAGGCGCAGCAAATGCCCACATCCTACGACTCGGCGAGGCTTTATGGCCCCGATGGCGATGAGATCAACCCCGACCTGACCGAGGCGGACGACCTTATCGACGCCGCCCTGTCGCGCGCAGAAAAGGCCGAATCGGATCAGTCCGTCTGGCAAGCCATTGAATCCTCTCCACGCTGGAAAAAGGCCGGTCCGGACCTGCGTCGCTTGGTGCACTATCTGGTGAACAGCACGCTGGAGCACGAATACAGCGGAGCCGCGCGGCAAATCTCGGCCTGGTATGGCCAAGAAGGAGAGGAATTTGACGGCGGCGACGCTTTGTTTCCCAATGGGTTTGACCAAGTTCCGCAGTATTTGGCGCAAGGATTGAACCTCCGGCTGCAGGCCGAGGTGATAGACATCGCCCCCGGTCAGGTCCGTCTGGCCAGCGGCGAAGCCCTGAGCGCCGATGTCATCCTCTGCACGCTGCCGTTGGGCGTGCTGCGCGCGGGAGGCATAGGCTTTGGCGAACCTTTGGCGCGTGGCCGTCAAAAAGCGATCGATCGTCTCAGGATGGGGCTCTTGAACAAGTGCTGGCTGCGCTTTGACCGGGTGGTCTGGCCCGATGATGTGGATTGGATCGGCTGGATGGGCCCAAAACCGGGATATTGGGCAGAGTGGGTTTCCTTGGCCCCTGCCCTAAAGGCCCCGGTCCTTTTGGGATTCAACGCCGGGGATCAGGCCGCAGCGCTGGAAAGTCTGGACGACCGGGCCACCGTGGCCGCCGCGACCGATGCCCTGCGCGCAATGTTCGGCAGCACCTTCCCCGCCCCGATCGCTGCGCAGGTCACGCGCTGGGGACAGGATCGCTTTAGCCTTGGCAGCTACAGCTACAACGCCGTCGGCATGGGGCCCAAGGACCGCAGCGCCTTGGCCGGGGCCGATTGGGACGGCGCGCTGTGGTTCGCCGGAGAGGCCACAACCGATCATTTCGGCACCACCCATGGCGCGGTTCTCTCTGGTCGGAAGGCGGCGGCGGGGATGCTACGCCAGCCTTGACCCTGCGGCAGCGGCGCGGCAGGGTCGCGGCCATGACCCAACGTTCCGACATCACTGACCGTCTTGCCGCCAATCTGCGCGATGCCCGCCGAGCGCAGGGCCTGTCGCTGGAGGCGGTGGCCAAGCTTTCGGGCGTATCACGTTCCATGGTCAGCCAGATCGAGCGTGGCGAATCCTCTCCCACCGTGGCCACACTGTGGAATCTCACCCAAGCCTTGCAGGTTGATTTCGCCGGTTTGCTTGAAGGCAAACCACAGGCGGGCATCGACGTCACCCGCGCTGCCGCTGCCCCGGTGATTTCCCGCGCCGCCGGAGTGCAGATCCGCATCCTTTCCCCCGCCGAATCGGTGGGCGAGCATGAGGTTTATGACCTTTCCTTCACCGCCTCCGCCGTGCTGGACAGCGACCCCCACTCCCCCGGCTGCCGCGAACATCTGACGGTGATCGACGGCCATCTGACCGTCACCTCCGGCGAGGACAGCTCCACCCTCGGCCCCGGCGACACCGCCCGCTACCTCGCCGACCGCCCCCACGCGATCCGCGCAGGCGACGGCCCCGCACGGGCCATCCTGATCGTCCAGAACAGCTAACCATCTGTTCTTTCTCCCCTTCCCCGTTGTTCAAATATCCCACGGGGGGTCGGCCATCGGATTCGCCATCGGTCCGAGAACCGATGGACGACGGGGTGTGACCCCCCCCGCACCTGTCGGTAAGCACACACGCCCCGCCAAAATACCGGAAATCCATCCACTATATTGACGGACCGCGCAGGTTGTGTAATTTTCCGCCAAACCGGAGGATTATCCACCATGTCGGACAGAACCGCCTTCCTTTCCCACCTGACGGACACGCTCTCCAGCCTCAAGGCGGAGGGTCTTTACAAGCGAGAACGCCTGTTCGGCGGGCCGCAAGGCACGCATGTGGCGATGGGGGGACGGCAGATGCTGAACCTTTGTGCCAATAACTACCTTGGCCTCGCCGATGACCCACGGCTGATTGCAGCGGCGACGTCGGCGATGGCGGATCACGGCTACGGTATGGCCTCGGTCCGTTTCATCTGCGGCACACAGGATATTCACCGCCAGCTGGAAACGCGGCTGGCCCGCTTCCTAAACCATGACGACACGATCCTGTTCGCGGCCTGTTTCGATGCCAATGGCGGGTTGTTTGAGCCCCTGCTTGGCCCAGAGGATGCCGTGATATCGGATGCCCTCAACCATGCCTCGATCATCGACGGCATACGGCTGTG
>JAIYDR010000093.1 GCA_027487395.1 Rhodobacter sp. | reverse complement strand
TGGCGGGCAGCGCGGAAATCAGTAAAGAAAATGTCAAAATGGAAAGAAAGCGACGCATGTCTCGCACCCCCAGGGGCCAGTAATCCACCGAGACCTTTGCATGTGGAGCCGTCCCTAAGCAAGGATTCGGGCAGCATTGCGAAGAGGTGCGAAAACCCGACCGTCATTAAGCAGGTCTTTACCGATCCGGTGCAATTTGGGCGCGATGAATGGGCCGGGACAGGTGCTGGCGGCATGGATTTGACAGAACGTCTGCTGCGGGAAAGACGGGCAAGGCTGGCAGCGGAACGGCTGCTGGAACTAAAGAGCCGTGAACTGTTTGCTGCCACCGAAAAGCTGGCATTGCATGCCCGCGCCCTGTCGGATGAGGTGCAGACCCAAAAGCAGGTCGCCACGCGGGCCAGGGTTGAGGCTGAGGCGCTGAAAGGCCAGAACAATCGCTTTCTGTCCGACCTCGACCGCGCCCACACAGCGGCCGTGATGGCCGAACGGCGGCTGCGCGATTCCATCGATGTGATCCATGACGGGTTCGCCGTCTTTGACGGCGAAGGGCGTTTGGTGGTGGCCAACCGCGCCTTTTCCGCGCCCTTCGGCGAACGCGGCCTCGCCCCGGGTCTGGCCTATGCCGACATGATGGCGCGGGCACTGAAGGAAGACATCGTCGATCCCGGCGAAGAGGGGGAGGATTGGGTCGCACGGATGTGCGCCCGAACCGAAAGCGATCCTATCCCATCTGAAACCGTCAAACTCACGCGCGGACGCTGGCTGCGGCTGGATGACCGCCGCGCGCGGGATGGCGATCTTGTAACGCTGGCGGTGGACATCACGCATGAAATGCGGCTGCGCGCGGCGATCGAAGCGATCCCCGACGGCTTTGTAATCTTTGACCGGGAGGAACGGCTTTTGCTGTGCAATCAACGCTACCGTGACCTTTACCCTGCTTCCGCCCACGCGATGCAAAGGGGCACGAGATTTGAAGATATTCTGCGCCATGGTCTGGCAGCGGGACAACATCCCGACGCATTGGGCCGCGAAGAGGATTGGCTGGCCGACCGCCTTGCCGCGCATCGCGCGGCCAACGGCATCACCGAGCAATCCCTTCCCGATGGCCGCTGGCTGCGTGTGCATGACCATCCCACCCCGGATGGTGGCCGCGTCGGCCTGCGCGTGGACATCACCGACGAGAAGGCCGATCAGGCCGCGCTGGAAGCCGCCCGCGCGGCGGCCGAGGCGGCGAACCGGGCCAAATCGGCTTTCCTCGCCAATATGAGCCATGAGATTCGCACCCCGATGAACGGCGTCGTCGGCATGGCAGAACTGCTTTGCGACACTGGGCTGACCGAAGAGCAAAGACTGTTTGCAGAAACGATCAAATCGTCGGGTGAGGCGTTGCTGGTCATCATCAACGACATTCTGGACTATTCCAAACTTGAGGCCGAGCGGATGGTGCTGCGCCCGGAACCCTTTGATCTGGAACGGGTGATCCATGAAACTGCGATGCTGTTGCAGCCGCGTGCGCGCGAAAAGGGGATCGATCTCTTGATCGATTTTGACATGTTCCTGCCCACCGCCTATGTCGGCGATCCGGGGCGGTTGCGACAGGTATTGACCAACCTGATGGGCAATGCGGTGAAGTTTACTGACCGGGGTCATGTGCTGGTGCGCGTCGTCGGGCTGGAAATGGACGATGGGCGGCGACAGGTGCATGTGACCGTCGAAGATACCGGGATCGGGATAGCGCAAGAGCATCTGGATCATATCTTCGGTGAGTTTAATCAGGTCGAGGCTGCGACGAACCGCAGGTTTGAGGGCACAGGGCTTGGCCTTGCGATTGCGCGTCGGTTGATTGAACGGATGGACGGCACGGTTTGGGTCGACAGCGAGGAGGGGCGGGGGTCTGTCTTTGGGTTCCGTGTCGTGCTGCCCGTGGCCGAAGAGATGCGCGCGCCTCGCCTGCCCTTGACGCTGCGCCGGGTGCTTGTGGTGGATGACAGCTTCATCAACCGCACGATCTTGGACCGGCAATTGTCGCCCTTTGGGATTGATGTCGCCCTCGCACGGTCGGGGGCCGAGGCGCTGGAGGCCGTGGCGACCGGCTTTGATCTGGTGCTGACTGACCATGACATGCCGGAAATGGACGGTGTGGCACTGGTGAGCGCGCTGCGGGCGGCGGGCTTTGGCGGACCGGTGGTGATGTTGTCGTCAAACCCCAGCGCTGTGCCCGAGGGGGCTGACCTTGCGGCAGTTCTGCAAAAACCGGTGCTGCGGGCGGATCTTTACCGCCGTCTTGCCGCCTTGACCCAAGGGCCGGAGGTTGCCGAGGCGGCCACGCCACCTCCGGGCCCGCGTCCGATGCGGGTCTTGGTGGCCGAAGACAATCGCACCAACCAGTTGGTCTTTGCCAAAATGGTCAAGGATTGTGGGTTGGATCTGCATTTCGCCGCGGATGGCCACGCAGCGGTAGAGATGTGGCGCGCGTTGCAGCCGGATATGATCTTCATGGACATCTCGATGCCGGAAATGGATGGTCGCGCCGCCACCCGTGCAATCCGGGCCGAAGGGGGGCGCTTGCCAATTCTGGCCCTGACCGCCCATGCCGGACCAGAAGAGGCCGCAGATATTCTTGCCGCCGGGATGGACCGTCACCTGACCAAACCCTTGCGCCGGTCCGTCATCCTTGAGGCGCTAGAGGCCTTCCGCCCGGCCGATACCGTTCCTTTGGCCGTGGAAGCTGCGGCATGAGGATCAGAATGTGCGCGGGCAGGTCCGTGCACGCGATGCGCTTTGTCCCGCGTTGTTGCGCGTGCCAAAGCACGGGAGGCGGGCCGCCCCCGTCGACACAGGGGCGGCGGCTCCCCTTGCGGATGTTTGCGCAAAGGAAAGGAGGGTCAGGCGGCGGCTTCGGCCACAGCGTCGCGCAGGAACACTGGGGCGTCGGGGGTGGAGCGACCCGTATCCAGCGCATAGCCACCGGTCGTGAAGGCGGCGATATCGGCAGGATCGGTCAGACGCTCTTCGGCGATAAAGCGCGCCATCGCGCCGCGCGCCTTTTTGGCGAAGAAAGAGACAATCTTGGCCTCGGTTCCTCTCACCTCAAGGAAGGTGGGGGTAACGACGCGCAGGTTCAGCGCCTTGCGATCCACGGCATGGAAATACTCGTGCGAGGCGCAGTTGATCAGGGTCGTGGTGCCGATGGTTTCGGCCTGTTGGTTGAGCGCCTTGGCGATCTTTCGTCCCCAGAAGGCGTAGAGGTCAGGCCCTTTGGGCGTGGCGAGTTTCGAACCCATTTCCAGCCGGTAGGCCTGGATTTCATCGAGGGGGCGCAACAGGCCATAAAGGCCCGAAAGGATGCGCAGGTGATCTTGCGCCCACCGCAGGGCATCGGTGTCGAGCGTCTTGGCCTCAAGTCCGGCATAGGTGTCCCCGTCAAAGCAGAAAGCGGCAGGTTTGACGCTGTCCGGCGCGGGTTTGGCCTTGAACGCGGCGAAGCGGTCGCGGTTCAGTTGCGCCAAGGGCTCAGAGATATCCATCAAGGCGCGCAGGTCCTCGACAGACAAAGCGCGGGCGATACGGGCGAGTTTTGCGGCCTCGGCAGCAAAGGCGGGTTCGGTGGGGTCCAGTCCGGCAGGCAAGGCGCGGGGGGCCAAGTCCAGGCGTTTGGCGGGGGAAATCACGGTCAACATCGGGCAGGCTCCTTACGGGGCGTCGTTCGGGCGGAGGTAGGGCCGCTTATGCCTCGCGCAAGACCTGAAGGAAGGCTTCGCCGAAGCGTTCCATCTTGAGATCCCCCATGCCTTGAATGCCTTGCAGTTCCGACAGGGTGGAGGGGCGGCGTTCCGCGATCAGTTTCAAGGTGGATTGGGTGCAAGAGAGGTATTTGCCGGTGCCGTCCTCGCCGCGCGCAAGCTCGAGTTGCACGTTGGCCAGGCGGTCGAAAACCTGACCTTCTGGGCGTCCGGCAAGGCGCAGGCGGGCGGGGTGAAACTGGTCCTCTGCCCTTGGGTCTGCTCCGTCTTGCTCCGCGGCTTTGACGACGGCGAGGAAAATCGCGCCGAAACTCTCAAGCTTTTTTGCGCCGACCCCGGTGATGCGCGCCATCTGATCGAGGGTACGCGGGCGTTTCTCGGCCATCTCTGCAAGGGTGCGGTCGGGGAAGATGACATAGGCGGGGACGTTGGCCTGTTCGGCCAAGGCGCGGCGCTTGGCTTTCAGGGCCGAAAGCAGCGGCACATCCTCGTCCGACACCAGCGATTTCGCCACATTCGTGGGGCGCGCAGATTCCACCGTGTCGCGGCGCAGCGTGATCGGTTCTTCGCCGCGCAGGATCGGGCGGGCGGCGTCGGTCATGCGCAATGCACCGTGGCGATCCGGGTCGGGACGGATGAGGTCGCGTCCCATCATCTGGCGAAACACAGCACCCCAAGCCTGTTTTGGCAGGTCGCGGCCGACAGCGAAGGTGGGCAATTGGTCATGGCCCCGTTCGCGCACTTTGGGGGTGGCATTGCCAGTCAAGATGTCGATCAGGTGGCCCGCGCCGAACCATTCCCCGGTGCGCAGGATGGCAGACAGCGCCTTGCGCACGGCATCTGTGGCATCAAAAACATCGGCAGGGCGGTCGCAGAGGTCACAGTTGCCGCAAGGCCGAGCCGCTTCGCCGAAGTATCCGAGCAGGGCTTGGCGGCGGCAGCCCACCGCCTCGGCCAATCCCAGAAGGGCGTTCAGGCGGGCATGGTCGGCGGCCTTGCGATCGGGGGGGGCAGCGCCTTCGTCGATTTGCTGGCGGCGAAAACGGATGTCGTCTTGGCCATAAAGGGTCAGCGTCTCGGCCGGCGCGCCGTCGCGGCCAGCGCGGCCGATTTCCTGATAGTAGCCTTCAATCGACTTGGGCAGGTCAGCATGGGCGACCCAGCGGATGTCAGGTTTGTCGATGCCCATACCGAACGCGATGGTGGCGACGACGATTAAGCCGTCTTCACGTTGAAAGCGGGTCTCGACCCGGCGGCGTTCGTCCGGATCCATGCCACCGTGATAGTGGCAGGCGGAGTGCCCGGCTTGGGACAAGGCTTGCGACAGGGTTTCGGTCTTGGCGCGGGTGCCGCAATAGACAATGCCGGATTGGCCTTTGCGCGCTGCGGCGAAGGTCAGGATCTGCGCGCGCGGGGTGTCCTTGACGGCAAAGGCCAGATGGATGTTGGGTCGGTCAAAGCCGCGCAAAAAGGTGTCGGGGGCCACGCCATCAAACAGGCGGGTGACGATTTCGGCGCGGGTTTCTTCATCCGCGGTTGCGGTGAAGGCGGCCAAGGGCACGTCTAAGGTCCGGCGCAATTCCCCGATGCGCAGGTAATCGGGGCGGAAGTCATGGCCCCATTGGCTGACGCAATGCGCCTCATCGACGGCAATCAGGCGGGTGTTGATCCGGCGCAGCATCGGCAAAGTGGCGCTCGATGCGAGCCGTTCGGGGGCCATGTAGAGCAATTTCATCCGGCCTTCGTCCAGCGCGGCAAAGACGGATTCGGTTTCCGCCTCGGTGTTGCCCGAGGTGAGTGCCCCGGCCTCAACCCCCGCCTCACGCAGGCTACGGACTTGATCGCGCATCAGGGCGATTAGGGGCGAAATCACCACCGTCACCCCGTCTCGGCAGAGGGCGGGCAGTTGGAAACAAAGCGATTTTCCGCCGCCAGTGGGCATGATGGCCAAAGTGTTGCGCCCCGCCAAAACCGCGTCAACAATCTCTTCCTGCCCCGGGCGAAAGCCGGGGAAGCCAAAGATGGACGCCAGGAGCTCATGCGGTTTGGACATCAAGATTTGGGCATCAATACTTGCTCGTGTTGCGCAGGGCATCGCTGCCCGGCGCAAGTTGCCGGAGGAGGGAATGGGTCAGAAACTGTAGAGGTTGTTGATGACGACCCGTTCCGCCGCGAAAATCGCGATCAGCACAAGAAGCGGCGCAAAATCGATGCCGCTGATATTGGGCAGTAGGCGGCGCAGGCGGTTGTAGATCGGTTCCAGCAACTGATTCAGGCCGGACCAGATTTGCGCGACCAAGGGTTGCCGCAGGTTCAACACTTGGAAGTTGATCAGCCAACTCAGGATGATGTGGACAAGAACGATCCATTTCACAATCGACAGGATCATCAGCAGGATTTCAAGGATCGAGGTCATTGGGCGCGGCCTTCGCATCAGGTTCGGGACACTAGGTATTGTGGCAGAGGTAATGCCTGCCCACGAAAAGGGCAACGGGGAAGGCAAGGTCTCCTGCGCGCAATGACGTGTGGTTGCGCTTGACCTATGCACAGGGACGAGTCAGGCAAGGGCCACGGGAGGGGCTGCAGGAGCGCCACGAATGTATCCGTTTTTTCGCATGGCCTATCAGATGTGGCTGTATCGGAAGGCACCGCCCTTGGCGATTCTTGACACCCACGTCAGCCGGCATCGCTGTTGGCCGTGGGATCTTGACCCATGGGTAGAATTGAACAACGGCCGGACGCTGACGCTCTATGACATGGGTCGCTTGCCCTTGGGGATGCGGACGGGGCTTCACAGGATTTTGAAGGCCGAAGGATGGGGTCTGACGGTTGCGGGCAATACGGTGCGTTATCGGCGGCGGGTGCGCGGAATGGATGTCCTGACCATGCGGTCGCGCTGTATCGGATGGGATCACCGTTTCCTTTATATCGAACAAAGCATGTGGAAGGGTGATGAATGCTCCAGCCAACAGGTGATCCGGTCGGCGATCACATCAAAGACCGGGATCGTTGCGCCGATTCGGGCGATTGCGGCGATGGGGCAAGCACAGAACAGTCCCGATTTGCCCGGTTGGGTGCAAGATTGGATCACCGCTGAGGATGGGCGGCCATGGCCACCCGATAGATAAAATAGACTAAGGGATGGGTTCCTCTTCCTCCAAACCTCAAGCCGTGGTCTAGAGTATGTAGGAAGTACTGTTGGGATGATGCTCCGATGGCAGGGATCGCAGTTTACGTCATCAATCTGGCGCGGCGACCAGACCGACTCGAGGCCGTAGGCGACAGGCTTGCGGCCGCAGGCGTGTCATTTCAGCGCGTCGATGCCGCCGATGCCCGCGCCTGCGATCGGGCGGAATTGGAACAGTCCCAATGGTCGGGTCCGATTGGTGCGCTGGGGGATGGCGCGCGTGCCTGTACCGCAAGCCATTTCCGCGCCTGGCGCAAGCTCTTGGACAGCGTCCACAGCCATGCACTGGTCCTTGAGGATGATGTCGAGGTCGATCCTGCTTTGGCCGAAGTCCTTGCCGATCCGTCATGGCTGCGCGCCGATCTGGTGAAGGTGGAGAAATTCAACGCCGACCGTCCGTCGCGCTTGCTCCTTGGGCGCAGTTTGGGTCTGGCCCCTGGTGGACGTGAGGTGCGACCCTTGCTGTCACGCCACACCGGATCGGCGGGCTACATCATCTCGCGTCGCGGGGCTGCTCTTGCCCTGAGCTATGCCGGGCGGGTGCGGGTTCCGGTTGATCATTTCTTGTTCAATGCCACTGTGTCTGACTTTGCTGCTGCCATAGGCCCTGCGATTCTGGTGCAGCCGGTGGTCTGGCAATCCATCGAAGTGGGCGGAACCACGGATATCGTGAACGCCCGTGCGCAACTGCCACGCGGTCAACGCTGGCGGCGCAGTCTGGTGCGGGCTTGGCATGAGGTGCGATTGCTTCCGTGGCAGCTGGGGCTTTTGCTCTCGGGGCGCGGCAAGGTCGTGACGGTGCAGGTTTCGTCACCACTCGGGTGACGGATGACTTGCCGCAGGCCCCGCCATCGGCTTTCATGTCCGCAAATGCCGGACACGCAAAGCAGGGCCGGTGGGACAGGGACAAGGAACGATCATGTCGGTATCGCCGCGGAAGCGCATTTGGGGCTGGTTTTTCTTTGACTGGGCCAGCCAGCCCTATAACACGCTGCTGCTGACCTTTGTCTTTGGCCCCTATTTCGCAGAAATCGCCCGAGGTCATTATATGGCCGAAGGGATGGATGCCGAGCAAGCCGCCGCTGCGGCGCAGACCTATTGGGCGTGGGGTTTGACCGGATCGTCAATCCTGATTGCCATCCTTGCCCCTTTGCTGGGTGCCGTGGCGGATGGCACAGGGCGGCGGTTGATCTGGGTCTGGATATTCTCGCTCTTCTATCTGGTTGGGGCTTACGGCCTGTGGTGGGTGGCCCCCGGTGAGGAACACCTGTTCTACGCCGTAGTGATGTTCGGCATCGGCTTTATCGGCATGGAATTCGCCACCATCTTCACCAACGCCTTAATGCCATCCTTGGGCGATCACGATGACCTTGGCGCAATCAGCGGATCGGGTTTTGCTTTTGGCTATCTTGGTGGATTCATTGCGCTTCTGCTGATGTTGGGGCTGTTTGCCGAGAACGCGGCAACCGGAAAAACGTTGTTCGGGATTGATCCCCTGTTTGGGCTTGACCCCGAAGCGCGAGAGGGCACCCGCGCTGTCGGCCCGTTGACCGCCATCTGGTACGCGGTGTTCATGGTCCCGTTCTTTCTGTGGGTGAAAGAGCCAAAGGTGGAACGTCGGCCCATCCGCCTTGGCGCGGCGCTGTCCAGCCTTGGCACCTTGCTCGGCTCGTTGCGGTTCCGGCCCAGCCTTGCGGCCTATTTGACTTCGTCGCTTTTCTACCGCGATGCGCTGAATGCGCTTTACGGTTTTGGCGGGGTCTATGCGTCGGGCGTCTTGGGCTGGTCGATCATCGATATCGGCACCTTCGGCGTGGTGGGCATCGTCGCGGCGGTGGTGGCGAGTTGGATTGGTGGGCAGATGGACCGCCGCCACGGGCCGAAACCTGTGATCGTGCTGTCGATCCTTGTGCTCATGGCGGTCTGCGCGGTGATCGTGGGGCTGACGCGTGAAAGCCTGTTCTGGATGCCATTGGACCCGGCCTCCAACACGTCAGACCAGATTTTCTACCTTTGTGGCGCGTTGATTGGCGCTGCGGGCGGCACGCTGCAATCTGCTAG
>JAIYDR010000033.1 GCA_027487395.1 Rhodobacter sp. | reverse complement strand
ATGTCGCCCCAGCCGAGGGTATCTTCAATCGGCATAACGCGGAAGCCTTCCATGGCGGCCTGAAGGGCGCACACGGGGTCGATTTCGGTCACGACGACCTGGGCACCCATGCCGCGGAGGGCGAAGGCGCAGCCTTTACCCACGTCGCCATAGCCGCAGACCACGGCCACTTTGCCCGCCATCATCGTGTCAGTGGCGCGGCGGATGCCGTCAACCAGTGATTCTTTGCAGCCGTATTTGTTGTCGAACTTCGACTTGGTGACAGAATCGTTCACGTTGATCGCTGGGAAGGGCAGTTGGCTCTTCTTGTGCAACTCATACAGACGATGCACGCCGGTGGTGGTTTCTTCCGACACGCCCTTGATCGCGGCGCGCTGTTTGGTGAACCAACCCGGGCTGGCGGCAAGACGCTTTTTGATCTGGTTGAACAGGCACACTTCTTCGTCCGAGGTCGGCACGGCGATCAGGTCGGTCTCTCCCGCCTCAACCCGCGCGCCCATCAGAATGTACAGAGTGGCATCCCCGCCATCGTCGAGGATCATGTTGCAGGTGCCGCCCTCGCCGTCGAATTGGAAGATCTTGTCGGTATAATCCCAATACTCCTCAAGGGTTTCACCCTTGATCGCGAAAACTGGGGTGCCCGAGGCCGCAATCGCCGCCGCCGCGTGGTCTTGGGTCGAGAAGATGTTGCACGAGGCCCAACGCACATCCGCGCCAAGGGCAACCAGCGTCTCAATCAGCACACCGGTCTGGATCGTCATGTGCAGCGAGCCGGAAATCCGCGCGCCTTTCAGCGGCTTGGACGCGCCAAACTCTTCGCGGCAGGCCATCAGACCCGGCATCTCGGTCTCTGCGATGGTCAACTCCTTGCGGCCGAATTCCGCAAGCGCGATGTCTTTGACAATGTAATCATTCGGCATGTGCCGCCACTCCATATCGATAAATTCGACAGGTGGATAGCATCCAGACACGCCTGCGGCAATTGCCTTTGGTCGCATTTCCTATGCTTCATCCATGCTGTCCTGAACAGTCGGAATTGGGCCCCCTCGCGACTGGTTACCCGACGTGTCGAAGGTCACTTGGATAGTTTAGGCTGGGTTTGATGTTCGGCACGACCCTGTCGATCGCCTCTTTGTAGGCCGCGATCACCAGGGACTGGTCAAACTCGCGCTCCATTTTGACACGGCCGGCCGCGCCCATCTTGGCTCGCTCTCCGATCGGCAGAGTGAGGAACCGTTCCATCGCCCGGGCAAGGCTATCCGCGCTACGGACTTCGCAGAGAAAGCCCGACATATCCTTATCGACCACGGAGCGACAGCCCGGGACGTCCGTCGTGATCACAGGGCGCCCCATGGCGGCGGCTTCAATAAGCGTTCTGGGTGCCCCTTCTCGATAGGACGGCAGCACGACGCAAGCGGCAGCGGAAATGGCTGGGCGCACATCAGGTTGGGTGCCAAGGTATTCCACGACACCATCCTTCACCCAGGATTCGACAGTATCGCGGTCGATTGCGGCCCTGTTTTCGGCTCCGATTGCACCGAGGAGTTGAAACCGCGCCGTTGGGAATCGCGCCTTCACCTGACGTGCGGCATCGACGAACTCTACAACTCCCTTGTCGCGCAGAAGGCGGGCGATCATCAAAAAGACGGGAGGTTCGGTTTCCCCGGGCATCTCTGTCGGAGAAAACCTCTGCAAATCGATGCCTGAGCCTGGCAGAAGCCGCGCTTGGTCGGGCCGGATCAATCTTCGTTCCACAAACAGAGCGCGGTCATCCTCGTTCTGGAAGAATACAACAGGAAGCTTTGCAAAAGTGGGGCGATAAAGGCTTTCGGTCACGGTCTGCAACAGTTTGCCCGAAAGGAAGGCTGTGCCAAGGCCGGTAACATTCGGGATGAAGGGAAGGCCAAGCGATGCTGAGGCACGGGCGCCAAAGATATTGTTCTTGATGGTGAAGCTCAGCACCGCGTCGGGACGCTCCTGCCGGAAATGTCGTGCAAACCTGAGTTGAAGGCGAAAATCCTGTAGCGGGTTCAGTCCCTTCACGCTCATGGTCAAGGGTATGAATCGGCAGCCTAGACGCTCCAAGTCAGGCACGGATTCGTCCGTCGGTGCGAGAACGGTGATCCTGTGGCCATCAGCAATCAGGGCTTCGACCAGGGGACGACGGAAATTCCAGATGTTCCATGAGGCGTTCACCGTCATCAACAGATGCATCATTCGTCCCTTAAATCGCACACCCCAATGGGCGACTTATACCGTTCGTTCCGCGAAAGACAAAACATTGCTTCCTCGAGAATCCTGTGAAGCCCGACCTCGCGGAGTGTTTCTCAGCGCACAGCTCTGTCCCATGTTGATCCTCTGCCGGGTCGGGTCTGGCTGAGCAGGTCCCGACCGTGCAGGCGGTCTTCCGCCTGTGGATAAGTGTGGGCGAAAGAGCGCGGTGGACGAAGTATCTTCACCGAAGAGGTTGCCGCATCCCTTCATGTTCATTATGCCGTGTGAAAGCAGTTTGAGCGTGTTCCGTCCTTTTGTCGCCAGAAGGTCGCACGTTGTTCTCCGGAGGTTTGGACTTTGCAGACGCATGAGTTGGCTACAGGCAAAGGCAATGGATCAAATGCGGCGAGTCGGGCCTTAGGCTTGGTTTGTTCTGCCGTCCTCGCCCTGTCCGGGTGTTCCTCGGTGCCGCGGACCGATTTTCCAGTCGATCTGGCGAAGCTTCAGGATCAGGCTTTGGCATCTGATCAGAAGGTCACCGCAATTCCCCTCACACCAGGAAACATTGACCGTTACAGCGCCCCGCGGTCGCGCAACAAGAGTGCGACGAATATTTCAAACATCGGGTCGTGGACCTACAAGGTCGGCGTTGGTGATGTGCTGGATGTCGTGGTTTGGGATCACCCCGAACTGACATCGCCCGCCGGTGAAAACCGCTCGCCGGAAGAGAGCGGCCTGCGCGTCGGGGTCGATGGTACCTTCTTCTATCCCTATGTTGGCACCATGGAGGCTGCTGGCAGAACCCCTGAACAGATTCGCAAAGACTTGGCGGAAAAGTTGGTCCGCTTCATTCCGGACCCCCAGATTGTTGTGCGCGTGGTCAGCTACAATTCGCAGGCGGTCTCTGTGACAGGAGAGGTTGAGGGGGCAAGTCGGCAGTACTTGACCGAGCAGCCGCTCACCTTGTTGGACGCAATCGATGCCTCGGGTGGCATTACCGACACCGCAGACGCGTCGCGCGTGACTGTTCGTCGCCAAGGCAGGGTCTTTGAGGTCAATCTTGAGGAGTTCCTCGAAAGCGGAAATGTGCGCGGCAATCCCTTGCTTCAGGACGGCGACGTGGTCAGCGTGCCAAAACGCCGTTTGGAAGAAGCATATCTGCTGGGCCAATTGGTGAAGCCTTCCACCATCGACCTGTCGGTTGAAGATGTGACCTTGACTCAGGCCCTGACCCGTGTGGGCGGTCTGGTCGAGGACCGCGCCGATGCGCGTGGTGTTTTCGTGTTCCGCAACACGCCCACGGGTGTCATGGTGTTCCAGTTGGATGTGGTCACGCCGCTTGCATTCTTGGTCGGTACAAAGTTCGTGTTGTGGCCCGAGGATGTTGTCTATGTCACGACGGCACCCGTCAGTAAGTGGAATGCGCTGATCACATCGCTTCTGCCGTCTTTGACAATCACTTCATCGTCACTGAGTGTCGCGCGTAACGTACAGTAGTTTGAGTGAATGCGGATTGACGGGATCCTGGTCGTTTGCGTTGGCAATATTTGCCGCTCGCCCTTGGGCGAGCGTGCTCTTTTGGCAAGATTGCCGGGGGTGAGGGTAAGCTCTGCCGGTCTTGGTGCCCTTGTGGACGCCGAGGCCGATCCAGATGCAGCGCGTGCTGCCGAAGAATTGGGCATCTCCCTCGAAAATCATCGGGCACGACAGTGGACATCGGCGATCGGTGCAGCGCATGATCTGATTCTCGTCATGGAACCAGACCAGCGCGGCTCCATACTAAAAGCCCACCCAGAATTATCAGGTAAGACATTTTTAATGAGTCAATGGTCCGGCGGCGCGCCAATCGGCGATCCCTACAAACGTTCGTTTGAAATGCATCGTGCTGTTGCGAAAGAGATTGTTGCGGCTGCTGACGCTTGGGCGGCCAGACTGAAAGGAAGACGTTAATGTCGAAGACAGAGCGGATCGGCTCGCAGGACGACGAAATCGACCTGCGCGACCTGCTTGGCACATTGATTGCCGGTCGCTGGGTCATCGTGTCTTTCCTGATCCTTGGCATCGCAGTCGGGCTTTTCATCGCGCTCAGCACGCCGCCAACCTATAGGGCGGATGCCACCATCGAGCTTGAGTCAAAGTCATCCGGACTGGCTTTGCCAAAGGAAATGCTTGACCTCACTGGCTCCTCTGACAGTCGCGTGCTGGCTGAGGTCGAGATCATCCGTTCACGCCTCGTCTTGGGTGAAACGGTCGACAAACTCGGCATCGACATCGCGGCAAAGCCGCGCGAACTGCCTTATGTCGGCTATCTTTTGCGCGTGTTGAAGCTTCCCGAACTGGGATTTGATTTCCTCAAACCTTATGCTTGGGCGACAGAAGCGATCACCGTCTCCGAACTGGAATTGCCAGAGCCTTGGATCGGGCAAACCCTGATCCTGACGGCCTTGGGAAATGAGCGCTACAGTGTGACACTTCCGGATGGCTCTCAGCGCGAAGGACGACTCCGGGAACGTCTGGCGGATGGTAGCATCGGTCTTGCGCTCCGCGTGGATGAGCTTGTGGGCAATCCGGGACGGGAATTCATCGTGACCCGCCTGGATCGCCAACAGACAGTTGTATCCTTGCGCGGCGCGCTCTCAGTTTCTGAGACGGGTCGGCAATCCTCAGTCTTGCGTTTGGAATTGCGCGGCGGCAATCGTGATCGGATCATCGAGACCCTGAATTCGATCTTGTCGACCTATGTACAGCAGAACGTGACGCGTGGCTCTGCCCAAGCCGCGCGCAGCCTTGAGTTCATCAACAGCCAATTGCCGCAATCGCAGGCCGCCGTGGACGAGGCGCAGGATGCGCTGAACGCCTACCGTCAACAGCAGCAATCGGTCGATCTTACCTTTGAAACTGAGACCTTGTTGGGTCGCGTGACGGAGATCGAGCAGAAGCTGGCCGAATTGGCGCTGCAAGAAGAAGAATACAAACAACGATTCACCATCAATCACCCCACATATCAGGCCCTGCTGCAAAACCGCGCGAAGTTGCAGGAACAACTCGATGGTCTGCGCAGCCAGTCGGGTGATTTGCCCGAAACGCAGAAAGAAGTGTTCAATTTGACCCGCAACCTTGAGGTGGCGCAGAACGTTTATCTTTCGCTGCTCAGCCGCCAGCAGGAATTGCAGGTGGTGGAAGCTTCCGTGGTAGGCAATGTGCGGGTTCTGGATAAGGCTTTTGCGCCATCTCAACCGATCGCACCGCGCAAGTCCATGATCCTCGCGATGGCGATGGCGGTGAGTTTGGCGCTGGGGATCGCCGTTTTGCTGCTGCGAAAGATGTTCCGGGTTGGGGTTGAGGGGGCAGAAGACATCGAAAAGCTCGGCCTCGCGGTGTTTGCGACCGTCGGGGAAACCGAGCATGCCGTCAGTTCAACCGGACGGTCTCAATTGCCGATCTTGGCGATTGACTATCCCACAGACTTGGCCGTCGAAGCCCTTCGATCTTTGCGAACCTCGCTGCATTTTGGTCTACTGGATGCCAAAACCCGTTCGATCCTGATCACATCTGCTGCGCCAGAGGCCGGGAAGAGCTTTACGGCTGTGAACCTTGCCGTGGTTTCTGCGCAGGCAGGGCAGCGCGTCTGTTTGATCGACGGCGACTTGCGGCGAGGCTATCTGCGGAAATTCTTCAACATCGAACGCAATGCGCCGGGGCTTGCCGATTATCTGGCTGGTGATGTGACTTTGCCGCAGGCACTGCACAGTGGTTCGGTTGCGGGCCTGTCAGTGATGACCACTGGCAGACT
>JAIYDR010000130.1 GCA_027487395.1 Rhodobacter sp. | reverse complement strand
ATCTAGACCGTCTTCCAGCCGAAATACCGTTGCATTAGTTGGGACCAAAACCGCCATCGGGCGAACGCGGCCGTCGTAAATCAAGGGGTCATCTTTCAAAGCCTGTTCAAAATCTGCTAACCAATTGGAAAAAACGTCGCTTTGATCTAGCGCTTTAAGATTGTCCCGCAGATGGTGGTATTCTGACACCAATCGATCGACTGGGTGACGCACGACCGCAAACAACGCATCAAAAAAACCAGAGGGAAACAATCGCTCCAGCGCATCGACAGAAACGTGCTGAGCCGAACTGTTTGTCCAGCGCTGCGAACTCGGGAGCGAGTAGAAGTCTTGGTCGATAAAGGCCAAAGACCCAAAACGTGTTTGGAGGTATTCCTGTACGGACGAACCGCCACATCTTGGAACGTGGGCGAAATAGATTATCTTATCAGATGCTTTGAATATCGGCATGTCTGGCGTTTTCGTTCCCGTTGCACACTTACAGTGTATTAGCCTTTTCAAGGTGGAACAATGTGTCTTCGGCGAAAGGTTGTCTCTGTAGCTTTCTATAATGAGACCAATAGCATGAGTAACCCGTGCGATGTCACCAACAAAAGTGTATAAGAAACAAATCTTCAAAAGTGTGTCCAAACACCGCGGATCTGCCTTATTTTATGATTTACAGGCTCTTCTTCAGTTACGACCCTCAAACCAATCCCTGATTCGTGTCCATCCTATCTTTCGTAGGGCGATACGGACGTCTCCCGCGCTTGGGCGTATTCTGTAGCGCCCTTGAAGGCGCGCTATCAGTTCGTCCATAGACAAAGGTCTGTAACGCTGTGCGGGTGAGAGGGATCGCATGAGGGCTTCAATCTGCTCGTTCAGCGGCGTGTCTCAGTGGATGCGGCTATCTCTGTTGCGGGCCGTTAGCGCGCCTTACCTTTGGCGTTGCGCCTGTTCGGTGACGACCTGCAGTTGTTCGATGTACTGCTTCATCGCCGTTTCCTCAGGTGGCGGTCTTTTGCAGTATTGTCAGCAATGTCAGTGGGGGGCCCTAAGCACGGGAAAGACAACAGACAAGTAATGAACGAAAAAAGGGGTAAGCGTTTCGAAGGGTTTCAAGAGTGGCAGGCCCTTTCAGAGACAAGGCAAGGTTTGGAAACCTAGGCCCAAGTAAATCGCTGCGAAGACCGACGAGATCGGCCACGGTCGCAGACTGATCGATTTTTTGCGCAATCCATTCGACTTAGTGTTCGGAAACGGACCGCCCCAAGAAGGCTAGGATGTGGTCCCGACTTGCCGAATTCTTCATTGGGCGCAACTGGATGTGCGCCCCGGTATCACCATCGCGCAGAAGGTACAGGGGCTGTTCGGTTCTGATGGCAGGATAGATTCGACTGGCGAGCGCCCTTGCATCATCAAGCTGTTCCGCAGAGTCAGTCGCGTGTGCAATTTCTTTCATTTTGACCAGAAACACTTTCCATGGATCTATCGTCGACAAGAAGACTTGGCGCGCATGGCTTTGCAGACAATCAGGGCTGACCACCGCCATCCGGCAAGGTCACTGAACCGAAGACGGGATAGGCCACTTTGAACCGCTTGCAGATGTCCCGTGTGTCCAAATCCACACGCAAACGCGTCAGACGTCCCGCGCTTTGAAGTTCCGGCAGGGCGCCAAGGTCCAGCACTTTTGGCTCTGCGCTTGCCGTCAGGCGTTGGCTGTGGGCTTCATCAAAGTTGGGAAAGCGATCACTGGCCCAGAACAACTGGACCGGAACGTTGGAGGTTCCATCCATGCAGGCCACTGCCAAGCCGATGAAACGTGCCTGTTCCGCGGCAAAGCCACCGGGGATCGAAAAGACGAGAAAGGGGTCGGGGCCGTCCATCACCAACTCCCCCGGCTCTGCGCCCGGCGAAATGTCGTTGGCAGATTGCGGCAGACTTTCCTGCAACGGGATAAAGGTGTTCACCGGGTAGACTGGCCGGATCTTTGGGAAGCTCGCGAAAGCTTCCTTTCTGGCGTCGCGCTCGACCACCGTGACAAAGACATAGTCGGGCTTGAACGTATCGACCAGACGCAGGAACTCTTCGCCCGGAACGAGTCCTGTGCTCCAATGAACGGCCATCACCTCGGTGAAGGTCGCCGCCATCATGGGCGACAGGGCATTCCCGAAGGAATCCCGCAACCACAGCACCTTGCGCTGATTGAGCGCCTTGGGAGAGCGAATGATCTCGGGCGTCATCGAAAACAGGACCCGCGTGTTGCCTCCGCGAACGCGCAGTTTGCCGGTGGAGGCGTTGATGATCTCGGTCGGGATGTCCCAATCCTCGACGGCAAGTCTGGGGTCTGTTTCTGTGTTGAAGTTCGCTAGTTTCAGCAATGGTTTAAGGTCCGCCCCCACTTTGGGGCCGTCTTTTGTTCGCTCAAGCATTGCGGCGCTTGGCCAGACCAGATCCGGGAATTGCTTGGCCACGTCCTCGGCAAAGGCCACGAAGGCCGCGCGGGCACCCAAGATGTTCCAGTGCGAATCCATTGGATAGTACACCGGGACATTTTCGCGGGCCTTTGCTTGCAACAGCGCAGGTCGAGAGTCGACGACAAAGGGCGCTGTGGCCGGCCCAAAGATCAGGCTCGCCCCGTTGATGGCGGCAGGCTGCGCCCAGTCTGGTAGGGTTTCGGGGTAGATCGTCGATTTGTTCGGTCCGATCATGACGCGGAAAAGCTTCACCCCCCGGTCGGTTAACAGGTCATTCCACGCTGTCAACGTCTTGCCTATGTTGTTGGCGGTCTGGCGATCTTCATCGGTCGCGGCTGTCATGGTTTTGGTCAGGGACTGGTTATGAAAATCGGACAAGTGCAACCAGCCAAATCGGCCCACAGTGACATTCTGGGAATCGATGCTGATCCCAAACGGAAAGAGCAGTTCCGACGCCAACGCGACGACAGGGTCCATAACGTAAAGAACGGTGGGGTCGGACCAGACGTCGCTTGTCTTGGCGTCACGGATATTGATCGCGGGCAACACCATCAGTGAAGCAAGAACGCCAAGGACAAAGAGGGTCAGCTTGCGTGTCATGTCCGCCTCAGAAATTGAAATACAGGAAAACAGAGGTGGTCCGCGCCAAGGTCGCCTGAAGGCCCGCCGAAAAGAGGACAGCGGCAAACACAAGCCGTGCGGTGGTCAGGTGCGTCTCCTCCAGACGGTTGAGGTTCCGCGCAAAAAGCAGGGCCATCGCCACAGCGATGAACATCAGCACAGGCAGTTGCCCGATCAGCGTGGCAGGGAAAACTTGCAACAGGGCATCGCCGCCCACGCCGATCCAGCCCAGATTGGCGACCAGATCACGATGCGCGCCCGGACCAAAGGCCGTTGAAAGATCAACCATCCCCGACAGCACACGACGCGCATCACCAAGGCTTTGCGCGCGGAAAAACACCCATGTGACATTGACGAAAAGAAAGGTCAAAACCCAACCCGCCCAACCCGGAAGGCGGAAGCCTGCCCCACGCCACAGCCTGTGCAGGATCAGCGCTGCGCCGTGCAGCGCGCCCCAGATGACGAACATCCAGCTTGCTCCATGCCACAACCCGCCCAAGACAAAGGTGACGAACAGGTTGACCTGCGTGCGGAACTGTCCCCTCCGGTTGCCGCCTAAGGGGATGTAAAGGTAATCGCGCAAAAAGCTGCTGAGCGTCATGTGCCAGCGCCGCCAGAAATCCTGAATGTCGCAGGCCTGATAGGGCGAGTTGAAGTTGATCGGCAGCCGAATGTTGAACAACAGCGACGCGCCGATGGCCATGTCGCAATAGCCGCTGAAATCGTAGTAGAGTTGCAGGGTGTAGCTGAGGCTCGTGACCCAAGCCTGCCAGAATGTCAGCGCCATCTGCGTGTCGAAACCCGCATCTGCCCAAAGGGCGAGGCTGTCGGCGATCACGGCCTTCTTGAACAGACCGACAGCAAAGATCACCAACCCCAGCAGCATCGCGGCGCTGCGCGGCGACAGCGTGCGGCGGTCAGAAAACTGCGGCATGATCTGGCTGTGCTGCACGATCGGCCCCGCAATGAGATGCGGAAAGAAGGTCACGAACAGCGCATAGTTCAGTAGATTGTACTGCGCTGTCTCGCGCCGCCAGCTGTCCACCAGATAGACAATCTGGGTAAAGGTGAAAAAGCTGATCGCCAAGGGCAGGGCAACGTGCAGAAAAGGCAGGTCCGTGCCAAAGGTCTGGTTCAGGTTTCCGATCATGAAATTCGCGTATTTGAACCAGGCAAGAAACGACAGGTTTACCACGATCCCGAAGGCCAGCAGCGCTTTGCGCCCGCTTGGGCTGTCACCCAAGAGCCGCTCGCGCGAAAGCGTGTGTCCGATCGCGTAGTTGAAGCCGATAGACAACAGGATCAGGGGCAGTTGCCACGGGTTCCAGTAGCCGTAGAAAAACAGACTCGCCAGCACGAGCCACAGTTTTCCCGCGCCGGACCAACCCCGCGCGTTCAGCGTGAAATAAACGATGACACTGACAGGCAGGAACAAGAGAATGAACTGCCAGGAGCTAAAAACCATCGCCACATCCCGCGTGAATCGCGGTTTCGCTTAGGGTGAAATCTTGCGCCAAGTCAATTTTTCGGGCCGGACCCAGCCGAATGCCATACGGGTTGTTATCCTGATGTCTGTGTATCGTTTGAACCGCGTCCTGTCCTTGGCGCGAATTGAGGCGGCATTTGGCGTGGCGCTTCTGGGGTGAAATCGCCGTATCAGCCAGCCAAAGGTTGGGGTTGGCAATGCGGGATGGGTCGTCGTGGGTGGCATTCGTCCAGCCCGAACTTCCGCATGGGGCGGAGCGGTGCAATCTTGCGGATATGACTTTGCCAAGCGCCCTTCAGCCCGACCTCTCCCTGCCCGCGATGCTGCGTCGGGTGGCACTGTTCACGCGGGCTTGGCCGGGAGAGGCGCTGGATGCTTCGGGCAGCGTCCGGGGCGTGAATCTGGGTGCTTCGGCCGTTCCGGTCTTTTGGTGCTTCAACGCGCAAGAAGAGTTCGGCGCGCTCGCTGCGGCGATGGGCCCTGATCAACCGATGGCAGGGATGCGGTCGCTGAACCAGATCTTCGAGACTTCGCCTGCGACCCGACCGCTGTTGGACGAGATCGCACAGCATTATGCCGCCACCCTGATCGCTCGGTTTGGAACCGGGCCTTGTATCGTCGGGGGGAACTGTCAGGCTGCGGGCATCGCATGGCGCGTCGCCATGCGGCTTTGGCTGGCCGGGGTGCCCGTGCTGCGCCTTGTCGTGCTGGACGCGGATTTGAGGGTGCCCTTCCCGGGCCATGTCAGGTTGGTGTTCGGGGCAGAGAGTGCAGCACACAACCCGTTTCTGTCCCCCCCCGAGGATGCGCAGCGCCCCGTGCCGTGGCATTGGCGGCGCGCTTTTGGCGGCTGCGACTGGCAGATGTTGCCGGCGAAGCATGGGTTCTACTTCGTTTCACCAGCTTTGCCCGCCCTGGTCGAGGCAATCCTTCGGCCGCATCCCGCGCCGCCGCCGCGCCTGGCCCTTGCGCCGCTGACGTGGCGGATCACGGCAGAGGATCAGTCCGCGCTGACGATCGAGGCGGCGATCCCTGTGGGGCTGTCCACACTGACGGATATTGCCCTGCTGCCCGTCTGGCAGGCCGCCAATGGGGGATTGGTGATGGTCAATGGGGCGGACTGGGTCGTGCCGGTGCAGGTGTTGCCCGTCCCGCAAGACCCGGTCGCAACGCCTCAGCTTCTGCGCGCCCGCGTTAGGCGCCGCGAACCCGAGGCAGTGCGTCTTGTTCCCGTGCTCTGTGCAGAGGGTCATGGACCGCTGGATTGGCCGTAAGCGAGCCTACATCCGTTTGGCGAGGTTGAGGGTATACCTCTCAAACCGATGCCCGTCGGTGAAAGCTATGGAGAAAAACATGAAAATCGATCTGACCAAACTGCTTTCGTTGAAGGTTCCTGCCTCGGGAGCCGCCAAAGTGGGCGCAACTGAGCCAGGGGCCGCCTGAGCGCGATAAAATCCTGCGTTCGAGCGGCCCAGATATCGGCGCAGTGATTTAAGGTTGGTTGCTGATATCCCGCATTTAACAGGCGCTTTTGCGATGCTTTATCCTGATCCGCCTTTGGTGCTGCGGGCGAATGACGATATTGCGCGACGCCTTGGTGTGGCGCTAAATCACCTTGTCGGGGATGTGTTGAACCTGCCGTTGCCCGTGCGCTGGTCAACCGCCCCTGCCGCCTATGCGGTGCAGGATCGTCTGCGACTTGCCGCAATGGCGGATGATTTTGACGCGATCCGCGACCTCCATGCGCGATACAGTGCCGTGCTTACTGCGCCAGATCACCCGGGACAGCGCATACGAAGCTGGGGTGACGGCATCACCCTCAATGAGAGGGAACTCCTTCAATATGCGTTCAGCGACGATATCGGCCTAACAGCGCAGCTTATGCCTGCGGAACCCGCGGTGGCGGCACGGGTCGCGCGGGATGTGGCGCGGTTACAATCGTGCCTGACTGATGTGCTGCCGCTTTGGGGTGACGAATTCACGGCGCTTGTCCGCGATGTTATCCTCGTCCGGTCCGGTGCGGACGGGTTTGGAGGGGCCTCTGCCTTTTCAGCCTGGGGTGCAATTCTGGTCAATCCACAGCGGCAGCGGGATGATTTGACCTTGCTGATGACGCTGATCCACGAAAGCTCTCATCTCAAGCTGTTCATTGCCTATCTGGATGACGAGATCGTGCTGAACGATCCTGATGCGCGGTTCAGCAGCCCACTTCGCCGCGAGGGGCGTCCGATGAACGGGCTGTTTCACGCCGCCTATGTGCTGGCACGGATGATCTGCCTTTTGCAGGACATGCGCCGTTTGGGCGGGGCCGGATTTGATGGAATCCCTGAAGCGCAGCTGGCCGAGATGTCCGTCCCATTGAGCAGGCAATTTGCCGAGGCGCATGCAATCATCGCCGCAAAAGGGCAGTTGACCGAACGTGGGCGGGCGATCTTTGCCGAGGCCGCCGCAGCCGTCGGCATCACGTGACCGCAGCGGCAACCATTCTGGGCGCGCTTGCAGCGCGTCCTGACGATGTGTTGGCCATCGCGCGCGGTGAGGGTTTCACCGGGCAGCAGCTTTTGGACCGCATTCGGGCGCGGGCGGCAGACCTGAAAGACGTGGGGTTGCGGGCAGGGGACCGCGTTTTGATCGTCGTGTCGGACAATCTGGCGGCGATGGAACAGCTTCTGGCGAGTTGGACGCTGGGCGCGTCGGGCTGTTTCGTCGATTTCCGCACCCCGCCAGCGCGTCTTGCGGAATGGCAAGAAGGACTGGGCGCAGCGCTGGTGTTGGCAACACGTGCGACCGGCCTGCCGCACAGCCATGTCCAGCCCCAAAACCCGCCCGCTGCCGCCCACGTGCGAACGGATTGGCCTCTGCCGGGGCAAGAGGCGTTGATTGTCGCCAGTTCCGGCACAACGGGTTTGCCATCGCTGTTTCCAAAAACGCATGCAGTGCTGGACGCCACCCTTCAGGCTCAAATCGCCGAAGCTCGGTCATGGGGCATTTGGGATGGGTCTGGCGGCGGTGCTATGCTGGCGGCCATCTCCGTCGGGTATTCGGCGGCGGCGTTCCAATGGCTTCGAAATCTGAGTGCCGGCCGTCCGATCGTGGCACTTAGCCTCGCTCACACAATCGCCGAGTTGGACGCCGCGTTACATCGGCCAGACGTGTCGGAATGCGCTCTGCCGCCCGCGATGATCCGGCGGCTGACTGGCCTTCCTCCTGTTCAGGGTCCGCGTTATCCGGGGCTGAAACGGCTCACCTCTGTTGGCGGTCCTGCACAGCGGGACGATAAGTTGGCCGCGGTTCAGCGTCTTTCACTGGCCTATGTGATGACCTATAGTTGCGTAGGCTTTGGTCTGATCTCACGGATTTCAGGCCCTGAAATCTTGACACGCCCCGAGTCATGTGGGCGGGCAGTCCTGCCAGTCACGGTAGAAATCTGCGATCAAGGCCGCCCCTGTGCTGTGGGCGAAGTGGGCGAGATCGTGGTCTCCAACGCCGCGCGGAGCGCCTTTCGTCCCGGCGATATGGGATGGCTTGACGCCGAGGGCTATCTTTATGTGACGGGCCGAGAGCAGGGGCTGCTCTGCCGCAATGGGGTTTCTTTTCGGGCAGAACGGCTGATTGACCAAGCCCTTGCTTTCCCGCAGGTGAGAGATGCCGCCGTCCTCGCCTTGCCTGACGCTGATCATGGCGACGCGATCCATCTGGTCGTCGAGGCACCCGCCGCCGTCGCATCCGCCTTGGAAGATCACTTGCGCCGCGCCCTGCCTTTGGCGGAACGTCCGGACCGGCTGCATCTGCGGACCGCTCTCCCTTTGACGGCGGCGGGCAAGGTTAACCTGCCGC
Source organism: Rhodobacter sp. (assembly GCA_027487395.1). Taxonomy (GTDB): domain Bacteria; phylum Pseudomonadota; class Alphaproteobacteria; order Rhodobacterales; family Rhodobacteraceae; genus Paragemmobacter. Next base: position 2,288 of record JAIYDR010000130.1, on the reverse strand, counting down.
TTCTGCGCGAAACCCTTTTGGACCATAGCCTTGACCCACTTGGACACCTTGACCGAAACGATCCGAACCCTGATGACCGAAGCGCTGCGCGATGAGATTGGGGCGCAAGAAGACTTCTTTATGCGCGGCGGGGATTCGCTTGCCGTGCAACATGTCCTGACCGGGCTGTCCGACCATCTGGGGCAAGAGGTTCCCGGTTGGCTGCTCTTGGACCATCCGACGGCCAGATCGTTGGCACAGGCACTGATCGGCTAGCGTAAGCGATAGAGTGGACGCCACCCTGTAGATCTATGTGTCATGGGTGCGACCGAAGCGCTTTGCCATCCACAAGCTGATCGTCGCAGCCCGCCGCGAGGGGCAGGATCGCCTGAAAGCTGAAAAAGACCGCAGACAAGCGCGGTTCTGGATCACGGCGCTTGTGGAGGACCGCCCGGATGATCTGAAAGAGGCCTATCCGGATGCTCGTTCGCGTCGGCCGAAGTGGCGCACATCACTGGGCGCGGGAACTTGAGCGAGTCGGACATGAGGTGAAACCAATCGCACCGCGCTACGTCAAACCGTTCATCAAGCAGCAGAAAACGACGCTGCGGACGCAGAGGCGATCGTGGAGGCGGCGTTGCTGCCCATCTTTCGCTATGTTAAGCTTAAGGCGGGCGACCTGCAATCGCGCTCCATCCTGTGCCGCACCGGCGAGCAGTTTGTGAAGCAGTGAGCCGATGCGGTCAACGCACCCGGTCGCAGCTTTACGAGTTTTGCTTCATAACCCCCGAAGGGCTCGTCTATCTACCACGCCTCGGTGCCGTCCTTGAAGATAGGAACACGAATTTGCCACCGCTCGCCTCGGAAATCTGTTGCGAGATGCTGGCCCAAATCATGCACCTGAGCGGCAGGATAAATGCTATGAAGAAGAGGATCGCCGCAATCGCCAGGGAGGGCGAGACATCCCGCTGCCTGCAGACCCTGCCGGGTGTGGGCCCGATCAGCGCCTTGGCCGCCAAGACCTTTGCACCGCCCATAGTGCACTTCAAACGCGGCCGAAACTTTGCGGCCTGACTTGGGCTGGTGCCGCGACAGGCTTTGACCGGTGGCACGCAGATGCTCGGGAAAACCTCGAAGATGGGCCAGCGCGACATTCGCCGCCTGCTGATCACCGGCGCAATGGCCGTCATCCGGTGGGCGCTGCTCCATGGCGCACCGCGCAATCGCTGGCTGGCGCGCCTGGTCGAACGCAAGCCCCCGATGTTGGCCGCCTCGGCGCTGGCCAACAAGATGGAGTGTGGCATCTGGGCGATGTTGTTGCGCGGCGAAGACTACCGCGGTTCGGAAATCGGATGCGTTGCCTGATCCGGCAGCATGGTTCCGGACTACTAAGTTATGAGGAAGACATGACCTACATAGGCAAATGATCGACATGATCCGGGTTGGGCGAACCACAAACCTTCTCCGAGCCTTGATCTCGCTCATAAAGATCTGACCCTGGTCCGCGCATCACCATCTCGGCCAGCAGCATCTATCAGGCCCCACGAACAGGCCGGACATGAGTCCGCACTCGATCACATGTCTAAGGTTCAGAAATTCCTTGCAAATGAGGGCGGCATCCAAAAGAGAAGGTTGGGCCGCAGACCCATCCCCTCCGCCACTTTCAAATCGCGAACGCCAGTTGAGGCCCCTGAAGGGGCCTTTTTTCTTTTTGTTTCAAAGGGGTTTAGCGGGACCATCCGACTTTTGGAGACTGGCGGTTTGGCCGAAATCGGTCTCTGAACGCCCCGCATCTCTTTCCATCCGCCCTTCATGGAAATCGAGACGGATTCAAAAAGTGACTTACTTTCAGTATGTTGGCTAAATCGAACTGCGCCGCAGTTGAAGCGGGTTCACCTGCTCTCTATGCGAACAGAGACACCCGAAAGCGGCGTGGTTGTGCGGGTTGGTGCGAACTTCAGGACGGGCTCAGCCTACTGACCCGAGGTCGAAATGGGCGGGAAGCAGGCGTACGATGACATCCATTCAACATCCGCTTTGGAAGCAAGGCTGGTCGTTCATTCGATGATCGGCAGCAGTGCGTCGATAGACTTCTTCGCATCGCCATAGAACATCCGCGTATTGTCCTTGAAGAACAGCGGGTTCTCGATGCCCGAATAGCCGGTGCCTTGCCCGCGCTTGGACACGAACACCTGCTTGGCCTTCCAGCATTCCAGCACCGGCATGCCAGCGATGGGGCTGTTGGGGTCTTCCTGCGCGGCGGGGTTCACGATGTCGTTCGATCCGATCACGATGGCGACATCCGTCGT
>JAIYDR010000009.1 GCA_027487395.1 Rhodobacter sp. | reverse complement strand
GCCAAAGCACAGGTGGAAACCGCATGGCGTGCCGATGCGCTGGCCAAGGCGCTGTCCGCTCGTGCCGCCGAGATTGCCACGGCGGTTGAAAGCGGTGCCGCTCTCGGCGCGCAGGGCATCGTGGATGTCACCCGCGAAATCGGCCGCGATGGCACGGTCGCCGATGCGCCGTCCAGCCTGCTGGCCGAAGTGTTCAAGCTGGAACAGGGGGCGGTGCAGGTGATCGACACCGAAGGCTTCACCGCTGTTGTTCAACTCGACCGCATCATCGCACTGGCCGACCTGCCGAAGGAAGATGGGGACGCGCTGCGCGACGCGATCTCGGTGCAAGTGGAACAGGCGCTCTCGCAGGATGCCGCCGCACTTTTCACCCAAGGTCTGGCAGCCGAAGCCGGCGTGCGGCTTGACCAGCAGGTGATCGCCGCTGTCAACGCGCAGATGCAGTAAGGACCGGCCTATGACCCTCAGCCCCTCGTTTGAGGCCTTTGAACGCGGCTGGGCGCAGGGCAAGACCCAGCTTGTCTATGCCCGCCTTGCCGCCGATCTGGACACGCCCGTTTCATTGATGCTGAAACTGGCCGAGGCGCGGTCCGACACGTTTATTCTTGAGTCGGTGACCGGCGGAGAGGTGCGGGGCCGCTATTCGGTGGTGGGTATGAAACCCGACCTGATCTGGCGCTGCCATGGCACGGAGTCCGAGATCAACCGCGAGGCCCGCTTTGACGCGCAGGCGTTCCAGCCGCTGGAGGGCCACCCGCTGGACACCTTGCGCGCCTTGATCGCCGAAAGCCGGATCGAGATGCCCGAAGACCTGCCCCCCATCGCAGCGGGGCTGTTTGGCTATCTGGGCTATGACATGATCCGTCTGGTGGAAAGCCTGCCCAATGTGAACCCCGATCCCATTGGCCTGCCCGACGCTGTGTTGATGCGGCCTTCGGTGGTGGCGGTGCTGGACGGTGTGAAGGGCGAGGTGACGGTGGTGGCCCCCGCTTGGGCAACCTCGGGTCTCTCTGCCCGCGCGGCCTATGCCCAAGCGGCAGAGCGTGTGATGGACGCGCTGCGCGATCTGGACCGTGCGCCCCCCGCCCAACGTGATCTGGGCGAGGCCGCCCCGGTGGGCGAAGCCAAATCGAACTTCACGCATAACGACTACAAGGCCGCTGTGGAAAAGGCCAAGGACTATATCCGTGCCGGTGACATCTTTCAGGTTGTCCCCAGCCAACGCTGGGCGCAGCGCTTTGAACTGCCGCCCTTTGCGCTTTACCGCTCATTGCGGCGCACCAACCCTTCGCCTTTCCTCTTTTTCTTCAACTTTGGTGGCTATCAGGTCATCGGCGCCAGCCCGGAAATCCTTGTGCGCTTGCGCGATGGTGAGGTGACGATCCGCCCCATCGCAGGCACCCGTAAGCGCGGCGTGACCCCGGAAGAGGATCGCAGGCTGGAACTGGACCTCTTGGCCGACAAGAAGGAATTGGCCGAACATCTGATGCTGCTGGACCTTGGCCGCAATGATGTGGGCCGGGTCGCCAAAGTGGGCACCGTCCGCCCGACCGAACAGTTCATCATCGAACGCTATTCGCATGTGATGCATATCGTCTCGAACGTGGTGGGTGAGATTGCCGACGGCGAAGATGCCCTCTCGGCCCTGCTGGCGGGTCTGCCCGCAGGCACGGTGTCGGGTGCACCCAAAGTCCGCGCCATGGAAATCATTGACGAGTTGGAACCCGAAAAGCGCGGCATCTATGGCGGCGGCCTGGGCTATTTCGCCGCCAATGGCGAGATGGACTTCTGCATCGCCCTGCGCACAGCCGTGCTGAAAGACGAAACGCTGTACATCCAAGCTGGCGGCGGCGTGGTCTATGACAGCGATCCCGAGGCGGAATATCAAGAAACTGTCAACAAATCCCGCGCCTTGCGCCGCGCTGCCGAAGACGCGGGTCTGTTTGCCGGACGCGGCAACCGCTGACTTTGCGGCGTTGTTGGTATCTGGCCTCTCAGCGCAACGCGCTTCATGCGCGATGATATTCGAACCAAGAAGGTCCTTGCAGGGAGGGCTCCCTCCTTGTCCGCGCCGAAACATCCGAGGCAGGTCATTTGCAAAATGTCCTAAGGGGGCGCGAGCGCCCCCTTCCGTCCTCAGCCACGAAGCTGAGAGGTGGGATTACTTCACGCGGCTCCAGATGCCGCCGTCGCGGCAGATGCCAAGGACACAGCCCTTCACCGTCAGCGAATCGCCGCTGAGGATCATGTAGGAATTGTAGGTCTTGTCGCGGTCGGGCGACCAGACTTTGCCATCCTCATAATTGCCATCGCCTTGCGCCATCATATCCCAGACGATCTGCTTGCCGATGTTGTCGGATTCAATCTGCGCACCAGAGCCGTCAAAGGCCTTGACCAGCGTGCCGCAAAAGGCCGGACCGCAGGGGGCAACGTCGATATGGCCGTAGTTGCCGTTGTCATCGGGTGCGGTCTGCCACATGCCCTCGACCGGGTCGGCGGCAAAGGCCGCGCCTGCGGCGAACAGTCCGGCGGCAAGCGTAAGAGCAAAGGTTTTCACGGGGTCTCCTCCCTGTTGGGCCCATTTGTCGCATCCTTCGCCAGCTTTTCCTTTCACGCAAGGATGACGTTGGGTTCACCTCCGTCCCGACAGGTCTTGCCTGCCTCGTCGCCCCATGCCAAAGCCGCGCGGAAGCGAACACAGACGAGGCTGCCATGATCCTGTACCCCGCCATCGACCTGAAAGACGGCCAATGCGTGCGCCTGTTGCGCGGTGAGATGTCGGCAGCCACCGTCTTTGGAGATGATCCGGCAGCACAGGCGGCAAAGTTTGCGGCGGCGGGCTGCGAATGGCTGCATCTGGTGGACCTGAATGGCGCCTTTGCCGGCCAGCCGGTGAATGCGGCGGCGGTCGAGGCGATCTTGGCGCAGGTCAAAGTCCCCACCCAGTTGGGCGGCGGCATCCGCGATATGGCGACAATTGCGATGTGGCTGGACAAGGGTCTGGCGCGGGTGATCCTCGGCACGGTCGCAGTGGAAAACCCGGATCTGGTGCGGCTAGCGGCACGGGAGTTCCCCGGCAAGGTCGCTGTCGGGATTGACGCCCGCAAAGGCTTTGTCGCGACGAAAGGCTGGGCCGAGGAAACCACCGTGCAGGCCACCGACCTTGCCCGATCCTTCGAGGATGCCGGAGTGGCCGCGATCATCTACACCGACATCGACCGCGATGGCGCGATGGGTGGCCCGAACCTTGAAGCGACCGAGGCTTTGGCGCGTGCCGTGTCCATCCCCGTCATCGCGTCAGGGGGCGTCAGCCGGATGGAAGACCTGATCGCCCTGCGCGATACGGGGGTGATTGCCGGGGCGATTTCGGGACGCGCGCTTTACGATGGCGCGATTGATCTGGCGGCAGCGCTTGCGGCGTTGAAACTCTGACGGAAGGAGAAAAGGTGGCACCAAACAGTCTGGGGGACTGTTTGGTGCCACCATTGGAGGTCCGTGTGCAGACCGCCGGGATGTGCGCCTCTGGCGCGCAGCCCGAGGGGGCGGGCTGCGCGCGGACCGGGCCTTTTGGGTCCGGTCCAGTCCCACTGTAGCGCTCCTGTAAGTCTCCCCCCTCCCCGCTTTCCCTTTCCCCCCCGATCCGCTATTTGCGACCCTGACCGCTGGAAAGGCCGCGCCATGCTGAAAACCCGGATCATCCCCTGCCTTGACGTCGCCGATGGCCGCGTGGTCAAGGGCGTGAACTTCGTCAACCTGATCGACGCCGGAGACCCGGTGGAGGCCGCCCGCGCCTATGATGCGGCTGGGGCGGATGAGTTGTGTTTTCTCGACATCCAGGCCACCCATGAAAACCGCGGCACCATGTTCGATCTGGTCACACGCACGGCGGAGCAATGCTTCATGCCCCTGACCGTCGGCGGTGGCGTCCGCACGCCCGAGGATGTGCGCGCCCTGCTGCTCGCAGGCGCGGATAAAGTCAGCTTCAACTCTGCCGCTGTGGCCGATCCGGATGTGGTGGCCCGCAGTGCTGACCGCTTCGGGTCGCAATGCATCGTCGTGGCGATTGATGCCAAGACCGTCAGCCCCGGCAAATGGGAGATTTTCACCCATGGCGGTCGCAAACCCACCGGCATTGATGCCATCGACTTTGCCCGCACCGTCGCCGCGAAAGGCGCAGGGGAAATCCTGCTGACCAGCATGGACCGCGACGGCACACGCGGCGGCTATAACCTGCCCCTGACCCGCGCCATCGTCGATGCGGTGGGCATCCCGGTCATCGCCTCGGGCGGGGTCGGCACGTTGGACCATCTGGTAGAGGGCGTGACCAAGGGCGGGGCCTCTGCCGTGCTCGCCGCCAGCATCTTCCACTTCGGCGAATTCACCATCGGCCAAGCCAAGGCCCATATGGCCGCCGCCGGTATCCCTATGAGGCTGCAATGACCGCGCTTGACCGTCTCGCCGCCACCATCGCCGCGCGCAAGGGCGCGGACCCTGACACATCCTGGACCGCAAAACTGCTGGCCAAAGGTCCGGAGAAATGCGCCGAGAAATTCGGCGAAGAGGCGGTGGAGGCGATCATCGAAGCCGTCAAAGGCGACCGCGCGAAATTGACGGCAGAGGCGGCAGATGTGGTCTATCACCTGCTCGTCATGCTCGCCGCCCGGGATCTGACGCTGGCCGATGTGCTGGCCGAATTGGAACGCCGCGAAGGCACATCGGGCATCGCCGAAAAGGCGGCGCGGGGGTAGGGTTCGCATTCATGGCGCACCCTTCAGCACGCCCTCAGATCCCCAAGCGCGGAATCTCGATCGCCGGGCAGCGGTCCATCACCACCTGTAATCCCGCCGCGCGGGCCTTTTCGGCCGCCACCTCATTCACCACGCCCAACTGCATCCAGACCGCCTTCAGCCCCGGAAGACGCAGGGCGTCATCGACAACGGGCTCAACCTCAGAAGAGCGGCGGAAGATGTCCACCATATCGACCGGCGTGTTGATGCCCAAGAGGCTGGCGCAAACCACCTCTCCTAACGCCTGTTCTCCAGCATGGCCCGGATTGACCGGGATCACCCGATAGCCGCGCCGTTTCAGGTAGGCCGCCACCGAATGGCTGGCGCGGTCCGGCTTGGGCGACCAGCCGACAACGGCGATGGTCTGAACATTTTTCAATAGGAATTTGATTTCATCGTCGGTCATTTTGGCCCCTCTCCGCTGCTCTATCGCTACCCGCATTTGCCCACGCGCATCAAGAAGAACGCATCGCAAGAAAAAGGCGTCCGGCCTGAAAGGACGGACGCCAAGTCGCGGAACGAGGGACAGTGAATGAGAGACGGGGGTTCCGGACCCGTGTCTCGACTGTCAGATAGAAACCCGAATGCCGCAGGAAAGTTCCGGTCGCGGCATCGTGAAAATTCCCCCGCCTCAGCCCAGCTTCTGCGAGGCCGCATACAGGCCCACTGCTGCGGCGTTGGACACGTTCAGCGACCCGAATCCGCCCGCAAAGGGGATGCGGGCCACCATGTCACAGGTGTCGCGCGTCTTGTCGCGCAGACCCGGCCCTTCGGCCCCCAAGACCAGCGCCACAGGCCGTTTGCCCACACCATCGAGGGCTGCGGGCAATTCGACATCGCCGTCGCCGTCCAGCCCGATCAGCACATAGCCCGCGTCGCGCAATTCCCCCATGGCATCGGCCAGATTGGTCACGCGCAGATAGGGTTGGCGCTCCAAGGCCCCGCTGGCGGTTTTGGCCAAAGCCCCGGTTTCCGGCGCGGAATGATGGCGCGGGGCAATCACCGCCCGCGCACCAAAAACCTCGGCCGAGCGCAACACCGCACCCACATTGTGCGGATCGGTCACGCGGTCCAAAAGCACCACCAAGGGCAGCCCTTCGCCGGAAATCGCCAGATCCGCCAGACTGCCCCAGTTCAAGGGGCGGACTTCCAGCGCCGCGCCCTGATGGACGGACGCGGGATCTATCGGCACGTTGAAATTGCGCGGATCGACGATCTCAGGCTCCATCCCCGACAGATCAATGGCCTCGGCCAGCTTGTCGGCGGCGTTCTTGGTGACCACAAGGTGCAGCTTTTCCCGCGCAGGGTTCATCAACGCATCGCGCACCGCATGCAGACCGAACAGCCAGACGG
>JAIYDR010000068.1 GCA_027487395.1 Rhodobacter sp. | reverse complement strand
TTTCAGGCGGCGGGGCTTTATCCGTGGCGCACGATCGCCGGGAATATCAAACTGCCGCTGGAGATCATGGGCTTTGACCGCGCCGAACAGGACCGCCGGGTGGAGCAGGTGTTGGAGCGGGTGGAGCTGAAGGGGTTTGGCAAGAAATTCCCCTGGCAACTGTCGGGTGGCATGCAGCAACGTGCCAGCATCGCCCGCGCTTTGGCCTTTGACGCCGATATCTTGCTGATGGACGAACCCTTTGGCGCTTTGGATGAAATCGTCCGGGATCGTCTGAACGAAGAGCTTTTGAAGCTGTGGGCAAGGACCGGCAAGACCATTGGTTTTGTGACCCATTCCATCCCCGAGGCGGTGTATTTGTCCACCAAGATTGTCGTCATGTCGCCGCGTCCCGGCCGGATCACCGATATCATCGACAGCCCCTTGCCGCGCGAACGCCCCTTGGACATCCGCGACAGCCGCGAATTCATCGAGATCGCCCATCGCGTGCGCGAGGGGCTGAGGGCAGGGCATGGCGATGAGGTCTAAGGCATGAATGTCATCGTTCTCGGTTGGCTTGCCGCCTCGACCGGCGTGTTCATGGCGGCGAACTCGATGCTGAAGATTTATGCGTCCAAGGGCGGCATTCCGGTGCTGATCGGGGCGCTGGCGCTGTTTTGTTTGGGCAATTTTCTGATGGTGCAGGTGATGCGGGCCAATGGCCTTGGGATCGCCATCGCGTTGTCGCTGATCTTTCAACTGATCGCCATCACCGGCGTGGCCTTCGTGGTCTTTGGCGAGCGGCCAAGCGCCTTGCAACTTGCCGGATTGGTCCTTGGCATCATCGCCATCGGCATGATCGTCTGGCCGAAAGGGGGCGTGTCGTGAACCGGCTGCTGCCCATCCTGACCGTGCTCGCCGCTATTGTGGCGATTTGGTATGCCGCGACCGTGATGATGAACCGGACCTGGGTCTATGACCAGGCGGCGCGGGCGGATACCTCGGTCAGTTTTGCGCAGATGGTGCCGCTGACGATGGATCAAGAGCGCCCTGTGCTGCCCGCCCCGCATCAAGTGATGACGGAGTTGGTCAAATCGACGCTGGGGACGGCCCCGACCTCAAAGCGGTCCTTGGTCTATCATGGCTGGATCACGCTCTCAGCCACAGCCTTGGGCTTTGTCATCGGCACGGCCTTGGGCTGCCTGCTGGCCATCGGGATCGTCTATAACCGTGCGATGGATATGAGCGTGCTGCCTTGGGCCATCGCCAGCCAGATGGTGCCGATCATCGCCCTCGCGCCCATGCTGACGGTGATCATGAACACCTTTGGTGCCACGCCCTTGGTCACCAAGGCCGTGATCTCGGCCTATCTCAGTTTCTTCCCGGTGGTTGTCGGCATGGTGAAGGGGTTGCGCAGTCCGGACACGATGCAGTTGGACCTTTTGCACACCTATGCCGCGACCGGGCCGCAGGCGTTTTTCAAACTGCGCCTGCCCGCCTCGATGCCCTTTTTCTTTGCCTCCGCCAAGGTGGGCATTGCCGCGAGCCTTGTGGGGGCCATCGTGGCCGAGTTGAACCAACCCGCAGGCCTTGGCGCGCGGCTGTTGCAGGGGTCTTACTATGGCCAGACCGTGCAAATCTGGGCGACGCTGTTTCTCTGCGCCATCCTTGCCGCCCTTGCGGTCATGGTGATCGCGGCGGTGGAGCGTGGGACGTTGACACGCATGGGGATGGCGCGATGATCTGGGTGCTGGTGGCCCTTGGCGTCTGGGCGGGCGGTTGGTGGATCAACGCGCGGCTGGCCGCCTCGCCTTTGTCGCGCACCCGGGGGGGACGGATCGCCGTCCCGGTGATCTTTGGCGTGACGGTGCTGATCCTGTGGGAAGGGCTGGTGCGGGGGCTGGAGGTCAATCCGGTGATCCTGCCATCGCCGTCGGCTGTGGCGGCGCGCTTTGGCGACAGCCTGCCGATCCTGTGGGGCGACTTTGTACAGACTGCGCTGAAGGGGGCCTTGTCGGGCTATGCCATCGGCTGCGCGGCGGCCTTCCTGACCGCCATCGCGGTGGATCGCAGCCCGTTCTTGCAGCGCGGCCTGTTGCCGGTGGGCAATTTCGTGGCCGCTTTGCCGATTGTCGGAACCGCGCCCATCATGGTGATGTGGTATGGCTTTGACTGGCACTCCAAAGCGGCGGTTGTCGTCCTGATGGTGTTCTTCCCCGTGCTGGTGAACACGGTCGCAGGGCTAAAGGCCAGTGAGGCGATGCAGCGCGATCTGATGGCAACATGGTCGGCCAGCTATTGGCAGAGCCTGTTCAAGCTGCGGCTTCCCGCCGCAATGCCTTTCGTGTTCAACGGGTTGAAAATCGCCTCAACCCTCGCCCTGATCGGTGCGCTGGTGGCCGAGTTTTTCGGCAGCCCGACCGAAGGCATGGGCTTTCGGATCAATGCCTCGATCGGGCAGTTGGCGCTGGACATGATCTGGGCAGAAATCACCGTCGCGGCCATCGCCGGGTCGGTTTTCTACGGCGCGGTGGCGCTGATCGAAAAACGGGTGACCTTCTGGCACCCGTCGCAACGAAGCTGAAGCAAGGCACCGGGGAACAACCGGGCCATCAACACGGAGGTTGATCGAATGAAGAAACTGTTGCTGGGTGCCGCGATGGCGCTGGTGGCCGGGGCCGCTTGGGCCGAGGATGTGACGCTGCAGTTGAAATGGGTCACGCAGGCCCAGTTCGCGGGCTATTACGTCGCCAAGGACAAGGGCTTTTATGACGAAGAAGGCCTGAACGTCACCATCCTGCCGGGTGGTCCGGATGTGGCACCGACGCAGGTGATCGCGGGCGGTGGTGCCGATGTGGTCGTAGACTGGATGCCTTCGGCCCTTGCTGCACGGGAAAAAGGTCTGGCGCTGGTGAACATTGCCCAGCCGTTCAAATCCTCGGGCCTGATGCTGACCTGTCTGAAAGAATCGGGCGTGGCCACCACCGCAGATTTCAAGGGCAAGACCCTGGGCGTCTGGTTTGGCGGCAACGAATATCCCTTCCTGAACTGGATGAACAAGCTGGGCCTCAAGACGGATGGCACCGATGTGACCGTGCTGAAGCAGGGTTTCAACGTGGACCCGTTGCTGCAAAAGCAGGCGGCTTGCGTGTCGACCATGACCTATAACGAATACTGGCAGGTGATTGACGCGGGCGTGACGCCCGAGGATCTGGTGACCTTCAAGTATGAAGACGAAGGTGTGGCGACGCTGGAAGACGGTCTTTACGTCATGGAAGACAAGCTGGCCGATGCCGCTTTCACCGAAAAGATGGTGAAGTTCGTCCGCGCCTCGATGAAGGGCTGGAAATACGCCGAGGCCAACCCGGATGAAGCCGCGATGATCGTGCTGGAAAACGATGAGACCGGCGCGCAGACCGAAGCGCATCAAAAGCGCATGATGGGTGAGATCGCCAAGCTGACCGCCGGTTCGAATGGCGCGCTGGACCCTGCGGACTATGACCGCACCGTCGCCGCGCTGATGTCGGGCGGGTCGGACCCGGTCATCACCAAAGCACCCGAAGGTGCCTGGACCCATGCGATCACGGACGCCGCGCTGCAATAAGCGATTGGTTTGAATGGATTAAGGGCGCGTCCGGGACACCGGGCGCGCTTTTTCTTTGCCGACAGTGGCCAAAGAGGCGCGACCGCCCCCCCATCCTGACTCCGCAAGGGCGGGATGGCCGCGCCCCGATGCTTTGGGCGTCGGGGCAACACCAACTGTTGCGCGCAGCGGCCATTTACTCGCGCTTGTAAACCCTGTCCGCCCCTGTAAATTCCCCGTACAGCCCCTAACGCCAAAGGCCCCTGATGCCCGTCCCCCTTGCCGGTTCCCGCCTGCGCGAACGCCGACTGGCCCTTGGCCTGCGCCAAGCCGAGGTGGCCAAGGCGGCGGGGGTGTCGGCCTCGTATCTCAACCTCATCGAACACAACCGCCGCCGCATCGCGGGCGATGGCCTTGCGCGCCTTGCCGCTGCCCTTGGTCTGCCGCCCTCCGCGCTCGAAGAAGGCGCCAACAGCGCGCTGATAGATGACCTGCGCTCTGCCGCCGCCGCAGCAGCCGCCGATGGCGCAGAGGCAGAGGTGGATCGCGCCGAAGAATTCGCCGGCCGTTTCCCCGGTTGGGCTTTGGCCACCGCCACCTTGGCCCGCCGCGCGGCGCGTTTGGATCTGGCCGTGCAGGTGCTGAACGACAAGCTCAGCCTTGATCCGCATCTGTCGGCCTCGATCCATGAAGTGTTGTCGGCGGTGTCCTCTGTCCGCTCCACGGCTGCGATTCTGGCCGAGACCGAAGATATTGATCCCGCATGGCGCGCGCGCTTTCACCGCAACCTGCATCAAGACAGCGAACGCCTTGCCGTGGGGGCCGAAGCGCTGGTGGCCTATCTGGATGCCTCTGGCACGCCGGAAGAAGCCACCAGCCTTTCACCGCAGGAAGAGGTGGAGGCTTGGTTGCAAGACCGCGGCTGGCACTTGGACGGGGCCGATGGCATGGTTGCGCCGAGCTTGGCCACCATCGCCGCGCGCGCCTTGGCGCAGGACTGGATTGCCACCCTCGCCAGCGATGCCGCGACGTTGCCGTTGGAAAAGCTCGCACAGGCCGAAGCGCGGCTTGGCCCCGATCCCTTGCGTCTTGCGGCGGAGTTCAACACCCATCCCCTGCAGGTGATGCGTCGGCTTGCCTTGCGTCCTGGCTCCCGCCTCGGTCTGGTGATCTGTGACGGCTCTGGCACGCTGACCTTTCGCAAGCCCGCCGAAGGCTTTGCCATCCCCCGCTTTGGTGCGGCTTGCCCACTTTGGCCGCTGTACACCGCGCTGGGGCGTCCTGCGCAGCCCGTAGAGGCGGTGGTGGTCAGCGCAGGCCATGTGTCGCGGCGCTTTCGCATCCGGGCTTGGTGCAGCCCCAGCCATCCTGCAGGCTTCAACGGGCCGGAATTGCGCACGGCGGCGATGCTGATCCAGCCTTTGGCCGCACATGACCCCGGCGAGGGCTTGCCCGTTGGTCCCACCTGCCGCATCTGTCCGGCGCGATCCTGCCCCGCGCGACGCGAACCGTCGATCTTGACCGACGCCGACACATGACGCGGCTTTGACAGGGGGGCGTTTTCCCCCGATAGTCGCCGCAAGGCCAGCCCCATCAGATGGGCGGCCACGGGAACCGGGGGAGGGCCGCGCGCGCTGCAAGGCACACGCAGGCTGTAAAGAGGAACGAACGACATGAGCCATGTGCTCTTGATCGAGGATGAACCAAACATCGCCGAGGCGATCCGCTTTATCCTGACGCGGGATGGCTGGTCGGTCTCGACGCTTCAGGACGGCGCGGCGGCGGTGGCGGCGGTTCATGAACAACGGCCTGATATTGTGATCCTTGATCTGATGCTGCCGGGGCGATCCGGGCTGGAGATCGTGGAAACACTGCGCGCCGATCCGGCGACACAAAGCCTGCCCGTGCTGATGCTGACGGCCAAAGGGGCAGGGCGTGAACGCGAGGCGGCAGAACGCGCAGGCGTCAGTCGTTTCATGACCAAGCCGTTTTCCTATGCCGAAATCCTCGCCTCGGTGCGCGCGCTGGCGGGCCGCTAGACCATGGTGCGGCGGGTGCCCCTGTTTCTGAAGCGGCGCAGCTACCGCCGTCGCCGTCTGCGCGATGCCGCACGGCTGTTGCCGATCTTTGGCGCTTTCTTTTTTCTCTTGCCTGTCTTGTGGTCCCCCGGCAGCAGCCCTGCGCATGACACCGCGCCCGATGGGGTCTATCTGTTCGTGGTCTGGCTTTTGCTGATCCTTGCTGCGGCGGCGCTGGCGCCGGGTCTGGACAGCGCGGCCGATGACGACGGCAGCGAGAGCTGAGGCGGCGATGCCCTTCAACATCCTTGTCCTGACCTGTGTGACCTATGTGGCGCTGTTGTTCCTTGTCGCCTTTGTCGCCGAACGGCGCGCGGCGGTGGGGCGGGCCGGATGGCTGCGCTCGCCTGCTGTCTATACGCTGTCCCTGTCGGTCTATTGCACGGCCTGGACGTTTTACGGCGCGGTGGGCTATGCGGCGCGATCGGGGCTGGAATTCTTGACGATCTACCTTGGCCCCACGCTGGTGTTCATCGGCTGGTGGTGGGTTTTACGAAAGCTCGTTCGGATTGGGCGCAAGCAGCGGGTGACTTCGATTGCGGACCTGATCTCCAGCCGCTTTGGCAAGTCAAACCTTCTGGGGGTGATCGTCACCCTGCTTTCGGTTGTGGCGATGACGCCTTACATCGCGCTGCAACTGCAGTCGGTGACACAATCTTTTGGAGTCTTCGCCTCGGGCACGCCCGAAGGATGGGCCTTGCCCAACCGCGACGCGACGGCAATTTGGGTGGCGGCGGGGTTGGCGCTGTTTTCCATCCTGTTTGGCACCCGCAAACTGGACGCCAAGGAACAACACCACGGCGTCGTTACCGCCATCGCCGTCGAGGCGGTGGTGAAACTGGTGGCCCTGCTTGCCGTGGGAGGTTTTGTGGTCTGGGGGCTGGCGGATGGCCCTGCCGACATCTTCCGCCGGATCGAAGCCTCTGCTATTTCTGATTGGAACTTGCAGCCGGATCGCTGGTTCGGGCTGATCTTCGTCTCAGCCGCCGCCGTGATAAGCCTGCCGCGCATGTTCCATGTCATGGTGGTCGAAGGCGGCGATGAGTCGCATCTCGGCCGGGCAAGTTGGGCTTTCCCGGCATATCTGATGCTCATGAGCCTCTTTATCAGCCCCATCGCCGTTATGGGGCTGGAACGGATGCCGACCGACGCAAACCCCGATATGTTCGTGTTGACCTTGCCACTGCACGAAGGGCAGGGCGCATTGGCCATGTTGGCGTTCTTGGGCGGGTTCTCTTCGGCGACCAGTATGGTGATTGTTGAGGCGATTGCTTTGGCGACCATGGTGTCGAACCATGTGGTGATGCCGGTTTGGTTGCAGCTTCGTCCTGGCGTGGCGATGACGGGCGATGTGCGCGGCGTGGTCCTGATGGCGCGGCGGGTGTCCATCATTGCCATTTTGGCGCTGGGATATGGCTATTACCGCCTGTCGGGCGGATCGGTGGCGCTGGCCTCGATCGGGTTGATTGCCTTTGTCGGGGCGGCGCAGGTCTTGCCTGCGATGCTGGGCGGCATTTTCTGGCGCGGGGCCTCGCGCTTTGGGGCGGCGCTGGGGCTGCTCGTCGGCCTGTTGGTCTGGGCCTATACGTTTTTCCTGCCGTCGTTTGGCGCCGATGGGGTGATTCCGGCCCATGTCTTTGCCGACGGCCCCTTCGGCATCGGTTGGCTAAGGCCGCAGGCGCTGTTTGGCGTGTCGGGGATGGACCCACTGGTGCATGCCATCGTGTGGTCGATGGTGCTGAACGCATCGGCTTTCGCTTTGGGGTCGATCTTCTCTTTCCCCGGTCCCGTTGAGCGGATGCAGGGTGCCGCATTCGTCAATGTCTTCGATGAAGATCAGACCGGCCCACAAGGGTGGGCGCGCGGCAAGGCGGAACCGGAAACCTTGCTGTTGATGGCCGGGCGCATTCTGGGCGAAGAAGCCGCGCTTGCCTTCTTTGAGGCCGAGGCACGGCATCAGGGCAAGGCAGGTTTCCTGCCCGATGCCAGCCCGGAGTTTGTTGAGCTGTTGGAACGTCGCTTGGCCGGATCGGTGGGGGCCGCCACAGCCCATGCGATGATCAGCCAGATTGTGGGCCGCGCAGCCGTGACGGTCGAAGAGTTGATGGCGGTGGCCAATGAAACCGCCCAGATCATGGAGTATTCGGCAAGGCTTGAGGCGCAACAGGAAGAGTTGACCCGCACAGCGCGGCAATTGCGCGAGGCGAATGAGAAACTCATGCAACTGTCGATCCAGAAAGACGCCTTCCTGTCGCAGATCAGCCACGAGTTGCGCACTCCCATGACCTCGATCCGGGCGTTCTCTGAGATCTTGACCGAAGGCGATTTGCCCACCGCGATGGTCGCGCAATATGGCCGGATAATCCATGATGAGGCGATCCGCCTGACGCGATTGCTTGACGATCTTTTGGACCTGTCGGTGCTGGAGAACGGTACTGTGCAGCTGAATCTGGGTCTGGCCAATATTCAAACGCTGCTCGACAAGGCATTGGCGGCTGCGGGCAGCACAAAACCCGAACGAGCGTTCATAATCTTGCGCGATCTTCCCGCCGAGAGCATCTTTGTCCGCACCGATGCCGACCGTTTGCTGCAAGTGTTCATCAACCTGATCTCAAATGCGCGGAAATACTGCGATAATCCCGTGCCAGAGCTGAAGATCACCGTGCGCCAGCGCGCGGGGCGTGTGTCGGTCGATTTCATCGACAACGGATCCGGCATCCCCAAGGAAAGCCAAGCGATCATCTTTGAAAAATTCGCGCGCTTGTCGGATCAATCCCGCGCTGGCGGAGCGGGTCTGGGTCTGGCGATCTGCCGCGAAGTGATGGCCAACTTGGGCGGTCAGGTCAGCTATCTGCCGGGGCAGGGTGGCGCGGCCTTTCGTGCCACCTTTCCGCTGCGGCTTGAGCGGAAACTGAACTGAGACCGGAAACCCGGTGTTAATCCTTCCGCTCTAGCCTGAGAGGGAACAAGCGGCAGGAGGCGGCAGATGCAGGTATTGCGGCGAAAGATCGCGCAGTCGGGGGCACGCACAGGCACAGCGGTCAGTGCAGGCGGGGCGGAACGGGCGTTTCGGCTGTGCCTTGCGCGCGCGGCGCGGGATGTGATGGGTCTGGCGTTGGATGTGACGCGCGCGACGCAGGATCGTTTGGCCTTGGCCGAGTTGCTGGAGTTACCGCCCGACCGCGGCTTGATGCTGATGCTGGATCAGAACGGTGGTGATGGGCTGGGCCTGATGGTGATCTCGCCCGCCATCCTGTCCGGTCTGGTCGAAATGCTGACCACGGGCCGCGTCACCTCGGGGCCGCCGCCCAACCGCCGCCCGACCCGCACCGATGCCGCGATGCTGGCCACGCTGATCGATGCCGCGCTGACCGGGCTTGATGTCAGTCTGCAACAGGACGACGACAGGGTCTGGGCCACCGGCTGGCGCTATGCCAGCTTTGTCGAGGATGCCCGCACGCTGGCTCTGCTGCTGGAAGATGCGCCCTATCAGGTGATCCGCGCTGACCTGAGCTTGATGGACGGCGCAAAAGCGGGGCCGTTGATCCTTGCCCTGCCGGATCGTCTCCCGCGCGGCGATCGCAATCAAGACACACCCACCGCCAGCGATCACAGCTTTTCCGCCCACCTCGCCGCGCAGGTCGAACGCACGAACGCACGACTGGATGCCGTGGTGGCGCGGGTCACCATGCCCTTGGCGCAGGTGTCGGCGCTGTTGCCGGGAGAAATGCTGCCCTTGCCGCTGGCGGGGGTCGACAGGGTGCGACTGGTCGGCCTTGATGGCCGTCTGGTGGGCGAAGGGCGCTTGGGTCAGGCCCGCGGTCTACGGGCGATCCGGTTGTCGATCGACGGCCGGGCCGAGGACTCCCGTCCCGACGAAGATCGCCGGGACGGGTCCGAAATGATGCAAGCAAACGCACCGCCGCAACCCACGACGCGCCAGCCCACCGCACTTCACCCGCTGGCCCCACGTCGCATGGCCAGCGGATAACCTTGTGTGGGGGGATGATCCCGCATCCGCCCAACCGGCTGGGGCTTGATCAAAAGCACGGCTGATCAAACACTTCCCGAAAAACACCGTTCCTTCAGCTGCTTACGCAACCTTTTTGCGAACAAACTTTGGCGTCGAGTCGTCTTCAGCGTTGTTCAGATCGAACTCAAAGCCGCCACTGCTTTTGGACGCAAACTTTGCCGTGCGGGCGGCCGCAGCTTTGCGTGGGCGTCGCGCTTTGGGGCGCGAGACTTGCTTGGGTTGCGGGGCAGGTTGGGCTTTCGCCGCAGCACCGCGGGCGCGTCTTCTTTTGCCCCCGCGCGCAGCGGCTCTGCGGCCACCCGCAGCGGTGCGCGCGCGCGGCACCTCATCCTCATCTTCCATGTCTTCCGAGTCATCGTCCATGGACATCGAACGGCCAAGGTCGACCTTGAAGAAGCTGATGATTTCGCCCAGCGCCGAAGATTGCGCCGAAAGTTGCTCGGCCGTTGAGGCGATCTGTTCAGAGGCAGAGGTGTTCTGTTGCGTGACCTTGTCCAATTGCTGGATGGCAACGCTGATCTGGCTGGCCCCCACATCCTGTTCCTGGCTGGAACTGGCAATGAAGGACACCAGATCCGAGGTGCGTTGAATATCGGGGACCAGACGTTCCAGCATCTCGCCGGCCTGTTGCGCGGTGCGGACCGTGGTGGCGGAGAGTCCCGAGATTTCTTGCGCGGCGAATTGGCTGCGCTCGGCCAGTTTGCGCACTTCGGCGGCCACCACCGCAAAACCGCGGCCATGCTCGCCCGCGCGGGCGGCCTCGACGGCGGCGTTCAGCGCCAGAAGGTCGGTCTGGCGGGCGATTTCCTGCACGATCATGATCTTTTCAGCGATGGTTTCCATCGCCTTCACCGCCTCGGCCACCGCTTGACCGCTGCGCGCCGCATCGATGGCTGACTTTTTGGCGATGGCTTCGGTCTCTTGTGCGTTTTCAGCGTTCTGGTTGATGGTCGAGGCCATCTGTTCGATCGAGGCCGAGGCTTCCTCGGTCGAGGCCGCCTGTTCGGCAGAGCCTTGGCTGAGTTGTTCGGACGCCGAGGCAAGCTCTTGGCTGCCGACCTCGACATTGCGGCCAGAGATGATCACGGCGGTGACCACCTCTTTCAACTTGGCCACCATATCCCGCGCATTGGCGAGAAGGCTGTCGTTGTCGCCCTGACGGGTCGTCACCTTGACCTCAAGATTTCCGGCTGCGATCTCGCGCAGCACCTCGCGGGCATAATCGGGTTCACCGCCAAGGGTACGGAAGATGTTGCGGATCATCAGCACAGCCGCCAAGGCACCAATCAGCATGGCCGCGCCAATCACCGCAAAGACGGTGGTCTGGGCTGTGCTGTAGACCGTAGCCGCCTCTGTCGCAGAGTCCTGGGAGCCGTTCACGTTGTATTCGATCAGTTCCAGCGCTTTTGCGCTGAAGGCGTTGAAGATCGGGTCTGCGTTCAACAAAAAGGCCGTTCCGCCCACGATGTCATTGTTGCGCGAAATCGCCAAGAAACGGTCCTGAAGGGCAAAGTATTCGACGATGCCCGCCGACATGGCCTCATAAAGCGCGCGCTCTTCAGGAGAGGTTATCAGCGGTTCATAAGCCGTTTTTGCCGCTGCGATGGTTTGCTGGATCTGAGCCATCTCATCTTCCAGCTTCTTCATCACCTCTGGTGTCGTCGCGTTTAGGTGTTCGAACTGCGCGATCCGGAAGTCTGATGTCGCCGTGTTGATCGCGTTGATATTGTTCACACTCGGTAGCCAGTTGTCGGAAATGATCAAGGCCTGATCCCGGATGCGCCCCATTTGGATCAGTGAAATGGCCCCCAGAATGGCCGTCAGCGCCACCATCATGACGAAGATGCTGCCAAGTTTTGTCTTCAGTGAAAGAGCCATCAAGCTGTCCTTTTGATTTTGGCAGATCGGCACAACGAAGGTGACGCACCGTTACGAAAGCCTTGGCGAGACGCTTTCCACGACAGGGCCAAGGCGTTCCGCCGCAGCGCTGCGATCCTGTGGGGCGCACAAACACGGCTCTGTCCCGGCACTGACACCCACCCAACTTGAGTTTGGCTACGACGAAGCCGCGCCTTGTTTTAGCGATTGCAGGGGGGCGATGGTGGGTTTTGACGAGGCCCGTCGTCTATTTCTCTAAGTCTGCCGCACTCATGCGATCCGCGCCAAGCTGTTACTGGCGCTCTGCATGAAAAATCTTGAGACATTAATCCTTTATCGTCTGATACTTATGTGAGAGCAAAAACTGCTATGCAACGGTGCGATGGCTTTATCTTGGCCAAAGGCAGGGCCGGACTTTGCTGAATGGCTTGGTGAAACAGTGCTCTGTCTGAACCCGTTTTGGACAGAAGCGATTAAAAAACGTGCAAATCTTTGGTATATCCTGCCCGGAAGGTTCAACCTGCCAGCACCCCTTAAGGGACCATCCGTTGGACGTGGCATGCGAAGCGGTGGCGGGCACCCATGCGCCCGCCAAAGAGGATCTAGCCTTTTGCCGAAAGCATCGGCCGAAGGTGTTCAAGGTTATAGCCAAAGCGCGCGGGGATGCCGATCAGCTCATCCGCTGTCCGCTCTCCGGCATGGGCCAAGGCCCACACCACGGACGACCGGTTGCCGCTGGCACAATAGGCAAAGACCGGCCCGTTTGAGGCGTCCATCGCCGCGCGCTGCGCAATCACATTCGCCTCGGTCAGGGCACCGCCGATGATGGGATTGGCGACAAAGGTCAGACCCAGCGCCTCAGCCGCCCCGCGCATCACATCGCTGTGCAGGTCGGGCAGGATTTCGCCGTCGGGGCGGTTGTTGATCACGGTGACATAGCCCGCCGCCTTGATCGCGGGCAGGTCTTCAGGGTCGACCTGCGGGGAAACGGCGTAGGTGGGGGTGAGGGCGCGGATGTCCATCTGCGGGGTCCTTCAAGCTTTGGCCAAGCGCTGCGACAGCGCGGGTGCAACCACCATACCCGCGACCATCGCCAGAAGAAAGAGCGCACCCTCCCATCCGCCATAGGCAAAGGACGCCAGCGCCGGACCGGGACAAAACCCCGCCAAGGCCCAACCCGCGCCGAACATCACCGACCCGAAAAGAAACGCGGGATCAAAGCGCGCGGGCATGCGCTCCGGGATCGGCGTGCCAAGGATCGACAGGCCGCGCTTTTCCGCCACGCGCCAGACAAAGATCATCGGCAGCACCGCCCCGCCCAGCACAAAGGCCAGCGTCGGGTCCCAAGCGCCGAAGATATCCAGCCAGCCTTGCACCTTGGCCGTGTCGATCATGCCTGACACCAACAGTCCCGCACCAAACAGCGCCCCGGCAAACAGGGCAGAGAGGTTCCGCAGCATCTCAGATCACCCCCAACACATGACGCGCCAAGGCCATCGTCACCGCCCCCGCTGCCAGATAGACCAAGGTCGAGACAATCCCGCGCGGCGCAAAGCGCGATATCCCGCAGACGCCATGCCCCGAGGTGCAGCCATTGGCCAACCGCGTGCCGATGCCGACCAAAAGCCCCGCCACGATCAGCACCACCGGATTGGCGGTGACATGGGTAGAGACCGAAGCATAGAGCGGCACCAACAGCGGCGGCACCGCGACAAGGCCCAGAAGAAAGGCCAGTTTCTCGCGCCCCGTCGGCCCTGCCGTTCCATCCGCCAAGCCGCCGAGGATGCCCGATGCGCCCATGATCCGGCCATTCACCAGCAAGAATATCCCCGCCGCTGCGCCGATCATCAGCCCCCCGGCCAAGCCCCAGACCCAATCCATCGGTAGGTGATCCATCCTCGCCCCCCTGTTGCTGAACGCATAATGGCAGAAGCGCGCCGCCATCTCCAGCGGTGGTCCTGTCCTGCCAGATTGACCCATATCAAGGCCAGCGTTGCGGCATGGGTCTATATTGGCCTCAGACCCGACAAAGGACCTTGCTCATGACCGCGCCCGTTCCCGTTGAAATCCGCAAGGCGGCCTTGGTCGCGCGCCACGCCCTTTTGTCGGCCCGCCTCGCTGACATCGGGAGCGAACTCGGCGGGGATCACTCCAAGGATTGGGAGGACCTCGCCACCGAACGCGAGGGCGATGAGGTTCTGGAAGGCATGGGTCTTTCAGGACAACAAGAACTGCGCAAGATCGAAGCCGCCCTGCGCCGCATCGCAAGCGAAACCTATGGCACCTGTGCCCGCTGCGGGACCGAAATCGCGCCTGAGCGGTTGGACCTCTTGCCCTACACCCCGTTTTGCCGCGATTGCGCGGCCCAAGGAGAGCGCTGATGCCCCAAAGATTTGCCCCGCAAGCCGATGGCTTTGATCCCTTCGGTCTCGCCGCCCTGGTCACCCCGGCCATGATCCTTCTGCGCGCCGAACTTCTGGCTTTGGAGCAGATGCTGCCCGGTCATCCCCCCGCAGCGGACCCCGGCGATGCCATGGCCCAAGCGGCTGCCTTTGAGGCCGAGATGGACAATCTGCCGCTTTAATCGCCCTTTTGGCGGCGATCTGCACGGCCTCTGGCCCCAGTGCGGCCTGCAAAGCCTTGACTTTTCAGGGCCTGCAGGCTCATTCCTGTAAGGCGGGGCTGGGTTTGCCCCCCGTAAGTGCCGCGTCGCAGGAGGTTCGGGTTTCGTGAAGGCAGGGGCAACCGGATGGCTGCGGCAGGAGCAGATCAGCGACATCTGTCGTTTGACCCTGTGCCACTCGCCGCACAATCTGTTGTCCCCCTTGCTGTGCGCCGATCTCTTTGCAGCGCTGGAGATGGCAGATGCCGATCCCGCCGTCGCGGCCATCGTCATCGACAGCGGGTGTGTGGATTTTTCGCACGGCCTCGCGGCGGGTGAAGAGGCGACCGCCGTCGCCGCCTTGTGCCAACGCATTGAGGCGGCAGCAAAACCTGTCATAGTCGCCCTGCATGGCACGGTTCTGGCCGAAGGGATGGAACTCGCCCTCGCCGCCCATGCCCGGGTTGCCGATGCGGGCGCGCGGTTTGCCTTGCCTGCGGTGACGTTGGGCCTTGTGCCGGGGGCAGGGGCCAGCCAACGCCTGCCACGGTTGATCGGCGCGGAACAGGCGCTGCGGCTTTTGTTGACGGCAGCACCCATTCCGGCGGTTGAAGCGCTGGCACTGGGGCTTTTGGACCGTGTCGTCGAAAACGAGGTATGGCGCGCCGCGCTTTTGATGGCGCAGACTTTGGCCGGAACGCCGCCGCGCCGCACGCGGGACCGCCGCGACGGCATGCGCGATGCCTTGGTCTATCAACAGGCCGTCGCCGCCGCGCGCAGCACCTTGCGCCCTGGTCCGGTCGAGGCCCCGGCCCGGATCGTGGATTGCGTTGAGGCCGCGCTCTTGCTGCCCATCGATCAAGCGCTGGCCTATGAGGCCGCGCAACGGATCGACCTTGCCGCCACACCCATTGCGGCGGGTCTGCGCCATGCTGCCATGGCAGAACGCCGCGCCCTGCGCCTCCCTGCCGGGATCGAGGCCGAAGAAGCCGCGTCACCCTTGCGCCTTGTGATCTGGGGGGCGGAGGAAAGCGCACCCGACATCGCGCTTTGCGCGTTGCGTGCGGGCATGCAGGTGAATCTGGCCGACCCATCGCGTCCGGTGCTCGTCAATGCGCTGGAACGCATCGCGGTGGCTCAGGAACAGGCGCTCAAAACCGGCCATCTGACGCAAGCGGCCTTGGATGACGAATGGTCGCGCCTGTCGCCGCAGCTTTCCCCGCCGCGCCTGCCCGAGGCCGATGTGGCGCTGATCCTTGCCGAAGGGGGCCCTCTGCCGCAGCCTTCATCAACAGTTCTGTCGCTGGGGGCATCGCTGCCAGTGGGGGCCATGGCGCTGTCGCTGTCGGGGGCGTTGGCCGGGGTGGTGGCCGGTGGCGCGGGGGATCTGGTGGAAATCGCCATCTCTGACCACGTCGCCCCGGCGCGCATGGCGCGCGCGCTGGCCTTTGCGCGCCGGATCGGGTGGCGCGCCGTGGCCACGCGGCCCACTTTGGCGGACCCTGAGCAGAGGCCCGCCTCGGTCGCGGTGCGGCTTGCCCGCGCCATCGCCGAAACCGTGGCGCATCTGGAACGCGGCGGGCTTGATCGCGCGGTGATTGCCCGCGCGCTGGCCAGCCATGGAATCGCGGGCGAGGGGGGGACGCACCGTCCAGCCCCGCCTGAGGCCGACATCGCCCGACGTTGCTTTGCCGCAGTGGCCAATGCCGGAGCGCGGCTGATTGAAAGCGGTGTGCTGCACCGACCTTGCGAGGTGGACATGGTCGCCATCGGGGCCGGTCTGATGGCGCGCCACACCGGGGGGCCGATGTATCAGGCCGACCGCAAGGGTATGCTGATCCTGGTGCGCGACCTGCGGCTTTGGGCAGTGGAAAATCCCGCATTGTGGCAGCCCGCCCCGCTGATCGAGGCGCTTTGGTCCCAAGGGCTGGATTTCGCCAGTCTGGACGCCGCCCCCGAGGCTTTGGCCCGCGCATTGCCCGAGGCTTTTGCCCGTGCCGCGCGTGCTGCCTCTGGCGCTTAACCGATCACCACCCCAAACACCACCAGCATCAGCCCCAGCGCCGACAGCGCCAAGGCCCCGACATTCAGCGCCACAACCGTTTGCATGCGTGCCCGCATCTGGTCATCGTCAAGACCGGCCTTCTGGGCGCGCAGCGCCAACATGATGCACCAAGCCAGACCCGCCAGCCCCAGCACGGTCAGCGCCGTCCCTCCCCAGATTGCCCAAGCCATCGCAGCGCCTCCCATAAATCCTCTCGCGCCCCCCGATAGGGCCTGTCGCCCCGCGCGTCCAGTCTTGAACCCGCACCACCGCACAGGATAGGACAAGGATCAAGGCAAGAGCCAAGCGAGGATCAGATGAGCGACCCGAACGATGCCTACAACGTCACCGCCGATGAGTTGCGGCAATTCATCGAACGGTTCGAGCAACTCGAATCGGAAAAGAAGGACGTGTCCGAGGCGCAAAAAGAGTTGA
>JAIYDR010000405.1 GCA_027487395.1 Rhodobacter sp. | reverse complement strand
TTCTGCAAAGGTCTTGGCAGACCGTCTTGGGGATAGCACCAACTCTTCGCTGGTCCTGAACCTCGAACATCGGTTCTGAGGGGGGCCTTTCATGAATGGACGGGGCGGCCTTCGGGTCGCCCTTTCTTTATCGAAAAACGACTTGCCATGATCTTCGCCGCTGGTCGGGATGGTCTTGAGCCCTCGGCTTGACCGCTGTGATCCGACTTTGCACGGCCGTTCATCGCTGACCCACCGCCTGCCATCATCCTTGCGAATGTCATACGCGCTTGTTGGGCCCATGCTGCATCTCCTTTGCCGCCCATGACGTGATCAGAGAAGCGGCACCGAACCGAGACAGATCAAACTCGCCGGGTCGATGCGGCTGGCGGCGGGGTCAACAGGTATCCTATCGAAAGAATTCCGCTTCTGTCGCGACCGTGATCCTTTCGACGGTAGATCATTCCAGCCCGTATTCCTCCATCAGTTCCAAACCTGTTGTCAGGAATTCGCCCACCTCGGGTTGGCCCAGCAGATAACGGCTGACCAACCCATCATGTTGCTGACGCGCCAGCGCCTGGGTTGCCTCCCATTCCGCAGGCTCTGCATCGCCGCGACCGATCCAGAACAGCGCCACCAGCGCGTCTTTCTGCTCGTCATTCATGCTTTCAATCGCTTGCGTGATCTCATCGCGGCTGAGGTCGCCTTGGGTTTCCTGCAATGTCTCGGCGATTTCGTCATCGGTGGCATTGCCGCCCAGATCAGGGATGTCTGTCGCCTCTTTCGCCATCACCGCGTTGAAGCGCAGCACCAACTCTTCGATCTCGGCGCTGTCAAAGGGCAGCGCGTTCATCGGCCGTTCGGGCGGGTCGCTGTGCGGGCTCATGCGGGCACACGGGCCAAACGGGCCGGTCTGCAATCGCCGCCAACATCGGCCCCGATGGCCAAACGCGCCAGTGCAGGCAAGGAGGTGGCCCCGGTGCGCGCCATGATCGCGGCGCGGTGGTTTTCCACGGTGCGTTGGCTGATGCCCAAGTCTGCGGCGATGTTCTTGCTGGGGTGTCCGGCCAGAACATGATCCAATACCTGATGCTGACGCCGTGTCAGGCCGCAGCGCAGCGCCGCGTGGCCCGCCTGAAGCCCCGGTAGGACGGGTCTCGCCTCTGGCTGTGCGGCCCCTGTCGCTGTCTCCACAGGATTGGTCGCGGTAAAGGTGATGATCACCCCGTCAATCGCTGCCCCCGGCACCTCGGCCCTGCGCAGCGGCAGCACGCGGCAAAGCAGCGGCGCCTGGGTATCCGGCTGCACCAATCGCTCATGCGCGATCCCGCTGCCCAGCACCGCCCTGATCCGCGCCAGCATGGTGCCGTGCAGACCGAAAACCCCAGAGGGCGAGAAGGTCGCGCCCAACTGCTTTGGGCCAAGCCCCAGCAAGCGGCCGGCACTGGCGGTGAAAAGCCGCAGCTTCAGGTCTGGGCTGATGCAGAGGGTCGCAATATCCATGCTGGAAAGAATGGTGCGCAGGTCCGCAAAGGGCGCACGCGTCTTGCTGCCGCGTCGTGTTCTGACGATGACATCGGTCAAAACGGCTGCGTTCGGAAAGGCCAAGAAGGACGGTAACAGCATCTGACCATCTGGCATGATAAACCTCTCCATAGTTTGGCAGGGCTAGACGCACTGCCCCCCCCTTTGGCGTAACGGAACCGGGACTTTCTGCACTGCCGCAGATCAGCCGTTCGTGCAGTCCCGGCCGCGCGGCCCTCTGCGTAGTTTCCGACGCTATCGCGCCAGTGCGGCTGCGGCCTAGCTTGGGGTTGGACGGATGCCGTGCAGCACCCCCCTGCTGTGTGAAAGTGCTTCCCTCGGCTTTTCCTGTCGCAACGCCGAACGGGCAT
Organism: Rhodobacter sp.; assembly: GCA_027487395.1. Classification (GTDB taxonomy): domain Bacteria; phylum Pseudomonadota; class Alphaproteobacteria; order Rhodobacterales; family Rhodobacteraceae; genus Paragemmobacter. The sequence goes on along the minus strand of JAIYDR010000405.1, from coordinate 16,107 downwards.
CCGTCCCCCCCAGCCATGATCGGAGAGCAATGCCATGCCGCAGGATCAGCCAGGTTTGGACGCGGTGGCCAGGGCGCATTCTATGCCACCACGCTTGAGGCGTTGTGCCATTCCCCACTGGATGCCGCGACCTTGGCCGAAATGCGGGTTGACAGGCCGACCTCTGATCTTTTGGTTCAGGTTTTGCGCGAGATTGATCAGGGTCTGTGGCAGAAGGCCCCCCAAGAGAGCGTGCAGGTTTACCGTCTCTTGTCCGTTAACGGTGCCGTCGCCGGATGACACGCGCCGCACGCCCGGTCGGGGCGTGCGGCCCGCATGTTCAGTTCACCCGGATGTCGTTCTTGACCGAGGTGACGCCCGGAGCAGCCCAAGCGGTGGTGCCGGCAAGGGCGCGCTCGTCCCAGTACTCGACGGTGCCGGTCAAGGTGACTTTGCCGTCATGAGTGGCGACATCGATGTTTTCCGGCGTGAACCAAGAGCGGTTCAGCGCGATCATGATATCAGACTTGATGTTGCCCGCATTGGCCTGCGGTTTGATGGCGATCTGGTTTGACACCCCCGTGACACCCCATAAGGTGCGCACCGCATCGGCGGCCGCGTCATGCTGATACCGCCAATGCACATCGCCCGTCAGGGTGACCCAGCCTTTGGACACGGTGACCTTGACCGCATCTTTCGGCACCGAGACGTTCCACGCCAGACGCTCCACCGCCGCAGTGGCAATATCGGCATCGCCATGCTGGACGGCGAAGGGAAGTTTGACCTCGATCTCTTCGGCCACAGCCTTCACGCCCTTGACGCGGAAGGTGGCGGTCTCAGCGGCGTGCTTTTCGGCATAGGTCTCAACTGACCCCATAAGCGAGACGACGCCGTCTTGAACCGTCACGCCAATATGGGCGGAGTTCACGCTCGGCTCCCATTTCAATTCGTCCAGCACGGCTTGTTTCAGGTGTTTGTCATCGGACATTGCTGTCTCCTCTGGGGTGGTTGGATTGGGTTCGGTGCAGCCTTTCATCACGGCAAGCGCGACATCCGAGCATGATGCTATCCCTGCAGCGGCAAGGATTTGCAGGTTCGGAAACTACCTAGGGCCAAATGGCGCCGCGGGGGTGCGGATCAGAGCACGGTGCCAGATATCCGGCCCACCAGCGCCGTGGCCAGTATGGCCAGGATGCCCCAAAGCGTGACCCGCGCCGCACCGCGCCCGATCGGGGCCCCGCCGCTTTGCGCGCCGATGGCCCCCAAAGCCAGAAGGGCCAGCATCGTCGCGACCGACACGCCCAGCACCAGCCCTGCCTCGGGCAGACCCGCCGCCACCGCCAGCGGCAGGGCGGCCCCTGTCGCAAAGGTCGCCGCCGAGACCAACCCCGCCTGTATCGGATTGGCGGCCATGTCCACTGTGATCCCCAGTTCGTCCCGCTTATGCGCGGCCAAGGCGTCCCCAGCCATCATCGCCTGCGCCACCTCCAGCGCCAAGGCGGACGTCAAGCCCCGTCCCTGATAGATCGCCGCCAGTTCCGCCAATTCCCCGGCCGGATCAGCCGCAAGTTCGGCGGTTTCCTTGGCGACATCCGCCGCTTCGGTATCGGCTTGACTGCTGACCGACACATACTCCCCGGCCGCCATCGACATCGCCCCGGCGACCAAGCCCGCCAGCCCCGCCACCATGACCGCCGCCTTGTCACCCGAAGCCGAGGCCACGCCGACAATCAGACTGGCGGTCGAAAGAATGCCGTCATTGGCCCCCAGAACGGCGGCCCGCAGCCAACCGATGCGCTGGACCCGGTGGCTTTCCTTATGGACTTGGCGCACTGGCTCAGCCCCCCGCCACGGGAACCATCACCTCGTTGCGCCTCAGAAACCACAGCGTCCACGGTGGGTTATACCGCGCCACCGCGGATGGCCCCACCGGCACCAGCCTGCGCTTGCGCACGATTGCCATCAGTTTTGTGGTGGCATCGGCAACCCCCGCCTCGCCCGCAAGCCCCGAAAAGCGCAAGACGGCAAAGCGCGCGGCGGGAAGGATCTTCAAGGATACGGCGGGATCATTCGGCACCGGCAAATCCGCCAAGGCATATTGGCGCGGCATGGTGAACCGCACCAACCATTCGCTGCCCGTCGCGATCTGGGTGACGGGCGAGGTCATGGCGATCTTTTGGCCAGAGGTATCACGAAACGGTTGGGCGATCTTCGTCACCGGGGCCGTCATGGCAATCTTGGTCCGGCTGCGATTGCCGCCAAAGATATAGCCCGCCAGCAGGCGAAAGCCCTTGCGGCTGGCCTCTTGCTGATTGCCGGATACGCTGACCTCAGCCACGATGGTGGCGGCGTAATCGCGCAGTTCAAACGCGCCGTCCTTGATGGCAAGAGTAAACCTCGGCTCTTCAATCGGCATGGGCTGGCCCTTTCGCGCGACCTGTCAGGAGGGGTCAGCCTGCGCGGCACAAAGACAGCGCGACAGGGTCGGAAACTACGCACTTGCGCCGTTCGTCTTGGATTTGCGTAGTTTCCGAGGCTCCCCCTGCCGCCCGCACACGCCCTAGGTTTGGCCCAGCCCGCCGCCACCCAGGCGCTGCGAGCACAGCAAGAGGCCAGACCCATGTCAGAGGCTGACACCACACCCCACACCGCGCAGAACATGCTCATCGTCATCGACCATGCCGGTGCGCGCATCGCCCCGATCCCGCGCGAGGCTGGCGACACCCCGCCAGAGCCGCTCCATATCCTGCATGAGGTGGACCGCGCCCGACACGACACCGACCGCGCCGAACATGACCCCGCCGACCTGCGGTTTTTCGACGCCGTCGCCGCAGCGGTGGCAGGCAGTCGGCGCCTCGTGGTGATCAGCCATGGCAAGGGCCAAAGCAACGAGGCCGCGCATCTGATGGCCCATTTGGCCAAGCATCACGCCCCGATTCACGCGCGGGTGGCCTTTGAGATGACCGCCGACCTGCCGCACAGCACCTTGCCGCAACTGCTGGCGCTGGCCCGTCACGCACTTCACCCTGCGCTGAATTCTGCCGGGGTTTTGGCGCACTGATCCACGGCAACACATGCCCTTGGATCAAAGCGCATCACCGCCTTCCTGACTCCAACCCGAAAGGTGCCACATGACCAACCCGCAAAGCACGACCGAAAATGCGCGCCACGACGCGCAAGAGCTGCACAAGAAAATCAGCGCCAATATCGCCAAAGCGGAACGGTCCACCTGGGCCGACGTCAAGGCCGTGCAGGCCGACATCAACACGCTTGGCAGCACGATGAAGACGCTCGCCAATGATCAGGCCGAAGACGTCAAGATCGGCCTCAAAGCCGCCATCACCAAGCTAGAGGCCGCTGGCCATCTGGTCGAGGATAAGGCCGTTGCCGCCAAGGATGGCGTCAAACATGCCAATGCGGCGATGCTCGACAGCGCCCATAAGGCAGCCCAAAGCCTGAGTGGGGCCGTCGCTGCGGCACGCAGCAAGGCCGCCCATGCCATCGCACCCAAAGCCAATGGCGCAAAACCCGCTGACATCAAAAAGGTGATCGCATGAATACCTATATCGCCGTTGTCTTTTCGTCGGACGACAAGGCCCATAAGGCGCTGCGCAAACTTTGGGCGCTGGATGAGGATGGCGCGTTGACCGTGCATGGCGCAGCCGTGGTGCGGCGCGACGACATGGGCCATATCCGGGTGGCGGACCGTCATTCCGACCTTGGCCGCAACACCGCCATCGGCGTCGGGATCGGTGCCCTGTTGGGTCTGATCGCGGGACCGGTTGGGGTGGCTGCCGGGGTTGCGGGGGCTGCGGCCCTGTCGGTCGCAGCGGCCACCGGGGTTGGCGCATTGGCAGGCGGGGCCATCGGGGCCACGACAGACGCCGTCAAGGAAACCCACCGCGAGAATGCCGCAAGTGAGGCGTTCTTCACCCTCAAGCACGGGCAATCGGCCGTTATTGCCGAAATCTCAGAAGACTCGCCCAATGCCCTTGATGATGAGATGCGCCCGCTGGGTGGCACGATTTATCGGCGCGAGAACTCGGCCTCAAACAACGCGGCCTTTGGGAACCAATACTACAGCAACTACCTTTATCCATACTACTACGAGCCGATGTACGACTGACCGCCAAAAGCGGCCCTCGACATCACGCAAGTGCCCGCTTTCGCGGACACTCTGGCCACTTCCGGCCAACAGAAGGACATTCCTATGAAAACCCTTTCGCGCATCATCGCCTCAACCGCTTTTGCCGCAACGCTGGCCCTTGGCGCACCTGTCATGGCACAAACCGTCAAGAAGGTGATGCTGACACAGGTTGACCCTGCGGTTCTGGTCACCGCGTGGCGCGCCACGGATATCATCGGCACCATGGTGTCCGACGACAGCGGGGCCGAAATCGGCAAGGTCAAGGATTTTCTGGTCGTCGCCGGGGGCGCGATCCCCTTCGTGATCATCACCAACATTCCCGGCTCGGATGAGATGTCGCGCAATGTCGTGGTCTCGGCGTCAGATTTTGAACTGGTCGGCAAGCGGCTGACGATGCACGGCGGATCGGCCGCCGTCCTGATGGGCGCGCCGATCTTCTGACCGCCCTCTGACAGCGACAGGCCGGGGCAATCCGGTCTGTCGACCCTCCCGTTTCATACCTTGAGAGGTAAGCCATGGCATTTTCGCCCCCCCTGCGGCTGGCGGTTCTGGCGCTGCTGGCCCTTTCCGCGCTGCCGCTTTCAGCGCAAGAGACCGCGATCACCCCTCTGCCCCATGACCTTGCCGCGCGCACCTTTGCGGCCGCCTGTTCCGCCTGCCATTATCGCGGCGAGGGAAAGCTGCCCTTTGGCACGCGTGGCCCGGTGGCGGATGGCAACCCGGATGAGTTGGTGCAATTCATCCTCTTTGGCAAAGCCCCCGAAGATGATGAGGCTGGCATGCCCGGCTTTGGCGCGGCACTGACCGATGCCGATGTAGCGCGGGTGGCGATCTGGCTGCGTGCGACATCAAAACCCGATGCGCCTTGGTCTGATGTGCCCGCCAGCGTGGCGCGGATGCGGACCTCTGGCGCGCGCGAGGACTGATCCCATGACCAAAATGCGGAGCCTGCGCCCATGACCAAATTCACTCTGAACGGCCAATCCGTCACCGTCGCGGCCGAGCCCGATACACCCCTGTTGTGGGTGATCCGCGACAGCCTTGGCCTGACCGGCACCAAGTTTGGCTGCGGCATCGGACTGTGTGGGGCCTGCACCGTGCACAGCGATGGGCAGGCGATCCGGTCCTGTATCACCACATTGCGCGATGTGGCGGGGGCCAGGATCACGACGATAGAAGGTTTGGACCCCGCCCATGCCCATCCGGTGCAAAAGGCTTGGGGCCATCTGCAAGTCCCGCAATGCGGCTACTGCCAATCGGGGCAGATCATGCAGGCCGTGGCGCTGATCGGGCGCTTTCCTGTGCCATCGGACGCAGACATCGACGCGCTGATGGTGGGCAATCTGTGCCGCTGCATGACCTACGCGCGCATCCGAGCCGCGATCAAGGAAGCCGCTTTGGAAATGGGGGCCTGAGATGACCAAGCTAAACGCCATCACCGTATCACGCCGGGGTTTCATGATCATGGGCAGCGCCACAGGGCTGATCGCCGGTTTCATCCAACCGGCTTTGGCCGGGTGGGACCCGATGGGCGCGGAAACCCGCGCCAAGCCAAGTTTTGATCCCACCTTGTGGTATTCCATCGACGCAAGCGGCATCGTCACCGTCAACATCATCCGCGCCGAGATGGGCCAGCATGTCGGCACCGCCATCGCCCGCATTCTGGCCGATGAGCTTGAGGTGGATTGGGCGCAGGTCCGGATCGACCATGTCGACACCGATCCCAAATGGGGGCTGATGGTCACTGGCGGCAGTTGGTCGGTCTGGCAGAGCTTTCCGATCTATTCCCAAGCCGGGGCTGCCGGTCGTGTGGCGCTGATTGAGGCTGGGGCGTTGATGCTGGGCCTGACCGCTGCCGATTGCACGGCGCAGGCGGGGTCGGTCTTGGGTGGGGGCAAGAGCGTTAGCTATGCCGAGATTGTCACCAAAGGCCTGACGCGCAGCTTTACCGTCGATGAACTCGCCGCCATGCCGATCAAACCCGCTGCGGATCGTCGCCTGATCGGCCAACCCGTCACCGCGCTGGATGTGGCGGGAAAGATCAACGGCTCCACGGTTTATGGCATCGATGCCAAGGTAGAGGGCATGGTCTATGCCCGCCCGCTGCTGCCACCAACCCGCCTTGGCGCGGTCGCCACGGCGGCGGATGACAGCGGGGCCAAGGGGGTAAAGGGCTATCTCTCCAGCCTGATCCTGAACGATCCTTCGGGAACCGTGCCGGGCTGGGTGATGGTGATGGCCGACAGCTACCCTGCGGCACTGAAAGCCTCGGCCCGCGTCAAGGTCACATGGACGCCGGGGCCGACCGCTGCGGTGGATGAGGCGCAGATTCAGGACCGCGCCCGCGCCCTGATCGCCGATCCTGCCGCGGGGGCACTTCTAGATACCGGGGGTGGCGATACGGCGGCGGCCTTTGCGGCGGCGGCGAGCACGATTGAACAGACCTACACCACCGCCACTGTCCTGCATTTCCAGATGGAGCCTTTGAACGCCTTGGCCTTTGAGGTCGATGGCGTGATGCAGATCCACACTGGCAACCAATGGCAAAGCCTGATCCTGCCGCAACTTGCCGTGGCTTTGGGGCGGGACGAGTCCAAAGTGGTGATGCGGACCTATCCGATGGGCGGCGGGTTTGGGCGGCGGCTAAACGGCGATTATGCCATCCCGGCAGCCTTGGCGGCGCAGGCGCTGGGACGTCCGGTCAAGATGATCCTGACCCGTGACGATGATGCACGGTTTGACTCTGTGCGCTCACCCTCCGTCCAGACCCTGCGGATGGCGTTTGATGCCAGTGGGGCTGTGACAGGGATGGAGCATCACGCGGCGGCAGGCTGGCCAACGCAGGTGATGGCGACCTTCTTCATGCCCAAGGGCGTGAATGGCGAGGCCTACGATCCCTTTGCCATTTCCGGCGCGGATCACTGGTATGAGGTGGGGGCGCTGAAAGTTCGGGCGTTGTCCAATGACCTCGCCAACGCCACCTTCCGTCCGGGATGGCTGCGCTCGGTCGGGCCGGGTTGGACGAATTGGGCGCTGGAAAGTTTCATGGACCAAGCGGCGGCGCATGTCGGGGCCGATCCTTTGGCCTTTCGCTTGGGGTTGTTGACCGGGGCGGGGCGCAATGCGGGCGTCACGGCAAATGACAAGGGCGGCGCGTTGCGGCAGGCGGCGGTCTTGCAACAGGCGGCGACCAAATCCGGCTGGGGCACCCCCCTGCCCGACGGCACGGCGCGCGGGATCGCCACCAGCTTCGGGCAGGAACGCGGGATGCCCACTTGGGTGGCCTGCGTGGCCGAAGTGGCGGTGGACATCACAACCGGTCAGGTCCGCGTGCAAAAACTAACCCTCGTGACCGATGCGGGCAGCATCATCGACCCCGACTCAGCCCTTGCCCAGACCGAAGGCGCCGCGCTTTGGGGCTTAAGCATGGCGCTTTATGAGGGAACCGAATTCGTGGCGGGCGAGGTGCGGGATACCAACCTGAACACCTATTCCCCGCTGCGGATGGGTGATCAGCCGGTGTTGGACATCAGCTTTGTCGACAGCACCGAAGTGCCGGTGGGCTTGGGCGAACCTGCGACAACCGTCATCGCCCCGGCGATCGCCAATGCCATCTTTGCGGCAACCGGTGCACGGGTGACGCATCTCCCGATCACCCCTGCCGCAGTTCTCGCGGCGATGGCACCCTGATCTGTCGCCACCCTATGCACAAAGCAACGCCTTCCCAGTGTCACAGCCGGGAAGGCTATTTGCTGTTAACCCTGAGACCAAATCAACCATTGCCCAAGACGTGACCCACCTGTCACCGCGCGCGGGCCCAGCGCTTCCGGCAAAAAGCCTAGCGCCGCCGCACCGAATTTCCCCCGGCAAGAATGCTGTTGATCAGGTCCGCAACGGCCTTGTGCAAATCTTCATCGCCGGTGTGGCCTGAATCAATGGCATGGGCGGCAGCGGCGTCTTGCAAAATTCCGACGATCTCACGCTCTGGCAGGATGTTGCGGTCGTTCAAGGCCAGAAGCAGCGACTCGCAGATCGCAAGCGCAGCATTCCCCGCCACGTCAGGAAGATGGGACATTTCAAACCTTTCATCAGACCTAAGGGCCATCGGCGAAATGCCTCGGGCGCGCTGAGTTCAGGTGCAATTCTAAGGGCTTCGTACTACACTCGATTGAGCGAGATTAGTGTCGGCGCGCGTTTTCAGGCTTAAAGCCATTCTTGGACGACCTCACGTTTTTTACTCAAGGCTGTTTAATGAAAGGCAACTCCCGCCATGACTGCACTGCACAGCCCATTTGCGCGGAAACTCGGCGCCTTTGTCGCCTTGTCCAATCTGGAACTCGCCACCCTTGACAAATTGCACAACCGACGCCGGACCTTTGCCGCTGGCCGTGACATCACCCATGAAGGGCAAACCGACCAAACCGCCTATATTTTGGCCTCGGGTTGGGTCTGTTCCTATAAGCTGTTGAACAATGGCTCACGCCAGATCGTCGATTTTCAAATCCCCGGCGATTTTCTGGGCCTGCGGTCGGTGCTGCTACGGACGGCGGATCACAACATCGAACCTGTGACCACCATCGAAGCGTCTGAGGTTTTGGTGAAAGACCTGCTTGAGGCCTTTGACACCACGCCGCGCCTTGCTGCCGCCGTGCTTTGGGCGGCCTCGCGCGATGAGGCGATGGTGGTGGAGCATTTGGTGGGCGTCGGGCGGCGCGATGCGCGGGGCCGGACGGCGCATTTCTTGCTGGAACTGGGCGCGCGGCTGAAACTGGTGGGGCTGGCCACAAGGGAGGGCTACGCCTGCCCTTTGTCGCAATACATGCTGGCCGATGCGCTTGGCCTCAGCGCCGTCCACGTCAACCGCGTGCTGCGCGAGTTGCGGGAAATGGGGTTGGTGACCTTTCAGAATGGCAAGGTCACCTTCAACGACTTCAATGGCTTGGTGACGCTGGCTGATTTCGACAAGGACTATCTGGATCACGATGGCCCGCTGATGCGATAGACCCAGTCTTAGCCCGCAAAAGGCGTGCCGGTCCGGGCGGGCGCGCGGGCGAAGACCTGCCGCAGGCTGTCCTCGGCGCGGTGGTCCAGACGGCTTCGCATGATCTCGGCCCCCGTTGCGGCCAGACGGTCGATCATCGCCTCGGATGGGCTGGAGTGGATCAAAAGAAAGAACGCGGCCCGACCCGGCGACAACATGGCGGCAATCTCGGCCATGAAGTCGGCCTCAATCCCGTACTCGGTCAGCGCCTCTGGCCCGTCGTCCCAGGCATCGACCAACCCGCCCAATGACGCGTTAATGAACAACATCCCCGCCAACACCCCCCAAAGCCCGCCACCCGAGGCCCCGATGGCCCAGACATCCGCCATCTGGTGAAAGCGGATCGCGCCGCTGGCGTCGGAACGGGCGATCAGGGCATCCTCGATCTCCCAGGCGAACTCTTTGGCGGCTGCCAGAAGAGCAGCCCGCGCGGCATCGGCGGCCAGGGGGCTGTCATATCCGATGACGATAAGGTCTGACATCGCGTCTCCGATCTGGGGCGCCCCGACGCGGGGGGCGGGTTGGGCGATGGTCACGCCGGACAGCATCAAGAGAGACTTTGACAGGGTGCCGTCGGTCCGGGACTGATGCAGGTTGGTGTGCATGGCGATAATCCTTACACCGAAACGGGGACCGTTCCTGTGCCGACCATCACCTGCGAAAGGCGCACCTGCGTGCCCGCCCGCCCTTCGACAATGGCGCGCGCGTCTTGCAGCCGACCAATCCCCGCCATCATGCCGCCCGCCGCCACAAAGTCACAGGCGGCGCTGATCTTGGGGCCCATCGAGCCTTCGGCAAAATGCATCGCTTGCAACGCCGCAGGCGTGATCTGGTCAATCGCGGTCTGATCCGCCTCGCCCCAGTCACGAAACACCGACGCAACATCGGTCAGCATCAGCAAGATATCCGCTTCAAGCGCAATCGCCAGCAGGGCAGAGGTGCGGTCCTTGTCGATCACGGCCTCTACCCCTTCCATCTTGCCATCCTTGCGGCGCAGGACCGGGATACCGCCGCCCCCGGCGCAGATCACGCAGACCCCGGCCTGCACCAAAAGACGGATGGGCGCGATGTTCAGGATCGCTGTCGGCAAGGGAGAGGGCACCACGCGCCGCAAACCGCCCTTGGCCTCTTCGACCATGGACCAGCGATGTTCGGCCCGCACCAGTTTGGCCTCTTCGGCGGTATAGACGGGGCCAATCGGCTTGGTCGGTTGGTCAAAGGCCGGGTCCAAGGGATCGACCTCCACGCGCGTCAGCAAGGTGGCGCAATCGGTCCCGGTGGGCAGGGCATTCATCAATTCCTGTTCGATCAGATAGCCGATCATGCCCTCCGTCTCGGCCCCCAGCACGTCGAGGGGCCAAGGGTTATCCGGTGCAAAAGTCGCCGCATGCAACGCCATCAGCCCCACTTGCGGGCCGTTGCCATGCGCCACGATCAATTCATGATCGCGGGCAATATCAGCCAGCGCCGCTGCCGCAATCCGCACATTGGTGTGCTGCGCCTCTGCCGTCATCGGCTCGCCGCGTTTCAACAGGGCATTTCCGCCCAAGGCCACAACGATCCGCACCCTAAGACCCAATCGTCGCGACAAGGATGGCCTTGATCGCATGCAGCCGATTTTCCGCCTGATCAAAGACCTTTGAGGCAGGCGATTCAAAAACCTCTTCCGTGACCTCAAGACAATCAAGGCCATAGGTCTGAAAGATCGTCTCGCCCACCGTGGTGTCACGGTTGTGGAACGCAGGCAGGCAATGCAGGAACTTGGTGTAGGGCGTGCCCGACAGGTCCATCACCTTTTGCGTGACGGTATAGGGCGACAACAGCGCGATGCGGTCGGACCACGCGCTTTCAGGCTCTCCCATCGACAGCCAGACATCGGTGTAGATGTAATCGCAGCCCTCGACCCCTTCGGCGAATTTCTCGGTCAGGGTGATGCGCGCGCCGCTGGCCAGACCCAGATTGCGGCACCGCTCCACCAAGGCGGCATCGGGCCACAGCGCCTGTGGACCACAGAGGCGGATGTCCATCCCGATCAGCGCCGCCCCCACCATCAAGGACGAGCCCATGTTTCCCCCGGTATCCCCGATGAAGCAAAAGGCGATGTCGGACAGATGCTTATGGGTGAATTCATGCATGGTCATCAGGTCGGCCAACACCTGCGTGGGGTGAAAATCCGCCGTCAGCCCATTGTAAACCGGCACCCCGGCGAATTGCGCCAAGGTTTCCGCCTCGGCCTGCCCGTAGCCGCGGTATTCGATGGCGTCATAGAACCGGCCCAACACGCGGGCGGTGTCCTTCATCGACTCCTTGGTGCCGATATGGCTGCCCGAGGGGCCGAGGTAGGTCACATGCGCGCCTTGGTCAAAGGCCGCCACCTCAAAGGCGCTGCGGGTGCGGGTGCTGTCTTTCTCAAAGATCAGCGCTATCGCCTTACCCTGAAGTAATTGCTGTTCCGTACCCGTCGCCTTGGCCTCTTTGAGGTTCGCGCCAAGCCGCAGCAGAAATCGCAGCTCTTCGCCGGTGAAATCCAACAGTTTCAGAAAGCTGCGGCCGTGCAGGTTTTGTGGCATGGAGAGGTCCTTTCAAAGCGCGTCGCGGATCAAGGGGCAGGTCATGCAATGCGACCCGCCGCGCCCTCGGCCAAGTTCCGCGCCAGAGATGGTGATGACCTCGACCCCGGCCTTGCGCAGCAGGGTGTTGGAATGGGTGTTGCGCGCATATCCCACGACAACGCCGGGACTGATGCACAGCAGGTTGTTGGCGTCATCCCATTGTTCACGTTGGGATTCGTAGGCATTGCCGCCAGTGGGCACCGTGCGCAATCTGGCCAGCCCCAAGGCCCCGGCGACCACCTCAAGGAAAGGCGCGGTTTCCGCTGTCACCGTGACCCCGCCCTTGTCATCGGGGCGGAGGGAATAGGTCTGGATGGCGTCTGTGACCTCGGCAAACACCGTGACCAGATCGCGGTCGCAAAAGGTGAAGACCGTATCCAGATGCATCGACGACCGCGACCGGGGAAACTGGCAGGCAATCACCCGCGTGGCCCCACCCCCGGCAAAGAGCGCGCGCGCCACCTGCCCCACCGCTTGCGGCGTGGTGCGTTCGCCCATGCCGATCAACACGCAGGCATTGCCGATGGGCATGATATCGCCCCCCTCCAGCGTGGCCATGCCGTGATCGACCAAAGGATCACCGAACCAGATCGGGAAATCCGCCGCAGCGAAATCGGGGTGAAAGCGGTAGATCGCGGCGACATTCAGCGTCTCAAGCCGCCGCGCCGCCCAGAACATCGGGTTGATCGTCACCCCGCCATAAATCCAGGCCGAGGAATCGCGGGTGAAGATCGTGTTGGGCATGGGGGGCAGCAGAAAATCCTCATCCCGCAGCATCGGCACCACCACGCCCGTCTCTGGGATCGGCAGTTCGGCCCGGCTGAGGCCTCCGATCAGGATATGACTCAATGCCTCGGCGGGCATCTCCATTAGGCAGGCGTGCAGGTCGGTGGACAGGCCCACCCCCACCGAATTGTCGGTGATCCGCGCGTCCAACAGCCATTGCCGCGCTGGGGTTTGGGTCAACACCTCCTCCAGCATCTCACGCAAGAGAACCACCTCAACCCCGCGCTCACGCAAAAGATCGACAAAGGCCATGTGGTCGATCCGCGCCTGTTTGACCCAAAGCACATCGTCAAACAGCAGTTCGGCGGCATTGGTCGGGGTCAGCCGTGCCATCTCGGGTCCGGGCCGGTGGACAAGGACGCGGCGCAAACTGCCCGCTTCGGAATGAACGCCATATGTCAAGGTCATAGGCTGGCGTAGCCATAGTGGCGCGAGCTGACATGCTGCGCCGGTTGGGCCTGACCCGCCGAAGCCAGCGACAGGCGGAACGCAAGCCCGGTACTGGAGGTCTTATACTCGATGGTCCCGTTCACCTGCCGCACCAAGGCCGCGACCATGGCAAAGCCGATGCCATTCGGTTTGGTGACCTTGGCTTTGTCGGGCAAGATGCCTTGTCCATCATCCTCGATGGAAATGGTGATGCGGTTGTCGCCACCGCGGGTGCAGGTGACCCGGATGCAGCCCGCGCCCCCGGCTTTTTGGCCATATTTCAACGCATTGGTGATCACTTCGCTGACAATCTGCGAGACGGGCAGGATGTGGCAGACCGGCAAGATGCAGCCCACGCTTTTGGCATAATGAATGGTGGTTCCGCCCACCGGCCCTTGGCGCAAAGCCTCGCAGATGCGGCCCAGATGCGCGCCCAGATCGCCCGAGGAGATGGACTCACTGCTCGTCAGCATCCGGTGCATGGCCGAAACCGCCGCCACCTGCGCACCGATGGCGTCCAGCATCAACAGCACATCGGGGCCGTCTTGCGCCTCGGGCAGACGAGAGACCTCTTGCCGCCGCAACGAAACGTAGCTGGCCAGCATCGCGAGGTGATTTGCGATGCGGTGGTTGCTTTCGACCATCAGTGGGCACTCTGTGCCATCATAGCAATTTTTCATAATTTTCCCCGTTACTTAACCAAGTTTTGCGTATCAATCGGTTGCGAAAAGGCGGCACTCAAAAGACGAAATAACTGTGGATGTGAATGGGAAAGAAAGCGGCGCGCTTAGGGTGTACCCCCGATGAGAACCCCCAAGGCCAGGCCCGCCATGATGATCAGGCCCAGCGCTACCAGCAGCGGCCACAGAAAGCGCAGCCAGCGCTCATAGGGCACCCGCCCGATGGCGAGCCCGCCCATCACCACGGCAGAGGTGGGGGTGACCAGGTTGACGATGCCGCTGGCGGTGGCAAAGGCGGTCACCACCAATTCGCGCTTCACGCCCGCGAAATCCGCGACCGGGGCAAGGATCGGCATCGACAGCACCGCAAGCCCCGAAGTGGAGGGGACAAAGAACGACATCCCCACTTCGATCCAGTAAACTACCAAGATAAAGACGGTGCGCGACAGACCCGCCACGCCCAGTTCGGCGGCATGCAGGATGGTGTCGGTGATATGCCCTGCGTCCATCACGACGACGATGCCGCGCGCAAGCCCGATGATCAGCGCCACGCCCAACAGGTCGCGCGCGCCATTGACGAAAGCCTCGATCAGCCTGACCTCACCCAGCCGCGCCACAATGCCGATCAGGACAGCGGCGATCAGGAACAGACCGCTCATTTCCGCCATCCACCAACCGCCGACAGAGACGCCCCAGATCATCACGGCAAAGGTCAGCGCAAAGAGGGCCAGCACGATCTTGTGCAGGCCGGTGAAGGCGGCCCCGGCAGCGGGCATGTCTTTCAGGAAATGCGCTTCATTCGCGGCCTTTTTGCCAAAGACCAAGGACACCGAAGGATCAGCCCGCACCCGCGCCGCATAGCGCATGACAAAGGCGACGGTCACGCCCCAGCATATCGCCAAGATGCCCAGCCGCAGCGGCAGCCCTCCGGCAAAGGTGACACCCGCCGCGTCTGAGGCGATGACAGTGGAAAAGGCGTTGATGGTGGACCCCAGCACGCCGATGCCCGCGCCCAACAAGATCACCGCAACAGCGGTCAGCGCATCAAACTTGGCCGCGATCATCACCGGGATCAGCAGCATGTAAAAGGCCAAAGTCTCTTCGGCCATGCCGTAAGTCGTTCCGCCCAATGCAAAAAGCGCCATCAGAAACGGGATCATCCATGTCTCGCGCCCCTTCAGCCGCAGCATGGCCCGCGCAATCCCGGCATCAATGGCCCCGCTGGCCGTGACCACCCCGATAAAGCCACCGATGATCAGCACGAACAGCGACACATCGATGGCATTGGCGGTATAGGCGACCGGATCATAAAACCCCGCGATGGGGGCGAGGATCACATCAAAAACGCCCTGCGGATTGGCATTGGTCAGCGCATAGCTGCCCGCGACGGGGACATCCTTGCCCAAAGCCTCGGACGCAACGCGCTGATACTGGCCCGCTGGAATGATCCATGTCAGCACGGCGACCACGATGATCAGCCCGAACAGGATGGTGAAGGCCGAGGGGAAGCGGAAGCCGGTCGTCTCGGTCTTTTGCGTGTCCGTCTCTGGCATGGGCACTCTCCTCGGTTGACCCAAGGCTACGCCCCCTTCCCCCGGACGAAACTTACCCAGATCAGGTCTTTGCACCTGAGTTCCGTGTCAGGGTCCGGTATCCTTCTGAAAGGACCGCCCCTTGCCCCAACACCCAATCAAAACGCCCATCGAAGCCCCGAAGGGCCTGACCGAGGCCGAAGCTCAAGCGCGGCTCAAGGCCGAAGGCTTTAACGAATTGCCGCGCACGCAGCGGCGCTCGGCCCTGCGCATCGTGTTTGAGGTGCTGCGCGAACCGATGCTGGCATTGCTGATTGCGGGCGGTGTGGTCTATCTGCTGTTGGGCAACCGCGAAGAGGCGCTGATTCTGTTGGCCTTTGCCTGCCTGTCGGTCGGCATCACCGTGGTGCAAGAGGCCCGCACCGAAAAGGTGCTAGAGGCGCTGCGCGATCTGACCAGCCCGCGTGCCTTGGTGATCCGCGACGACAAGCGCCAGCGGATTGCAGGACGCGAGGTCGCGCGCGGTGATCTGATCGTGCTCTCCGAAGGCGACCGCGTCCCCGCTGATGCCCTGCTGCTGACAGCCACCAACCTGTCCGCCGACGAATCCCTGCTGACGGGCGAGGCTGTTCCGGTGCGGAAACGCGCAGGTCAGGCCACAGAGTCCCGCCCCGGTGGCGAAGATCAGCCGATGGTGTTTTCCGGCAGCCTGATCGTACGGGGATCGGCCACCGCCTTGGTCACCGCCACGGGTCCAAAGTCCGAGATCGGCAAGATCGGCACCTCACTGGGCACATTGGAGACTGAGACTCCCCACCTGCAAACCCAGATGCGCAAACTGGTCATCATCTTTGCCGCTGTCGGTTTGGCGGTGAGCGTGGCGGTGGTCGTGCTTTACGGG
>JAIYDR010000247.1 GCA_027487395.1 Rhodobacter sp. | reverse complement strand
GAGGCGATCTTGTGCAAGCATTGGGCCCAAGGCTCGGCCGGGATCGAGGAACTGGCGCATAAGGTCGTGCAACTGGCTGAGGCAGGCGTGTCGAATTTCGCGCCGCTCTATCCCGACGACATGCCGCTGTTCCAGAAGATCGAGACCATCGCCAAGCGCATCTATCACGCGCAAGAGGTGATCGCCGACAAGTCGATCCGTGACCAATTGCGGACTTGGGAAGCAGCGGGCTATGGCCATCTGCCGAGCTGCATCGCCAAGACGCAGTACAGCTTCACCACCGATCCCACCGTGCGCGGAGCGCCCACGGGCCACACGGTTCCGGTGCGCGAAGTGCGGCTGTCGGCGGGCGCAGGTTTCATCGTGGCGATCTGCGGTGAGATCATGACGATGCCGGGTCTGCCCAAGGTTCCCTCGGCGGAAGTGATCCGCCTGAACGACATGGGCAACGTCGAGGGGCTGTTCTAAGTCACCTTGCCGCCTTGTTATTCGGGTCGCGGGGGCTTACCTCGCGGCTTGACCAACGAAGGGGCGGCGCGATGACAAAGGCACCTGCGGACTGCATGACCATGGCCCATATCCGGGCCGAGATTGACAGGCTGGACGAAACCCTCGTCCGGCTGTTCGCAGAGCGGGCGGCCTATATCGACCGCGCGGCAGAGATCAAGGCGGGGGCAGATCTTCCCGCCCGGATTGATGCCCGCGTGGAAGAGGTGGTGCAAAATGTCCGCCGCCATGCCACCACCCACGGGCTGCCGCCCGATTTGGTGGAAAAGCTGTGGCGGCGGTTGATTGATTGGTCCATCGCGCGGGAAGAGACCCGCCTTGGGCCGGACAGCCTTCGGAAGGGATGACAACATGACGGCCACGGTGATCGACGGCAAGGCTTTTGCGGCCAAGGTGCGGGCGCAGGTTGCGGCGCATGTGGCGCGGTTGAAAGAAGAAAACGGGATCACCCCCGGTCTGGCGGTTGTGCTGGTGGGCGAAGACCCGGCGTCCCAAGTCTATGTGCGCAACAAGGGCGTGCAGACCCATGAGGCGGGGATGAACAGCTTTGAACACAAGCTCTCTGCTGACACGTCCGAGCCTGATCTTCTGGCGCTGATCGCCACGCTGAACGCCGATCCGGCGGTGCATGGTATTCTGGTGCAACTGCCGCTGCCCAAGCATCTGGACAGCGATCTTGTCATCAACAGCATCAATCCGGCCAAGGATGTGGACGGGTTCCATATCTCGAACGTCGGGCTTTTGGGCACGGGGCAAAAGTCGATGGTGCCCTGCACGCCGCTGGGGTGCCTCATGATGCTGCGCGATCATCACGGGTCCTTGGCCGGGATGAATGCGGTGGTGGTGGGCCGGTCCAACATTGTGGGCAAGCCGATGGCGCAACTCTTGCTGGGCGATAGCTGCACGGTAACGATTGCCCATAGCCGCACCAAGGACTTGGCCGAGGTCTGCCGCCGCGCTGATATCCTTGTGGCTGCCGTCGGGCGGCCCGAGATGGTGCCGGGCGATTGGGTGAAACCAGGCGCCACGGTGATCGACGTGGGCATCAACCGCATCGAAAAGGATGGCAAGGTCAAGTTGGTGGGCGATGTCCATTACGAAAGCGCTGCGGCCGTCGCAGGGGCGATCACGCCGGTGCCGGGCGGGGTGGGGCCGATGACCATCGCTTGTCTTTTGGCCAATACCTTGACCGCCTGCTGCCGCGCCAATGGTTTGGCCGAGCCGGAGGGCCTGACCGCCTGATCCGCGTTCCTGCGTATGATGACAGCAAGCGGGGGCCGTTTCCCCGCTTGCACTGCTGCTGTATAGTATAGGTATGGGTGGAAGGGTTTACGTCTCTGCCCAAGGGTAAAGGGGGCGAAGATGCGCGCCTATCTTGCTATCGTGCGGGCAGAGTTTCGTGGACCTCGGGCGATGGTCGTCTGGGCCGGTCTGACCCTGCTTCTGGCCGTGGGTGGGCCGCTTGGCACATTGGACAGCTGCCGTTTTGAACATCGGGTCGTTTTTTGGGCCTTGGTCGTCGTCGGCATGATCAGCCTGTCATCCCTCGCAATCACGATGATCGGCCGCTTGATGGGTCAGGGACCGCGCAAGCGTGATCTGGTCGTGGCGGCGGGGGCTGTAGCGCTGGTGCTCACGGTGCCGATCTCTGCCTTTGCGGGGGGGCAGGCCGGGATTTCACTCGAGATCGTGACCTCGCATGTCAGTGAAACGACAGCCTTTCTGTTTTTGACAGCCTTGGCCTTGATGTCGATCCGGCATTTGGGGCTTGCGCCACAGCCAGCCGTTCTGCCGCATATGGAGCCCGCTGCTGCGGCGGATGTGTCCGATATGCCGCGGGTCGTTGCCCGATTGGAGCCGCATTTGCATGGGGCTCTGCTGTCTCTGACGGGGCGGGATCATTATGTGGATGTGCGCACCACCGCAGGGACGGGGGCAATCTTGATGCGGTTTTCCGACGCCATGGCCGAAGTCGCGCCGGTTGAGGGCGCGCAAATCCATCGCTCGCATTGGGTCGCTTGGGCGGCAATTGAGGCCATCGAACGCGAGGGCGGCAAACTGGTTGTGGTGACAGGGGCCGAAAGATTGCCCGTCAGTCGCAGTTACCGTCAGGCTTTGGCCGAACGCGGCCTGCTGTGATGGGCTGTTGATGCGTCAACGCCGGGGCATTGGCATGGGAATGACGCGCGGACCGGTCAGGATGGCCAGCGCTTTTGGCCGCATCAAGGATTGCAGCGTGACATCCTCGCAGGGCAGACCGCCCGTGTAATGGCCATAGGCGGGCAGGATCAGGCGATCTGTGTCCAACAGAAAACAAGGCCGCGCCGTACCGCCCAATCGTGCCTTGGGGTGGTAATGGCCTGAGATTTCGCCGCCGGGACCGCTGGCGATGTGGCGGAACGTCAGCGCCCCAAGGCGAAGCTCGGCACGGTGGGAGCCACCAATCTCGACCGGTCCCGCGTCATGGTTGCCCTCAATCCAGACCCAATCGCGCCCCGCCATCAGACGGGCAAGCCAAAGGCGCGCATGATCTTCAAGCTCTCCGACCGCGGTGAGGTCGTCGAAACTGTCACCAAGGCAGATCACGCGGGCAGGGTGGGTGGTCTCGATATCGGCGTCCAGCTTTTCCAAAGTCGCGCGCACCTCATAGGGGGGCAGCAAGCTTCCACCCCGCCGGGCCATGCGGCCCGATTTGCCCAAATGCAGGTCCGACACGCAAAGCGTGGATTGCGCGGGCCAGTGTAAGGCACCCGACGGCAGAGCCATCAAGTCAGCATCGGCAAGGGTGAAGGGATAGGAGGTCATGATGCCTCAGCCTTGGCCCATCCCACCGCCGCTTGCAAGATTGCGCGCGGGCAAGCCCGCGCACGCGATACGCCGGGTGCAGCCTGCGGCTTGCACCCGGCAGAGGGGGGCCGACTGCCCCCCGTCGCCCGCAAGCGGGCGACTCCCCCCGTGGGTATATGGACCAAGCTGAATCAGGTCAGGCCTGCGTCGCGCATCAGGCGCTCTGCCGCTTCGGCCACCAGCCGTTCGCGGCCTTGGCCTTGGACCGGGATTTTGGAGGGTTCGAGGAACAGCGGCGCGGCGAGGGGGGTGACGCGGGTGAGGCGCAGGCAGTCGATGCGGCCTTGCACGCGGGCGAGCATATCTTCGATACGCGAGAAATCGACAAGGCCGCGTTCAGCCTCTTCCCGCGTGACGCGCAGCAGCAGGTGGTCTGGGTCGTATTTCCTGAGTGTGTCGTAAAGGATGTCGGTCGAAAAGGTGGCTTGCCGTCCCGTCTTGCGCCGCCCTTGGTGGCTGCGTTCGATCAGGCCCGCGATGATGGCCGTGGCGCGGAAGGTGCGTTTCATCACCGCATTGCCGCCAAGCCAGCCTTCAAGCCCGTCGCGCAGGGCGTCGAGTTCAAACAGCGGCGCGGGGTCGGTGACAGGTTCCAGCCCCCAGATCAGCGTGGCGTAATCGGTGGCGACAAAACCCAAAGGGGCGAGGCCCGCCTCCTCCATTCGTTTGGTGACCAGAAGGGCGAGGGTCTGCATCGCGTTGCGACCCGCAAAGCCATAGATCGCCAGATGTTCGCGCCCGTCATGGGGGAAGGATTCCACCAGCAGGCGGTCGGATTGCGGCAGGCGGCTGACCTGACGTTGCAGGGCCAGCCACCCTGCGGTGTGGGCGGGCAGGTCGGGCCATGACTCTTGTTGGAACATGGTCAGGATGCGCTCGGTCAGGAGCGTGGAGGTGGCGAATTTGGTGCCGTTGAAGGTGGCCACCTTGGGATCGCGGCCGGGTTGTCGGGTGACTTCGACGGTCATCTCGCGCAAGCCTTCGTAGCGCACGACCTCGCCCCCGATCAGGAAGGTGTCGCCGGGGGTGAGGGTGGCGGCGAAGGCCTCTTCGACCTCGCCCAAAGGCGTGCCGCCGAAGCGGCTTTTCAGGCGGACTTTCAGGGTTTCGGTGTCGATGATGGTGCCAAGGTTTTGCCGGATCACCGCCGCCGCGCGGGGGTCGCGCAGGTGCCACAGGGGGCCGGTCTGTTGCAGTCTTTGCCAGCGGTCATATGCGGCCAGCGCGTAACCCCCGGTGGCGACGAAATCGAGGCAGGCGTCAAAATCGCGGCGGTTGAGATCGGCGTAAGGTCCGGCACGGGTGACCTCAGCGTAAAGATCATCGGCGGCGAAGGGGGCCGAGCAGGCCACCAGCAGGATATGTTGGCAGAGCACATCTTTCGGTCCCGGTCCGCGCGGTTCGCCATCCAGCGTGTGGTCGCGCACCGCGTCAAGGGCGGCGCGGCATTCCACCACCTCAAAGCGATTGGCGGGGATCAAGAGCGCCTTTGAGGGCGCGTTGTAGCGGTGGTTGGCGCGGCCGATGCGTTGGACCAGTCGTTTGACGTTCTTTGGCGCGCCGACCTGGATCA
Organism: Rhodobacter sp.; assembly: GCA_027487395.1. Lineage (GTDB taxonomy): Bacteria > Pseudomonadota > Alphaproteobacteria > Rhodobacterales > Rhodobacteraceae > Paragemmobacter. Next base: position 4,450 of record JAIYDR010000247.1, on the reverse strand, counting down.
CAAGGTCCACATCGCCCCAGTCGATGCCAAGGTCGAGTGACCCTGTGCAGACGATGGCGCGCAACTTGCCCTCGGTCATCGCGGTTTCCACCCGTTCGCGCTGTTCGCGGGCAAGGCTGCCGTGGTGGATGCCGATGGGCAGGGAGTCTTCGTTGGCCAACCAGAGGTCACGGAAGAAAAGCTCTGCCTGGGCGCGGGTGTTGTGGAAGATCAGCGTGGTGGTGTGGCGTTTGACTTGCTCTAGGATGGCCGGGATGGCGTAACGCCCGCCGCCGCCGGACCATGGCGGCGGGGTGTCAGTTTCCAGCATAGCGATGTCAGGGTCGGGGCCGGGGTCTGCGGTCAAGATGGCGCAGCCGGTGGGGGACAGAAAACGGGCAAGGGCGAGCGGGTCTTCGACAGTGGCCGACAACCCGACACGGCGCAGGCCGGGAGAGAGGGTTTCCAAGCGCGACAAGCACAGCATCAACTGGTCGCCGCGTTTGGATTCGGCCAATGCGTGGATTTCATCGACGATCACGCGTTGCAGGCCCGCGAAGATGCGGGGGGCGGCCTCGTAGGACAGCAAGAGTGCAAGGCTTTCGGGCGTGGTCAGCAGGATATGCGGCGGGTCGGCGCGCTGGCGGCGGCGCTGGGTATAGGTGGTGTCGCCAGTGCGATCCTCGATCCGGATGGGCAGGTTCGCGCCCTCAACCGGCGCGCGCAGATTGCGGCGGATGTCGGCAGTCAGCGCCTTGAGCGGCGAGATGTAGAGGGTGTGCAGGCCCCTGAGCCGGCCGTCTGCCAGTTCGGCCAAGGTGGGCAGGAACCCGGCCAGCGTCTTGCCGCCGCCGGTTGGGGCGATGAGCAGGGTGGCGGGATCTTTGGCCCTGGAGAGCATGTCCTGCTGATGCGGATGCAGGGACCAGCCCTTGGCGGCGATCCAGTCGGTGAGCGTGGGGGGGAGGGTGTTCATGTGGCGAAGGTAGGCGGTAGGGGCGGGGTGGGCAACCTGTGTTGGTTTTGGGTGCACTTTACGAAAGAAAGAATTCCTATTGGTGCAACGACAGGGATTGCCCCGATGCCCAAAGCATCGGGGCGCGCACAGCCCGCCCCGCAGAGCCTGAACGGGGGGGCAGTGCGCAGGTATACGTGCACCCACCCCGACGGGCCGTGCGCGCCCCTTGGCATGCGTTGCATCAGTGTAATGTTTTTCCTTTCCCGCATCCCCGACCCCCTCAGTCGCAATCAGACTTGCAGCCCTCCCATGGCAGGGCTAGGCCAGTCCCCATGAAACTGCTTTTTCTTGGCGATGTGATGGGGCGGACCGGGCGTGCGGCGATTGCTGAGCGGCTGCCGTCTTTGCGTGCCGAATGGGGCCTCGATTTCATCGTGGTCAATGGCGAGAATGCCTCAAGCGGGGCGGGGCTGACGGCGGAACATGCCAAGGTCATCCTGCAAGCGGGCGCCGATTGCGTCACGTTGGGCGATCATGCCTTTGACCAGAAGGATATGCTCTCCTTCATCGAGACCGAACCGCGCATCGTGCGGCCGATCAATTTCTCAAAGGTCGCTCCGGGGCGGGGGCACAAAGTCTTTACCGCCACGCAAGGGCGGAAGGTTCTGGTCACGCAGGTGCTTGGGCAGGTCTTCATGAAGCGACCCTTTGACGATCCCTTCAGCGCCATTGAGGGGGTGTTAAAGGCGCATACGCTTGGAGCATCGGTTCAGGCAACCATCGTGGATGTGCATGCCGAGGCGACCAGTGAAAAGATGGCGATGGGCCATTGGTGCGATGGACAGGCGAGCCTTGTGGTCGGCACCCATACCCATGTGCCTACGGGGGACGCGATGATCCTGCCGGGCGGGACGGCCTATCTGACCGATGCCGGAATGTGCGGCGATTACGACAGCGTGATCGGCATGGAAAAGCTGGAACCCCTGCGGCGCTTCATCACCGGCATGCCGAAAGCGCGGTTTGAACCGGCCAATGGGCCTGCCACCCTGTCAGGCGTCTATGTCGAGACGGATGACCGCACCGGCAAGGCGCAAGTGGTCAAGATGATCCGCAATGGCGGGCGTTTGCAGGATGCCAGACCGTGAGCGGGCGGCCATGCTGACCGAACGGCAGGGGTATGTGGCCATGTTGTTGGTCTTGGGCATCGGCTGGGGCACGACGCAACCCTTGGGCAAGATCGCCACCACCACGGGACATGGGCCATTTGGGCTGATCCTGTGGCAGTTGGTTGTTTGCGTGCTGGTGCTGGGGGCGCTGTCCCTGTCGCGCGGCAAGGGGTTGGTCTTCACGCGCAAGGCCTTTGAGTTCTACGTCGCGGTGGCCATCCTTGGCACGCTTGTGCCGAATGCGACCTTCTATCTTTCCGCGGCGCGCCTGCCTGCCGGGATCATGTCCATCGTGATTTCCGCCGTGCCGCTGTTGGCCTTTCCGCTGGCACTGCTGTTCCGGATGGAGCGCTTTGCGCCGCTGCGACTGGTCGGGCTATTGCTGGGGCTGGCAGCGGTGGCTTTGCTTGCGGCCCCCGGCGCGGCCTTGCCCGATCCGGCAATGGCGGCGTTTCTGCCGGTCGCGCTGATCGGGCCCCTGTTTTATGCGATTGAGGGGCTTTATGTCGCGCGGCGCGGCATGGGCGGGATGGATGCGATACAGGCGATGTTCGGCGCGTCGGTGGTGGCGCTGATCCTTTGTCTGCCCGTCACGCTGGCGCTGGGGCAATGGTTCAACCCCTTTGGCGGGGGAGGATTCGGGCGGCCAGAGGCGGCTTTGGCGGCCTCATCCGTGATCCACGCGCTGATGTATGCGGGCTATGTGTGGCTGGCGTCCCGCGCCGGGGCGGTCTTTGCCGCACAATGTTCCTATATTGTCACCGGAGCCGGAGTTTTGTGGGCAATGGCGCTGTTGGGAGAACGATTTTCTCCTTTTGTCTGGGTTGCGCTTGTTCTTCTTCTCTGCGGCGTGGCATTGGTATCGCCGCGAGAGAAGGCGCAGCCAGCGACCCCTTGACGGACCGCTGCGCGCCCGTAGGGAAAAGGGTGCGACATGTTTGGTCTGGAACTGGCGGCGGAATGGCAGCCCTGGGTGGCGCTGGGCATCCTTATCGTGATGTTCACCCTGTTTGTCCGCGAGACCTATCCGGTTGAGGTCACCGCGATTGGTGGTGCGGCGGTCATGGTCATCTCTGGCATCCTGCCGGTGAAAGAGGCCACATCCGTCCTGTCAAACGCGGCTCCTTGGACAATCGCGCTGATGTTCATGGTGATGGGCGGGCTGGTGAGAACCGGGGCGGTTGAGCTGATCATCCGTGCAGCGGAACGCCATGTCGGCAATCGCCCCCGCGCAACGATCGTCGTTTTGTTTAGCTTCATCGCCTTGGCCTCAGCCTTCATGAACAACACGCCGCTGGTCGCTGTGATGATCCCCGTTGTGATCCAAATCGCCATCAAGATGGGTACGGCCCCGTCAAAGCTGCTGATCCCCTTGTCCTACATGACCGTGCTAGGGGGGATGATTACGCTGATCGGCACTTCGACCAATCTCTTGGTTGACGGGGTGGCCGTGGATGCGGGGTTGGAGCACTTTAGCCTGTTTGAGATCGCGCCTTTGGGGATAGCCCTGACCGTGGTGGGCGGCCTGTTTCTGGCCCTTACCGCGCCCAAACTGCTGCCTGTGCGCCAATCGATGGGCACGCTGCTGAGTGACCGCAGCAAGATGAAATACTTCACCGAAGTTGCCATCCCCGAAGACAGCCCCCTTATCGGCCAGCCTGTGCTGGGGGTAGACCTCTTCAAGCGCGACGGCGTGCGCCTGATCGACGTGCTGCGCGGCGATGCCTCGCTGCGGCGGGATATGCGGCCTGTCAAGCTGGAGGCCGGGGACCGTGTGGTCTTGCGAACCGAGATGACCGAACTTCTGGGCCTGCAAAAGCGCAAGGATTTGCATCTGGTCGACAAGCTGTCGTCCACCCAGACCGAGACGGTGGAAGTGCTGATCCAGCCCGGTTGCCGGATGGAAGGGCGGCGCTTGGGAGAGCTCAGGCTGCGGCGGCGCTATGGCGTCTATGTGCTGGCCGCGCATCGCCGCAACCAGAACATTGGGCGGCAGTTGGATGATCTAACCGTGCGAGTGGGCGACACGCTGCTGCTGGAAGGCGCGATCGAGGATATCCAGCGTCTGGCCGCCGATATGGATCTGGTGGAAATCACCCGCCCCACGACCAAGGCATTCCGGCGCGCCAAGGCCCCGATCGCAGTGGCGGCGCTGGCCGGGGTGGTGATCTTGTCGGGGTTGGAACTGGCACCGATCCTTGCACTTGGGTTTCTGGCGGTGGCGCTGATCCTCTTCACCAAATGCATCGACGCCGATGAGGCCTTTACCTTTGTGGATGGCCGCCTGATGGCGATGATTTTTGCCATGCTGGCGGTGGGTGAGGGGCTGGATCGATCCGGCGCGGTT
>JAIYDR010000290.1 GCA_027487395.1 Rhodobacter sp. | reverse complement strand
CACTGGCGCAATCGCCGACAATGCCCACAGCCGTCTTGACGTTCTTGTTGATTGACGAGGCATCGATATCGACATGGAGCTTCTTTGACCCCGGCGAGAACGCGTCAAGCCGCCCGGTGATGCGATCATCAAAGCGCGCGCCGATGTTGATCATCAGATCGCAGCCGTGCATCGCAAGGTTCGCCTCATAAAGGCCGTGCATCCCCAGCATACCCAACCACGCCTTGCCCGACGCCGGATAGGACCCCAGACCCATCAGGGTGGAGGTGATCGGAAAACCCGTCGCCTCAACCAATTCGCGCAAAAGCTGGCTGGCCGCAGGGCCAGAGTTGATGACGCCGCCGCCGGTATAGAACAGCGGGCGCTCGGCGGTTTCCATCATCTCCACCAGACGGGTGATCTGGTCGATGTCACCCTTCAGGCGCGGTTGGTAATGGGTGGTCTTGATCTTTTCCTTGGGCGTATAGGTGCCGGTGGCAAATTGCACGTCCTTGGGGATGTCGATCAGCACTGGGCCGGGACGGCCTTGGGTGGCGACGTGGAAGCCCTGATGGATGGTTTCCGACAGCTTTTCGGTGTCCTTCACCAGCCAATTCATCTTGGTGCAGGGTCGGGTGATGCCGACGGTGTCCGCCTCTTGGAAGCCATCGGTGCCGATCATAAAGGTGGGCACCTGACCCGACAAAACCACAATCGGGATCGAGTCGAGCAGCGCATCGGTCAACCCTGTGACCGCATTGGTGGCACCGGGACCAGAGGTCACCAGCACCACACCCGGCTTGCCGGTCGAGCGCGCATAGCCTTCGGCCATATGCACAGCACCCTGTTCGTGGCGTACCAGAATGTGGCGGATGTCGTTTTGCTGGAAAATCTCATCATAGATCGGCAGCACGGCGCCGCCGGGATAGCCGAAAATGACTTCGACGCCCTGATCCTTCAGAGCCTGAACCACCATCCTCGCGCCGGTCATCGTCTTGGTCATCGTCTTCAGTCCTCTGGTCCGGGCCGTGTTGGCCGCGTTAGACATAAAAAAACCCCCGGGGGTGAACCGGGGGCGCATGGTGACCATCTGGTCAGCGTCACCGCCCCATGCGCCTATTCCCTACAAGTACGGATACGTCGGTCATCGCCGATCTCCTTGATGTCGTGGGGACACTATGGCGCGTCAAAACGGGCGTCAACCGTAAAAGCGCAATTATTCTGTCGCTGAGGGGTGGAATTTTGTACTTATCTTGCGAAAATGCCGGGAGTGTGCGCAACTTTTGCAAAAGGTCGGGCGGAAGCGTCGTCTTGCCGCAGGCGGATCAGACGAGTCGCGCTGTGGTCTTGGCGCTAAAGGCGTTCGATCAGGTCCCAGCGGTTGCCAAAGGGGTCACGCCAGACGGCAACGATGCCGTAGGGTTCATGTCGCGGAGCTTCTTCAAACGTCACCCCGGCGGCATTCATGCGGGCGTGATCGCGGGCGAAATTGTCGGTTTCCAGAAACAGCCAGACCCGTCCACCGCCCTGATGGCCCATTGCGGCGGCTTGTTCGGCGTTGGCAGGTCGTGCCAACACCAGAGAGGCGCCACCCCCTGGCGGTTCCACCACCACCCATCGCTTGCCGGGTTGGGGAATATCCTGCAGCAGTCGAAAGCCCAGAACGTCGACGAAAAATCCAATACCTGCGTCATAATCTGGCACGATCAGGGTCAGGGCGGCAAGGCGCAAGCCTGTAACGCTCACCCCTCGCTCCGGCCCAGTCGGGTTTCGGGCAGGTTGATCCGCGCGACCTGTTCCGAGATCGGATCGACCGACAGCGGGTGCAACTCGGCCCGATGCGCTTGCGGATCGCCGATGGTGAGCCATTGGCCGCCCTTGTAAATCTCAAGCCCGGCGAAATTGGCCTTATAGCCCATCTTGCGGCTGCCCGGGACCCAATAGCCCAGGTAAACATAGGGCAATCCCGCCTCACGCGCGATATCGATATGGTCAAGGATCACATGGGTGCCAAGGCTCAGATCGCGCAGATCGGGATCATAAAAGGAATAGACCATCGACAGCCCGTCATCGAAGACATCCGTCAGGCAGACGGCCGCCAGCGGGCGGCCGCGCTCACCCTCGCGCGCGGGGCGGCTGTATTCGATCACGCGGGATTTGATTGGGGTTTCCTCGATCATCGCGGCGAATTCGAAGATGTCCATATCCGCCATCCCGCCATCGGCGTGGCGATGGTCCAGATAGCGGCGAAAGAGGGCGAACTGATCCTCGGTGGCCCAAGGGCTGGTCGGGTTGCGCGTGAGATGCGCGGCCCGCTTGGTGACTCGGCGCTGGGTGCGGCTCGGCTCAAAATCTGCCACCCGGATTCGCGCCGAAAGACAAGCAGAGCATTCGGCGCAGGAGGGGCGATAAAGCACGTTCTGACTGCGGCGAAACCCCTGCTTTGACAGCGTGTCATTCAGTTTCTGCGCGTGTTCGCCCTGCAAGGCGGTAAACAATTTCCGTTCCATCCGCCCCTCAAGGTAGGGGCAGGGTTGCGGAGCCGTCACATAGAACTGGGGCGCGATGGGCAGAGTATGGCGCATGCAGCAATCATAAGATGAGCGGCGGCAGGTTAACAAGCCCTGCCGCCGCCGCCAAGTCGCAAGATTGACTCCTGGCTTACCGATCCGCAGGGCGGTTGATCGCCACGGTGCCAAGAATGTGGTCCGTCAGGCCCTGGCCCCGGGCCGAGATGAACATCAGACCGATCGACAGCAGTTGCGCCAGCAAGGTCAGGCCCGACAGGTAGTAGCCGATGGTGTGCAACAGCGCCGTGCCGGGGTCCAGACGCTGGCCAGAGCGGTCCAGAAACAGGATGCCCGTCATCCGCATTCCCGGCGTCGCCGATTTACGCGCCAGTGACACCCAGCGATACAGGAAATCCACCGCCAGAAAGATCACGGGCAGGATGAACAGGCCCGTGAACAGCGTCAGCACCACCACGCCCGCCGTGATCAGGCTGACGAGGATCACATCGACGATCCAGGCAAGGCCGCGCTTGAGGGTGACACCGTCATAGAACTCGGCATGGTCCAACGGGTCGGGCAGGGCAGAGGGGGTGTACATCGGCACATCCTTGAAAGGTGTGGACGGCCCGTTATGGGCCGTCCGGTTGGGATCAGTTGGCAGGCGGGGTGTCGCCCTGCTTCGGCTCGGCCTGGGCGGCGCGGGCACGGTCGTTCATGAAGGCATCGAATTCCTGCTTGTCCTTGGCTTCGCGCAGACGGCCCAGGAAGGATTCGAAAGCAGCTTGTTCTTCCTCAAGCCGGCGCAGGGTTTCGGCGCGGTAAGCGTCAAAGGCCGAATTGCCGGTGGTGGCATAGGCCCGGCCTTGGCCCCAGTTTTGACCGCCCCAAACCTGCGAGGATTGGCGGCGCGACGAACAGCGGTTTGCGAACATGGTCTGATTGCTCCAGCGTTTGGTGACGGTGATATAGGCGACAAGCGCAAGGCCGACCGGCCAGAAGACCACAAAGCCAAGCACCATGGCGGCGATCCAGGCCCCGCGTCCGCGGGCGTCAAGGAACGCCTCAGCCCGGCGTGGCCAGGACAGGAGGCCCGAGGACATCTTGCCCGCGCCATAGGGCGTGGCAGGCGGGACGGTAAAGGGGGTCTGCATTGCGGTCTCCCGTTTCGGTTGTTTCATGTGAAGTCGTTTCACATGATCGAAGATGCGCTGCCTGAGCCGGGCTTTCAAGGGGTGATGTAAAAACTATTTACATGGGGTGCGGGGGGCCAAGAGGACCGGTCGGGAGACGTCCAGTGGACGTCTCCCCGGTCCGATTGTGGCTGAGGCAACGAAGCCACAAGAGGTGTTCCGCAGTCTTGACGTATCAGGCATGGGTCGTGACCGCCCGGCGGGTGCGCCCTTTGCGCGCCCGCCCCCCGCAGGGCGGGCACGGCCCGTGCTGGGGCAGCACGGGCGGGCATGGGGCCAATGGTGCGATGCGCGCGGGTCACAGGCCCCGCGCGACTGGGGGCGGTGTGATGATCTTTGCACAACGACAGGGACTGCCCCGATGCCCAAAGCATCCGGGCGGGCGCGCACCGCCCCACCGGGGCGGGCGCGCCCCTTTGGCTGACGATGGAAAAAAAAAGGCGCGGCAGGTGTCCCCGCCGCGCCCTTTTCCCTCACAAACCGATCACTCAGATCAGCTTGCCCATCGCCACGGCGGTATCGGCCATGCGGTTTG
>JAIYDR010000295.1 GCA_027487395.1 Rhodobacter sp. | reverse complement strand
TGCATGCGCAGCAGCTCCCGCGCGCGGTCGACATGTACGCCCGACTTCGCGGCGATGCCCTGCGCAGACATGCCATGGTTGACGCCGAGAACGATGCTCTTGCACTGGTCACGTTCGACAGGGTGGGTCGCTTTTGTGGCACCCTTTGGCGCAATACCCGCCTGAATCGCGAAGGCGATGTATGGGTCGCCTCCCTCATACGCCTCCCCCATCCAACCGGACAGGCAGAGCCTTATATTGTTGCGTCTAACCTGTCAGCCGTGCCATTTTTTTTCAGCCAACCAAGGACAGAACCAATCTGACGAAAACGGAGCGAACATTTATGTTGACAAAATGCCAATTGTTCGCGCACAACTGGGAAAGTCGAGTTACATATGTTCACTCGTCGCTCTGGGAGGAATCGCAATGAATATGGTCTATAAGGCCGGTGTCAGAGCCATGCTCTGCGCCGGAGTGGCTTCGCTTGTCTCTTTCGCGTCGGTCGGCGGCGCGATGGCCGAGGTATCGCAACCCACCTATGACAAATCTGATCTGGTGCTGGTGACGACCGTCATCAACGCCACGAATCCCTATATGGCCTCGTGGATCGAAGGGTCCAAGGCGCTTGGCGAAAAGCTGGGCCTGCCGGTGGAGATTGTGCAATCCAACGGCAGCTCGCAAACCCAGATCGCCGGGATTCAGGCGCTGGCCGCGAAGGGCAAGAAGATCGTCCTCGTGACCAACCCCTTGGCCGCGTCGGACGTTCCAGCCATCGCCAATACCGTCAAGCAGAATGGCGGCTATATGGTGGTGTGGTGGAATATGCCCCCGAACATGGAACCCGCCGATGTGGGCGACCATTTCGTGTCTTTCGGCACCTATAACGGCGTGACTGCCGGGGAATGCGGCGCCAAGGCATTGGTTGAGGCGATGGGCGGCAAGGGCGGCATCATCGCGCTCCCGGGCGTCTTGGACAGCACCGTCAGCCAAGAGCGTGTGGCCGGTCTGAAGAACGTGATCAAGGATTACCCGGAGATCACCCTGTTGGACGAACAGCCCGCTAACTGGGATCAGGCGATTGCCCTGAAAACCACCCAGCAACTGATCGCCAAATACGGTGACCAGATTGACGGTGTCTGGACCGCAGATGACGGCATGATGCTGGGCGCTTATGAAGCGATCAAGAAAGCCGGGATGATCGGCGACGTCAAATTCTCGGGCGAGGGGGCTTATCCCCCGGTCGTCGATCTGATGGTCGGGCAGCCGGATGGCGATGTGGTCGCGGCCTCATCCTTCCATCGCGGGTATAAGGCGGCGGCGACGGGTCTCTTGGTTGCCTACAAGGCGGCAGTGGGCGAGTTGGATGTTGCCAATCTGACGGCAGACCAGCGCCACGGCCAATACGCCATCGATTGCGTGACGCCGGGCAATGCGGCGCAATTCCAAGCCAATGGCGGGATTGACCCGACTTGGCTGGACCGTCTGATCGCCGATCCGTTCATGGACCTCGTCGGTGGTGAAGTCGTGGCCCCGCAGGGCTGAGACCTGCATTGACCCTGCCGCCGCCCACATAGGGCGGCGGCTTTACGACAGGAGCGGCAGATGGCCAGCATGACCGGAACCGGCGGCACCGCAACGCGAAGCGCCGCCCTGACATGGCGCGGGGGGCTGGCAGAGGTTGCCATCCTGCTGGCGCTGATCGTGATCTTTTCCCTCCTGAATCCGGCGTCCTTTCCGACGCTGACCAACCTCGACACCATCCTGAACAATGCCGCGATCCCGATTGTGGTGGGGGTGGGGGCGAGTGCGGTGGTCCTGACAGGCCGGATCGATTTGTCCGTCGAAGGGGTGATGGGCGCGGCGGGGATGGCCTTTGTGCTGCTGTCCGCCAACAGCCGCGAAACGGCGGATATCGGCTGGCTGGCTTGGCCTGCTGCGCTGGCGCTTGGGGCGGGTCTAGGTGCGCTGACCGGGGCCATTCATGCCCTGGCCAAGGTGCCGTCCTTCATCGTCTCGCTTGGCATATGGTATGTCGGGCTTGGCATCGCGGCGCTGCTCTTTGGCTATGAGATGATCCCGTTTCTGTCGTCTGAGGCGATCGTGGCTTGGCCCACCCAATCGCCGCTGGGCCTGCCCAACAGCTTCCTTTTGGCGCTGGTCGTGGTCGCCTTGGGGTGGTTTCTGGAATCCAACACCCGTCTCGGCCGCGCCGCCTATGCCATCGGCAACAATGAGGCTGTGGCGCGGATGACGGGCATACCGGTGACGCGCTTCGTCATCATCCTTTTTGCCTTTGCTGGGGCCTGTTCGGCGCTGGCGGGCATCATGGGCAGCCTTGCACTGGGGGCAGGGGCCGCGAATGTGGGCGTGGGGATGCTGTTCCTGACGCTGGCCGCCATCGTGATTGGTGGCACGCCCTTGGGCGGTGGGCGCGGCGGGGCTCTCAGGACGGTGATGGGCGTGCTGATCCTGCCCACACTCTATAACGGGCTGATCCTCGCCGGGGTCGATCCGCAGGTGCAATCAGGCGTGTCGGGATTGGTCCTTGTCGTCGCCGTGATTGCCGCTGGCTGGTCGCAGCGCGCGAAGCTGAGGGTGTCGAAATGATGCAATCGCACATTCCCGGTGCATCCCGCACAGCGTCTCCAGTTCTGACGTTGGAAGG
>JAIYDR010000087.1 GCA_027487395.1 Rhodobacter sp. | reverse complement strand
TACTTCGCCAATCCTGACAATCCGATGGGATCTTGGCACACAGCATCCAAAGTTCGCGCGATGATCGAGGCCCTGCCCGAGGGCTGCCTTTTGTTGCTCGATGAGGCTTATGCCGACCTCTCCCCGCCCGGCACAGTGCCGGTGATCCCCGCCGAAGATCCGCGTGTGATCCGGATGCGGACTTTTTCCAAAGGCTACGGGTTGGCAGGGCTGCGCGTCGGCTATGCCATCGCGGCACCAGAGCTGATCACAGCCTTTGACAAGGTGCGCAACCATTTTGGCATGGGCCGCATCGCGCAGGCCGGGGCTTTGGCGGCGTTGCAAGATCAGGCGTGGCTGGCGCAGGTCAAAACCCAAGTCATCAATGCCCGTGACCAGATCGCCACGATTGCCACTGAGAACGGCCTGACCCCCCTGCCCTCGGCCACCAATTTCGTCGCCATCGACTGTGGGCGCGATGGGGATTACGCCCGCGCGGTGCTACGGGAACTCGTGACGCGGGATGTCTTTGCCCGCATGCCGGGTGTCGCGCCCTTGGACCGGTGTATCCGCGTCAGTGTGGGGGGTGCGGCTGAACTGGCGGTGCTGGCCGAAACCCTGCCGCTGGCCCTGCGCGCCGCAGGCTGATCAATCCGCCGCGGGCCCCAGCGCCGGGGACGGACCCGAGGGCGCATCGGTCGCCGCCCCAAGGCGCGGCGCTTCGGCGCGGGACGCCTCAGGTCGCACGACCTCTGGGCGCACCACCTCTGGGCGCGGGGTAAAGGCGGTCAGGCCCACCGGCGGGTCTTCCGGCATCGCGCGGCGGAACACCAGAACGGTCTGGAACGTGGTCTTGGTCCCTGTCAGACCAGAGCGTTCGTCGCAAGGCAGCGTATCGGCGCGGATGTAATCCCAGCCTTCCCGACCCAAGGAATTCATCAGGCTGGACATTGCCAGGGCAAAGCGGTCCTCGGTCGTTTTCGCCTCGCGCGCTTTTTCACCGCGGCGCGGGGCGGGGATCACCTTGAATTCGTAACGCTGCATGAACTTCTCCGGGGCAGGATGCGGCGGAAGGTAGCCGCCACGGCGCAAAAGGAAAAGGGGCCAGACGGCCCCTTTCTGTCAGCGTGGCGCGCCGGGATCACAGCCCCAGCTTTTGCGCCACCATCTGATTGACCACCGCCGGATTGGCCTTGCCCCCGGTGGCTTTCAGCACTTGGCCGGTGAACCATCCGGCCAGCTTGGCATTGACCTTGGCCTTTTCCACCTGATCGGGGTTTGCGGCAATCAGCGCATCCAAGGCCGCCTCAATCGCGCCGGTGTCAGTGACCTGCTTCATGCCGTGCTTGGCGGCCACTTCTGCCGGATTGCCGCCTTCGGACCAGAGGATTTCGAACAGGTCCTTGGCCATCTTGGTGGTAATCTCACCGCTGGCGATCAAGTCCAGCACGCCGCCGATCTGTGCGGCAGACAGCGGGCTTTCGGTGACGGCCTTGCCCTCTTTGTTCAGACGACCAAAGAGTTCGTTGATGATCCAATTCGCCGCCTGTTTGCCGTCACGGCCCTTGGCGACATCTTCAAAGAAGGCCGCACTGTCCAACTCAGCCGTCAGCACATTGGCATCATAATCGGTCAGGCCGAAGTCGGCCATGAAGCGCGCCTTTTTGGCATCCGGCAGTTCCGGCATCCGGGCAGCGATGTCATTGACCCATGCTTGGTCAATCTCCAACGGGAGCAGGTCCGGGCAAGGGAAGTAGCGGTAATCATGCGCCTCTTCCTTGGAGCGCATCGACCGAGTCTCGCCCTTGTCGGGATCGTAAAGCCGGGTTTCCTGCATCACCTTGCCGCCGTCTTCAAGGATGGCGATCTGACGCCGCGCCTCGTAGTCAATCGCCTGCTGGATGAAGCGCAAGGAGTTCATGTTCTTGATTTCGCAGCGCGTGCCGAGATGGCCGAAATCCTGCGTCGCCTGATAGCGCTCATAATCGCCCGGACGGCAGACCGAGACGTTGACGTCTGCCCGCAGGTTGCCGTTCTGCATATTGCCGTCACAGGTGCCCAAATAGCGCAGGATCTGGCGCAGTTTCGACACATAGGCCGCCGCCTCTTCGGGGCCGCGAATATCGGGGCGGCTGACAATCTCCATCAGGGCCACGCCGGTGCGGTTGAAATCGACAAAGGACATGTTCGGATCCATGTCATGGATCGACTTGCCCGCGTCCTGTTCCAGATGGATCCGCTCAATCCGCACATGCCGCGCCACACCGGGGGAAAGCTCCACCAGCACTTCGCCTTCGCCCACGATGGGATGGTAAAGTTGGCTGATCTGATAGCCCTGCGGCAGATCGGGGTAGAAATAGTTCTTGCGGTCAAAGGCAGAGCGCAGGTTGATCGCGGCCTTTAGCCCCAGACCCGACCGCACCGCCTGCTCCACACAGAAGTCGTTGATGACCGGCAGCATCCCCGGCATCGCGCAATCCACGAAAGACACGTTGGAATTCGGCTCCGCCCCGACTTGGGTGGACGCTCCCGAGAACAGCTTGGCGTTCGAGGCGACCTGCGCATGAATTTCCATGCCGATGACCAATTCCCAATCGCCGGTCGCGCCTGCGATGATCTTGGGTTTCGGGGCCTCATAGGTGAGGTCGAGCATTCTGCGCCGTCCTTTCGCCGTCTGACCGTCCATCGGTCGCCAGACTGTCTAGGGCCAAGGCGCGCTGGCTTCAAGTCCGGGGCTTCAACTGCGCGGCTGGACGGCGGCGTCGGTGGTCTGTTTGGCTTTTCGCACAGCCGATTGCGACCGGTCCGGCAGCAGAGCACCCACCAGAATCATCGGCAAAAGCAGGATGAAAAACACGGTCTCGCCGAACTTGGCAAAGCCGTGCCAGACGTAGCGCAGGGCCTTTATTGGTTTTGAGAGCCGTTTCATCTACCACCCAATTGATGTTTCCCAGCATCTTTAGACCAACGCAAAGGGCAAAAGTTGCACCAGACCGCGGCAAAATCATGTCGCTGCGGCTAGGGCAGGCGTCGCATCGGGGCAATAATGGCAAGAACCCGCCGATATCAGGGGCATTGGGCAGGGCAACGTGGACTCATGGGGGTCGGGACGGGCATCACCACCCCCGACGCGTGACGGGCGTGTCGCCACCTGTGATGGACCCATGCTGAAAGCCGTGATCGTTTCGGGACTGATGGTTCTTGCCATAGCAGGCTGTGTGCCTGCCGGAGAGCCGTCATTGTCAAGCAGCAATGCCCGCCCCCCCATGGGTTGGGATGCGCGCCCCGAAGCGCCGGAATGGACCCAACGCACGCTGGCCGCTGTGGCGCAGCAAGACAGCCGGCTGACCGATGTGGTGCCAGATGACATCGATGTGTGGTGCCCCGGTTACGAAAACGCTTCTGCGCAAGAACGCCGCGCCTTTTGGGCAGGTCTGATGTCGGCGGTGGCGCGCTACGAATCCAGTTGGAACCCCAAGGCGGCAGGCGGTGGTGGGCGTTATATCGGGGTTATGCAGATCTCACCGCGATCGGCAGCGAACCACGGCTGCAGTGCCGATACCAGCGCCGAGTTGAAGGATGGCGCCGCCAATCTGGAATGCGCGACCCAGATGATTGCGGCCAGTGTCGTGTCCGACAGGATGGTGGCTGGCAACGGTCGCAAGGGCGCCGGTCGAGAGTGGATGCCTTTCCGCGACGCCAAAAAGCGCGCCGCGATGAGCGCTTGGACCAGCGCGCAGCCCTATTGCGCGATTTGACCAGTTCGTCACAAATGTGAGTCTTTGGCTCTTGGGGCGGCGGGTTCCGCGTTTTTGCGCTCTCACCAAAACGTCGCGCAATCTGTCTGCCTTGGGGCGCTTATTGATTGCCTCATCGCGTTAAAGACCCCGCATTTCCCACGGAACCACATGACGGGCGGCGCATTGCGCGAACCGCGCCGGTGCTCTAAACGGGTGATTGCAGGGCAAAAGAGAGCACGCCTCCGTCTCATTGGCGCGCGCATCCCATTGGTTCCGATCCGGCGCTTATTGCGGTGGACAGGACATCTGCCTTGGGGTTTCCTTGCTCGACATGGGTGGAGGAACGGATATGGCGCAAGCACTGATCACATGGGGCGGCTGGCCGGGGCATGAGCCGGAAAAAGTGGCGAACCTTTTTGCTGGATGGCTGCGCGAGGCCGGGGTGACTGTGACGGTCACCGATACGCTGGCCTGTTTCGATGATCCGGCGGCGCTGGCGGCGGTTGATCTGATCGTGCCAGTCTGGACAATGTCCGAGATCGCCAAGGATCAAGCATTGAACGTCGCTGCGGCCGTGGCCGCAGGCACGGGTCTGGCCGGTTGTCATGGCGGCATGTGCGACGCCTTCCGCGCCAATGTGGATTGGCAGTTCCTGACTGGGGCGCAATGGGTGGCCCATCCGGGCAATGATGGGGTGAACTATCGGGTCCGCGTGACGTCAGACCACGAAACGGTGGCGGGCCTGCCGGATTTTGATGTGGCGACCGAGCAGTATTACTTGCATGTCGATCCGGCGGTGAAGGTTCACGCCGTCTGCGACTTTCCGGTGGTGGATGGCCCCCACGCTGTCAACGGTCCCGTCGCCATGCCGGTTGTGTTCACCAAGGGCTGGGCTCAAGGCCGCGTCTATTACAACGCGCTCGGCCATCAGGCCAATGTGATCGACCACGGGGTGCCGGAACAGATGCTGCGGCGGGGCATGCTTTGGGCGATGCGGCGCTGACGTGGCGTCAGGGATAGGCGGCAGAGGTTGACAGGGACGACAGACGGCGCATCGTCTATTTCGTGTTCCGGAGTGCCTTATGTCCTTGCCCGATCAGCATCCGCGCTTGACCAAGCGCCCCTTCTCGACCGCAGAGCTTCTGGCCGATGGCATCGTGCATACATTGGCTTTGCTTGCAGGTGTGATCGCGTTTTCACTGCTGCTCGGCCATGTTCTGCAACAGGCTGAGTTTGGGCTGTTTGCGGCGCTGACTGTCTATGCCGCGGGCTATTTCCTGATGTTCGGCTTTTCGCTGGCCTATAACATGACGCCGCCCTCAGCGCTGAAATGGCTGCTGCGCCGGTTCGATCACTCTGCGATTTATGTCATGATCGCGGGCACTTACACGGCGATTGTCGTGCAATTTGACCAACCGCTCTGGGCTTGGGCGCTGGGGATTACGGTCTGGTTCGGTGCTGTGCTGGGGGTGGTGGTCAAGGTGGTACTGCCCGGGCGCTATGATCGGCTGAGCGTGGTTGCCTATATCGCGCTTGGCTGGGTCGGCGTTCTGGCCATCGGTCCGGCGCGGGCGTCTTTGCCCGGGGTGTCGCTGGGGCTGATCGTCGCGGGGGGGCTGACCTATGTGGCGGGGGTGGTGTTTTACAAATGGCACGCCTTGCGCTTTCACAATGCGATCTGGCATCTGTTCGTCGCCGTCGCGGCAGGTCTGCATTTTGCCGCTGTAGCGCTGGCCGTGGCGCAATAGCGGCCAAACACGCCGAACTGATCGCCCTTGCGCCGCGCTTGCCTTGACGCCGCGCGATGCAGCCGACAGTGTCGCGCCGCACTTATCAAAGGCGCTGCCCATGCCCACCCCTCGCCCCTTTGCCCGCTACGAATGGCTGATCGCTTGGCGCTATCTGCGCGCGCGACGATCCGAAGGCGGGGTATCGGCCATGACATGGATCAGCCTGATCGGCATCACATTGGCGGTCTTTGCGCTGATCGTCACCATGGCGGTGCGCGCGGGGTTCCGGGCCGAGTTCGTCTCGACCCTTCTGGGGGCCAATGCCCATGTCACGGTCTATACCGGCGGGGATATGGACCCGGCCACTGGCCGGATGATCCGGGGCATGGCCGATTTCGACGCGATGGCTGACCGTATTCGCGCCGTGCCGGGTGTCACCCGTGCCGCCCCTGTGGTGCGCGGTCAGGTGATGCTGACCGCCAATGGCCGCAACTCGGGGGCTGAGGTGTACGGCATCCGCGCCACCGATTACGCTGCCATCCCGGCGATCGGCGATGGCGAGGGCGATCAGGGCGATCCGGCGGCCTTTGACGACGGGATTGCCATCGGCATGGGGGTGGCGCGCGAGCTTGGCCTTGCCGTGGGCGACAAGCTGCGCATGATCTCACCCGATGGGACAAAGACCGCGCTTGGCACCTCGCCCCGCGTTAACGCCTATACGGTCACGCATATCTTCACCACCGGCAGCCCTGATATCGACCGCTTGCGCGTCTATCTGCCCTTTGCCGAGGCGCAGTCCTATTTCAACCGCGACGGCCGTGCCGATGAGATCGAAGTGACGGTGGAGCGACCGCAAAGCATCGAGGAATACGCCCAACCGCTGCTGCAGGCCGGGGGGCCGACAGCAATGGTCTGGACCTGGCAGGACTCCGCAGGCAGCTACCTGCGCGCCCTGACGGTCGAGGACAATATGATGTTCATCCTGATGTCGATCCTTGTCCTGATCGCGG